>JAHFDA010000082.1 GCA_023249225.1 bacterium
CCCGCCGCCGCACAACTTTTCCGCTGGAGCAGCGTGTCGATATTGCCAGTCTGGCTTTGCGCGACGAGTTTCCCAACGTGCGGGTGCGCGGTTACAACGGCATGACCAGCACCTTTGCCGAATCGGTGGGGGCAACGCTCATCCTCCGTCGTTTGCGGCGTTTTACCGACATTACTTCTGAATACACCGACGCCCGCGCCCTTTGGGAGCATAGCGGCGGCAAACTTGATACGGCCTATCTTGTGCCCGACATGCATCTGTCGCACATGACGCCGGAACTCGTGCGCCAGTACGCGCGCGTGGAAACCGATTTTGCCCATTCCATCCGCAAGTGGTGTCCGCCCTTTATTGCTGACTTGTGGGAGGAACAAAGTAGCGGCGTGAACATTGATTTTCAGCGCATCTGGAAGCTTTACCGCCGCCACGAGTCCCAAGCGCCCGCGACCACCGTTCCGCAAGCTGCAGTCGATGTATTTTCCGGTATCTACGCCGGATCCTTTTCGCCACCCACCTACGGCCACTTCGAAATGGTGGAACGCGCCAGCCGCTTTTTGAGCACGGTCGTGATGCTGGCCTCGGTCAACCCCAAAAAAAAAACCTTTTCTCCGGCGAGGAGAGCGTGGCGCTGATCCGGGAATTTTATAAAGGTCAAAGCGGCATTGAGGCCGATCACTTTGACGGCGTGACGGTGGAGTACGCCCGCGCGCACGCGGTGCAGGTGCTGGTGCGCGGCATCCGCGGCGTGGCGGATTTTGAGGCGGAAATTTCGCTGGCCTTTATCAACCGCGCCATTGCGCCGGACATCGAAACCCTTTTTCAGTTTCCGTACCGCTACCTCGACACCAGCTCCTCGCTGGTGCGCGAACTGGCCAGCCATGCCAGTCTGCGCGGGTTTTTGCCGGATCGGGTGCCGGAGCATGTGATGGAGGCGCTGTTGAAGAAGCAGTAGGGGCAGAGGGTAGAGTTTATTTCAGTTGAACAATCATTTTTTCGATCCGTTTGGCGATGTCAGGCAACTGATACTCCACGGTTTCCCATACCAGAGTGGTGTCAACGCCAAAGTATTCATGAATCAACTTGTCACGCATTCCGGCCATGCTGCGCCACGGAATTTGAGGGTGTTGTGTCTTTAGTTCGGGCGAAATATTTTTGGTGGCTTCTCCAACGATCTCCAGTTTTCGAATGACCGCATCCTGTGTTTTGGAGTCCAGCATAAAACTTTGCCGACCTTCGTGAACGTATTCCAGTATTTGTGTAATAGCATCCCGTATATGCAGCAAATAGATGCGGTCTTCCCTCATAGTGGAACGGCTTCGTTGAGTATTCGTTCGCGCAGATAGGGGCTAAGGCCCTCTTCTGTCACGACGTCAACTTTATGTCCAAGTGCATCCTCAACTTCCTGCCAAAAGGCAATCAAATCCAGGAGTGATGTTTTTTTTTCCACGTCGACTAGCAGATCCAGGTCGCTTTGCGCAGTGGCTTCCCCACGGGCAACGGAGCCAAAAACCCGGATCTTGCGAATGTTGTACCGCAACCCAATTTCAAGGATTGCATCGCGATTTTTAAAAGGTATTTGCGTCATGGCCCTATCAAGACTATATCGGCAGACGAGAGCCTTTAGCAACGGTCATAGACATGGTCACTCAAATGGCGTGCGTAATAATCGCGCATGACCGCAAAGGCGGCTTGGACGGGTTCGGAGGGGTGGGCGAGGTGATGGTGCAGCATTGCGTTAGATTGACTCGACATCTTCAGTAAAAGATATGCCAGGCGCCGTATTCATGATGATGAGTGAATTGGATGCCGTGGCGTAGCGATCGGGATGGTCGCCGCAAAGTTCCGAAAGTTCTTTTCCGCAGTAAGAGCGGGCCGCGTGGCATAAACGTCCCACGGCGTTTGGCCGCAGAACGCGTTTGATTTCGTCGATGGCCCGCATTTCATTGCGCAGGTAATGCAAGGTCTGTGATCCCACCAGCGCAAAGTCAAAGCTTTCATTTTCAAACGGCAATCCCTGATCAACGTCATGCAGCAGGACGTTACGGTGAAATTCCGGTAAAAATTTTTCTACTTCTTCCAACGTTAGGGGTGCTCCCAAAAACGGCTCGTAATGGGTAAAGCGAAAAAAAGTAAGTGGATCCACTTCGATCGATTCTTTGTTAATGGCAACCAGATTTACAGCGGGGCAGGCCTTTTGAATATCAAAAACAATCCGCCCGGCGCCGCACCCGATAGCAAGGATCTTCGCGGTGCGCTCCTGTGCATGCGCACGTTCCTGTGCGGCGGCAATCAGTTGCGGAATTTTGAATTCGGGCGCAACACCACGGTCTTCGTAATCCAGCCCGCGCATGACGTTTTCGAGATGGAGATAAGGTAGACCTTGCGGCGGGGCGACATAATCGCCAAGTCTGAAAGCTAAAACTTTTTGATTGAAGTGGCCCATATCATATATCGCTAAAACTAAGGCTGGATTGCACTTATGGGTACTGCCTGAACCAAGGTTTTTCCAAATACCCGTGAAGCAGTGATGGATCCGATAAGTACGCAGATGATCACTCGCAAATACGTCGCCCTGCCGTTTCACGAAATCCTGGATTTTCATCGGCCAATCGACGACGTGCAGGGTTTTGAATATCCACAGGGAGTTTTGGGCCTGCGTCCCTACCATTTTGAAATGCACCGCCAGTGGCTGCGGCGTATCAATGTCATGCTGCTGTCGGACGAATGCGTCCGGCATATAGGCGACGATCCGTGCGCTTTTGTCTTAAAGACCCAGCCCCCGTCCGCAGTTCCGCAGCCCGTGGCAAAATTTATCGCCGAAAGCGCCCGCAATTTTCAGCTTCCAGCGGGAGAATGCGTTCGGGCCTATCATCTGACGCCACAGGGTATTCTGCTGGTTACTCCCAGGCAGATTTGGGCGTTGCCCTTTGACGCGCGCGTTCAGGAGTATTTGCGGTGGGCCGTTGAAACCTGGAATCAGCCGCTCATGCTTCCCATTTCAGAAGATCAAAAAATTGAATTGCGGCGCTTGCTTCTGGCTTCGGTGTCGGCGCTGCCGCCTGGAATGGCGCGCCTTTTAGAGCAACGCATGAAAATTGATGCCGCTATGGATGATTCAAAGATCCAGGGAAAATACTGGATGCTGCTTGACCGGCTGTGGTTTTTTGATATTCCGCTGATACAGGCAGCGGCCCAAAACGTACTGGCCCGAAACGAGCTTGCCAATCTTGCGGCGCATGAGCTGGCGCATGCCTGGAACCTGCGTATCGGTTTTAGGGATCTGCTGGCTTTTGCACGCCTGCGGCAGTATCGCTTTGCCCTGACGCAATGGGCGTTTGCGTTACATGTGCTTGTACAGTTTCCGGCGGTGCTTGTTTTGCAGCTGGCCTTGTGGATGAATCCGGAGTCCGATGTTTTTAGTTGGATGCTGCGTTACGCCAAGGCCAGTTTGCTGTGGTGTTATGACAAAGATCCTGGCGTCCCGGATTACCTGACTTTTTACGCGCGCAGCAACTTGCTCGAAGACTTTGCCGAGTCGTTTGCCTATTACGTGACGCACGGCGATGACTTCCGCAGCCTGGCGCAAACCCATATATGGGCGCGCGACCTTTACGATTTTTTCCGCGACCGGGTTTTTACCATCGACGGAGAGATCTACGAGTATGACAATCTGGCGCGACGCGCAAGCCTTTCCTTACGGGTGTTAAAATAAAATGGTCATGGAGATCAGTACCATTGAGTTTTCCGAGCGTTTCGCCAAGGCAAGTTTCTGCAATCACTTTCCCAGATGAAACTTCTTGCTAAAATTGTAAGCTAATGAGAACAGAGCTTATTCCAGCAGAAACAATCCACAGAAAAATTTTGGTACTTCGAGGTCAAAAGGTTATGTTGGATAAAGATTTGGCTGAACTTTATGGCGTTCCAGTCAAAGTTTTAAATCAATCCGTTAAAAGAAATATTGAGCGGTTTCCCGAGGATTTTATGTTTCAGCTCAACGCAATGGAACTGGAGCGTTTAAGGTCACAATTTGTGACCTTAAAGCGTGGAGAACATCGCAAGTATTTGCCTTATGTTTTTACGGAAAATGGGGTGGCCATGCTATCCAGTGTTTTAAATAGCAGACGTGCCATACAGGTCAATATCCAAATTATGAGAACCTTTACGGATCTTCGAAAACTGTTGCTTACCCACAAGGATTTGAAGCAAAAAATTGAAACCTTGGAAAGAAAATTTAGCAGTCGTCTTGGCCAGCATGATCGTGCCATTCAGTCGGTATTCAATGTCTTAACACAATTGCTCGAAGAACGCCATTTGAAACCCAATAAAAAAATAGGATTTCTAAGGTAGCGGTTTGAATGATGAAACTGGCCTTCTGCGGCACACCCGATTTTGCAGTTCCCACCTTGCAGCGGCTGGCGAGTTCTCCTGAACACCACCTATTGGGCGTCATCTGCCAGCCGGACCGTCCGGGCGGGCGGGGGATGAAGGTGCAGGCGCCGCCCGTTAAAATCGAGGCGCTGCGTTTGGGGCTGCCCGTCGAACAACCGGCGCGTTCCGCCGACATCCTTTCAATTTTGGAACGTTGGCAGCCCGACGCGCTGGTCGTGGTGGCTTACGGCAAGTTGTTTCGTCCGGAAGTGATTCATCGCTGGCCCTGCCTCAACGTGCACGCCAGCCTGCTCCCAAAGTACCGCGGCGCTGCGCCCATTCAAAATGCCCTGCTCAACGGTGAACCTGAAACCGGTGTCACGATCATGCTGCTCGCGGAACAAATGGATGTCGGCGACATGCTGATGCAAGGGTCTGTTGATATTGCTCCCGACGAAACGGCCGGCGAACTACACGACCGTCTGGCCCCCCTGGGTGCGGAGTTGCTGCTAAAAACGCTGGCCGAAATTCAAGCGCACGGAATGGATCGCTTAAAAATTGCGCAAAACCATTCCTGCGCCAGCTACTGCAAAAAAATCGAAAAGCAGGCCGCCCAAATCGATTGGTCTCAGACTCCGCCGCAAATTCACAACCACGTGCGCGCCTATACGCCTTGGCCGGGGGCGTTTACGGTAAAGGATGGCGTGCGGGTCAAAGTGCTCAAAACCCGCGTGGCCGATGGGCGACTGCAAATTCTAGAAGTTCAGCCCGAAGGAAAAAAAGCGATGTGCTACGAGGATTATCTGCGTGGGGGGTATCCGGCGCTGACAAACGATAGAGTGGAATAAATATCCCAAAACATAGACTGAAATCTTTGTTGATTTCCATCGATAAACTCGCATGACTATTCTGGCATACAAACGCCTGGCACTGGAGCTGGTCAGCCAGCGCGACGCTTTTTTCGAAGAACTTCCCGAAGAACGCGCATTGGGACGCTACCTGACACGCGCCCGCGACGCGCGTATCAATGTCTTTGCCGGTACACTGCAAACGAAGTTGGCCTGGGTGGAACTTTTCATGGGCTTCGATCCTGCAGTCCGGGTACGAGTACTCACGCTTTACTTTAAAAAACTTCTGGGTGAAAAGAACGATCTCCGTCCAGAGTTTCTTGATCCCCGCTACATCAGCGGTTTTGAGCATATGATCGACGCCGATGGAGTAACGCGCGATGGCCAGCCGATTATCGATTATGACAAGTTTCTCAAGCGTCAGGGCTGGATCGAGGTTCCCTACAACAACAGCGACATTGCCACGCTTTGTCATGCTGGCACCCTGACCGAAACGGAAAAAAGAACCTTGCTGGCAAGACTGGGTTCGATACACGAAGTCAACTTTGACGATGGCCGCCGCACATTATGCGTGATGCTCAAAGCTGCCGATACGGCAGAGTTTCTGGGCTACGCCGATATTGCCGATGTGTTTAAAACCTATAACGCTAAAGTGCGTGAGTATAACGCCAGCGCCCAACCCGAGAATCAGATGATTGAAGTTTGGGAAGGCAGCCAGCTTCAAAACGGCTACATCGCGGATATGAATTTGTATCAGCAAGTGCTTCTGCTGGAAGCGATTGTGGCTAGGGATCCCCGCCTTGAGGATGTATTGGGGTTTTACAACCTCAACGCTTCGTCCAAGGTGTATCAAAAACTGGCATCCGAAAGTTCGGACAATACTTGGTGGATTTGGACTGCGGAGCAATCTTTTAATGGCAAAAATAATTCAAGTGATTACCCGGCAGATGCGCTGCTAAGGCTTAAGTCTGCCGAGGCACTAAAAGGTAGGTGCTTTGCCTCCCGGGGCATTGCTTATAACGGTTGGAACGACGGCTCTCCAGGCAGCCACAATGTTAGAGGTGGCGTTGCCTTCGGGACTCATTTTTAACTCTTTTACACTCAAGGTACTTCGTTCCCACTGGACCGTGGAATTTCCTTGATATACTTGGGCAATGCCAAATGCCCGGGAAACCATCGAAGCAATCAAGCGCCGTTTATTCTTTAGACCTTTTAGTGTATAGACCGAGTGATTTAAAAAATAAACACCAGTAGTGCCTGCCAAACGCATTATTCCCTGCCTCGACATCAAAGACGGACGCGTCGTTAAAGGCACTTCGTTTGTCAACCTGCGCGATGCGGGGGATCCGGTAGAACTTGCCAAGGCATATAACGATCAAGGTGCCGATGAGCTGGTGTTTCTCGACATCACTGCCAGTCACGAAAAAAGGGATATCGTCGTTGAGCTGGTCAAACGTGTGGCCCAACAGATATTCATTCCCTTTACGGTCGGTGGCGGAATTGGTGATATCGAGACGATCGAAGCGCTGCTGCTTTCGGGCGCAGATAAAGTGTCGCTCAACACGGCGGCGCTAAAAAATCCGGAGCTGATCACGCAGGCTTCCCGCCGCTTTGGCGCCCAGTGCATTGTGGTGGCCATCGACGCCAGGCGGGAAGGGGATCACTGGGGTGTATTTACCCATGGTGGGCGAAATCCAACTGGACGGGACGTGGTCGAATGGGCACGTGAGGCAGAAGAGCGTGGCGCGGGCGAGATTCTGCTGACCAGCATGGACGCCGACGGCACCAGGGCGGGCTACGATCTTGCGCTGACGCGCACGGTGTACCAGGCGGTGGGCATTCCGGTGATTGCTTCGGGTGGGGCGGGCCTATTACAACATGTGGTAGAGGTGCTGGCAGTCAGCGATGCAGCGCTTTTAGCTTCGTTGCTGCACTATGGTGAAACCACGATTGAGGCGATCAAATTTGCTGCGATTAAGGCCGCGTTCGAGGTGCGGATGGTGGCGTAGAAACGTGGAGGTTACGTTTCTACGGCAATCCAATCTGCTTATGGGTCTGTGGCACCACGCGCACGCTTAACCCAAGGCGCAAGGCCAGGTCAGTCAGTGCCAGGATGCGTTCGGGCGAAATGGTTTCGTGGACGTCCCGACACGGCGTCACCGGCTGAAAAAATACCGGGATGCGTGGTACTACCCGTTTAACGATAGCGGCCATGCGTTCGAGCTCATTTTCGCTGGAGTCGGGGCAAAGCACCCATTTGATATAACTGTTGGAGTGGCGCACCAGTTCCAGGCTTTGCTCAAAGGTATCTTCGTGACCAGGCTTGTAATCGAGCGAGACAAAACTCAAGTACGGCAGCAGGCTGGCCATTTTTTCGGGTAGCGTGCCGTTGGTTTCTAAAAAGAGCGGAAGTGGAATCTGCGGCGCCAGCTCAAGAATGTGGTGGGCATACAGGCAGGGTTCGCCCCCGGTAAAACTTACGCTGTGGTGGGGAACGGCGGCCACAAATTCCCCGATTTTTTTTAAGATGGCTGGGGTGCTCCACTCGCTGTACGCAAGGTCGTCTTCGTCGCAGTAAGCACACACAATGTTGCATTTTGGAAAGCGCACAAAGATCTGGCGCACGCCCACGTACAGGCCTTCGCCTTGGATGGAACTAAATATTTCAGCAAGTTTCATGGGGTTTTTGAGTCAGCGCAGGAGATCCCCTTTAAACCATACGGGGATGACATTTTATCGTTTGCGCACAACCTCAAGCGGGGCGTATTTGGCCAGCAAGGTACGTTCTTCAGTGCCGACCTTTAATTTAATGATGGCATCGGGGCCTTTGCCTCTGACTTCGGATACCGATGCACGGCCCCAGATCTTGTGGATGACGCGATCACCTTTTTTAACATTCACGGCCACCACTTTATGTTCACCCTTGTCCTTGGAGGGGGCAGGGGTGGCTTGCATCGAACGCACCTCAAAACTGACTTTGTCTTCTTTAAGACGCGTGCGCAGAATGTTGTTTTCGAGCAGGCGTTCGTTAATAAAGGTGGCGATATATTGACGGGGCGCTTCTTTGATAAAACGGCTGGTCTCGTTGTACCAGGTGTCGCCAAAAATTGAGCGTTGGTTGGTGCTGGTAAAGTAAACCTTTTGTTTGGCGCGGGTCACGCCCACATAGGCCAGGCGGCGCTCCTCTTCGACCAGTTCCTCGTCGAACTGGGTCTGATAATGCGGCAGCAGGCCTTCTTCCATGCCGACCATAATGACCACCGGAAACTCCAGGCCCTTGGTAGAGTGAATGGTCATAAGCGCAATGGCATCACCCTTGCTGTCGCTATCTTCGTCGTCAGAGGTGTTGAGGGACATCTTGTTTAAAAAGGCTCCCAGGCTGACCGATTCATCATCTTCTTTGGCGATGCTCATCAATTCCATAATATTTTCAAGGCGCGTCAGGGCCTCATCGGTACCCTCGCTCTGCAACATGGCGGCGTAACCCGAAAGCGCGATACAGCGTTCGATCAGTTTCCACACTGGGATCTTGGATTTTCCTTCCTGATCCCAGTATTCGTTTTGCAGGCGTTGGATGACCTGCACAAAAGGGGCAGTCAGCTTCTGAATCTTTTCTGTAAGCAGGCGTTTATTGGTTAAAAGTTCAAACACAGGCTTGCCCGTGTTGCGCGATTTTTCAAAGATGCGGTTTTCGGTGACCTTGCCAATGCCGCGCGCAGGGGTATTAAGCACGCGCTGAATAGAAGAGTTGTCAGCGGGGTTATACAACACGCGTAGGTACGAGAGGATGTCTTTAACTTCTTTGCGCGCATAAAAGCGCTGGCTGTCTACCATGTGGTATTTCATGCTGCGGCGGATTAAAAAGTCTTCGATGACGCGGCTTTGGGCGTGGGTACGAAAGATCACCGCGATGTCAGCTTTTTTAAAGTTTTCCACTCGGCAGAGGCGTTCGATTTCGTCCACCACGTAGCCCGCCTCGTCATGTTCGTCGAAGGCAATATAATGTATCAGCGATTCGCCCTTTAGGTTCTTGGTCCACAGACGTTTTTTGCGGCGCCGGGTGTTATTGGAAATGATCTTGTTGGCCACTTCAAGAATGGTTTGGGTAGAGCGGTAGTTCTGCTCGAGTAAAATGACTTTGGCGTTACGGAAGTCTTTTTCAAACTGGTTTAGGTTTTGGATGCTGGCACCGCGCCAGGAGTAAATGTTTTGGTCTGTGTCCCCGACAATAAACACATTGCGGTGCTTGTGCCCCAACATTTTGGTGATGACATACTGGGCATGGTTGGTGTCTTGAAACTCGTCGACCAGGATGTATTTAAAACGTTCCTGCCACCTGGCCAGCACATCGGGGAACTTTTGAAACAGTTCTACAGTGTGTACCAGCATGTCATCAAAATCGAGGGCCTGGCTTTGCTTGAGATGGGTATGGTATTTTTCCCAGACCGGAACCAAGACCAATTTTGTAAAAGTATCCTTGCGTTTTTTAAGTTCTGCCAAGGTTTTGAGATTGCTTTTTTCAATGCTGATGGCCGAAAGCACTGTTTTGGGTTTATATTCGCTGCCTTCTTTGGGTGCGGGCAAGGTACCCAACACTTGCTTGATGATTCCAAGCTGGTCGTTTTGGTCAAAAATGACAAAGTTTTTTGAAAAACCAAGGCGGTCGATATCCTCGCGCAAAATCATGCCGCAAAAGCTGTGGTAGGTACTGATATGGGGCATCAACTTTGACTTGGTTTTACCCAATAAACCCTTGATACGCGTTTTCATTTCAGCGGCAGCTTTGTTGGTAAAGGTGACTGCCATGATTTTTTCGGGTGCCACGCCGTTTTGAATTAAATGCACCACACGGTGGGTTAGAACCCGGGTTTTTCCGGAACCAGCTCCGGCGTAGACCAAAACAGGGCCATTGATCAGCTTGATTGCCTTAAGTTGTTCTGGATTGAGCGTTTCGGTCATGTTTCATATGATAACGTAGGCATGTATAAATTCCTATACGAAGCTTTTTCTGTACCAGGAGGCAGGTTATGAAACTACGCCTCAAGGAACTGGAGCGTTTTGTGCCTGCCGATGTGCTTGAAATTGTACGTACGCTTAAGGGTGCGGGACATCAGGCTTGTTTGGTGGGGGGCTGTGTACGCGACCTGATTCTGGGACGCAGTCCGCTCGACTGGGATATAGCCACTTCGGCTGTGCCAGATTTGGTCCAGAGCTTATTTTCTGAAACCGTGGCCACGGGCAAGCTTTACGGCACCATCGGTGTGCCTGGCACGCTGCGTTCACGCGCCACGCGCGAAGAAACACTGCTGGGAATAGAAAAAAATGTACGCCCCCTTCATCAGGTGACCACATTCCGCAAGGAAGGCGCTTATAGCGATCATCGCCGTCCCGACACGCTGGTATTTACCCACCAGCTCAACGAAGACCTGGCGCGGCGTGATTTTACCTTTAACGCCATTGCCTATAATCCCATAGAACGTGAAATAGTGGATATTTTTGGTGGGGTCGAAGACCTTAAATTTCAAACGATCCGTGCGGTGGGTGTGGCCAGGGATCGCTTTCTCGAAGATACCTTGCGGCCCTTTCGTGCGCTGCGTTTTGTGGCACAGCTGGGTTTTACCCTGCTGCCCGAAACAACGGCGGCCATTGCGGATCTGGCGCCAGGCATGCCACTGCCAGCCCCGGAACGCATCGGTGCCGAGTGGGACAAGCTGATCAAGGGCGATCATTTTCTTGAGGCCTTGCGGGGACTACAGGCCACGGGCCTGTGGGATCGCTTATTTCCAACCTGGCCAGTGGCCCAGGCGGGCGCTGGATTGCAGGCGGCTCAAGAGCGGTTGCTTGCCTTGCCGCGTGAGCTGCGTCTGGCAGCGCTTTTTTTTGAACGTCCCGATGTTGAGGCGTTACTGCGGCAGCTGGCTTATGGCAAAAAAGATATTCAATGGACGTTGAAACTAATCGAGAATGGCCTTGATCCGCAAAAAGCGGCGCTGGATGTGCATGCCTTAAATATTAAGGCGGCTGAACTCATTGAATTGGGTTTGCATGGTGAAGATATTGGACGCATGCAGCGGGCCTTGCTGGCTTACGTGAAGCAATTTCCATCAAAAAATAAACGTGTTTTGCTGCTAGAAGAGAGCAAACGTTTGCTGGCCTTGCAAGACTACTAGAACTTTCTACCGGTGTTTTTTAGTAAAGCGAATGGTGGTGCCTTTGCGCGGCGCCGACTGAATTTTGGTGCTATCCATTAAATTTTGAATAAAGGTTAAACCCAGACCCAGGCTGGGACGCTTGCCACTGGGAGTCGATTTTCCGGCCCGAGCCAAGACTTCTTTAACGTTAAATCCGGCGCCCTGGTCGGCAACTTCTACCGCCAGTTCATTGTGCTTGGGATAGCAGCGCACAGTGACTGTGCCCGTTTTGCCATTGTAAGCATGCACCACGGCGTTGGTGCAGGCCTCATTGACCGCAATTTTAAGGTCTTCAATTTCGTCCACGGTAAAATTGCAACGGCTGGCAACGCCACTGATTGCCAAACGTACCACGCCTACGTATTCGCTGCTGCTGGGAATAGAAATTTCAATGCATTTGTTTTTAGAAGTCATACATTTAGGGCTTTAAATGCTTACGAGCGTTGTCGACGGCTTCGCGCTCGCTCGGGAACAAACTTAAATTACGTTTGGCCAATCCGGAGACATCGAAGATTTTTTTAACCTGGGGTTTGTTGCAGATGATGCTGACGTGGCCACCCTGGTCGAACACCCGATTGGCTCCATCGGCCAGCGCGCCGAGGCCCGTTGAGTCGATGTACCGAACATTCTCAAGATTGATGACAATTTCGGTGCTGCCCTTTTCGATGATTGAATTTAAGGTTTCTGTTAGCTTGGGATAGGTGTAAATATCAATTTCGCCGTTAATCGAAACGATGGGAATATTTTTTTCTTCACGCACGTCAATCTTGAGATCTAAAACCATATACCCCGCCTTTTTAACGACTTGTTCAAAAGTCTAGACCATTTAATGGGCCCGCGCAACGGAAAGGTCGGCAGGTGCTAAAATACACTGCCCAATCATGTCATGCTTGGGTTCATATGGGTGATTCATCTGGGTTACAAGTCCGAAAATTGCTGTGGGGGGTAGGACTGGTGCTGCTCCTCAATGGCCTTGTGGCTTTGGGCGCAGTGTGGTGGGCCGGTTTTAGCCTCCTGGCTTTTCAGATTGTGCTACTGGCTTCGTCGCTGATGATTGCCTTGGCTTTTGCCTGGCAATGGCGCCGTGAACGTCGAAACCGGCACAGCCACGACCTGCTCAATCAAAGTCTTCAAGATGCGCTGCGCGAACTCCACCATCAAATTGAAAACGACCACAAAGAACTTGAAATGGCACGTAAAGTCCATGAGGGCTTGCTCTCGCTCAATGACCCGCAGATTCCGGGTATTCACATTGCCAGCCGCTGTATTCCTGCCCAGAATCTGGGGGGCGATTTTTACGCCTATCTCGAACGCCACGGCGATGGCTTTCTTAAAAAGTCAGCCACGCAAACGGGCGTGGTGGAATATCTTGGGCGCAACGAGACCATGCTGGGGGTGATTATCGGAGACGTGGCTGGC
>JAHFDA010000028.1 GCA_023249225.1 bacterium
GCCCGTGTTTGCAGAGGATAACGCACCGTACCCACTGCATAGTCGGTCTGCATATAGGCTTGATCTCCAATCAGCTTGCGCAGCACTGATCGCAGAGGGATGTACTCGCCAAAGGGCACCAGCCTTGACTTGGTGTAAGAGGCCACTGGCCCTTCGTTCGAAAACAGTACGGCCCCGTTAAAATAAGACTCTCCCGGACCACGCAACGGTAAACCCAAAACGACTTCGGTCTCACGTCCTTCGAGGGCACTGCGCAATCCGTATACAAACGAAGGCCGGTCGAGCATAAAAGCGGGAATCACCGTTTCGGGCCACAGCGCCACATCCACGTCACGCGGCAAGGCACGCGTGGCTGACAGGTAAAAATCCTGCATGGCCTGAAAACTGTTGGCCGAAAGCTTAAGGCTCTGGGCAAAATTTCCTTGCAACAGGGCCACGCGCTTATGTTGCAAAGGATGGTCTGGCGGAATGATTAACAGCGTAGGAAAAACCAGGCGTCCATATAAGCACAGGCAAAAAATCACCGCCAGGAAAGCATTGAAACCAAAGATGACAGGCACATACCTACGTTCATACAGCGCCCGCAGCAAGGCATAGCCTGCGCCACACAGGTTCATGTATAAAAGACCAAAACCCCAATACCCCAGGTAACGGGCATTTAATGCAAAAAAGCTAAAGTCAATCAGGGGTAACCACGGGGCGCCGTACGTGGCCGCCCAAGGCCCCTGCGCGCGCAAGACATCCCCCATGACAAAGACAAGCGCAAAGTAAAAAAAACGCCAGGGATATTTTAAGGGCCAGCGGGTATAGACAAAAAATGCCAGTACCCAAAAAAAACTTTGAATCAACGCCGCGCCCAGCCACGCCACCTGGGCATAAGCTGGGCCCACATACACCGTCACCGTCCGTAACCAGAACCAAACCCAAAGTTGCACGGTCAGCGCAAACGGAATACCCACCCGCCACCACAAGCCTTTTTTTTCATGGCCAGGATCCAAAGCCCAAAACAAGCACAGCATCGCCACCGGGCTTAAGTACCATGCGCCGATGGGAGGAAAAGACAAGCCCAGCAGAAGGGCCGCGATGAAGGCCAGAATTGAGTCGGCGTATCGGCGGGTCGGTGCAGGGATCATTCGACCCGCGCAATCCAACTGGTAATGTCAAAAGATCCATGCGAACCCGCATAAGCGTCCCCTGCCTCGGAGCCGCGGTTATCGGCGGCAGCCGTATTTTCGACGTACACGCTGCCATCGGTGAGGTCGCTTAAAATCCGGCTGTCCGATACGGTTAAAATTTTAAAGTAGATCCGCGCGCCCTGGGCATAGGCCACCGAAAACTGGGACAGCGGAATATGGCAGCGCAGCTGGGTCGTGCCAGGCATATAGGGCGCTTCGATATTGTTTGGGATCGTGGGGCTATAGATCGTATTTTGCGTCACCGTATCCGGAAAGCTTGCCAGCCCACTTTTAATCAAATAAGTGCTGGCCCCGGAATTGCTCGATTTGTCAGTGATGTCAAACAGGATCACGTCTGACCAGGTGTCAAAATATTCACGATAATAAGCGTTAATGGTGGTCGGATCAGGGCCAAATTCCTTAAGCTTGGACTCGTCAAAATCGCCCTCGCCAGGTGCCACAAAGTAGTCTCCCAACGCGGGCACGGCGATATCGGTAGAGCTGCCGCTGATGACCACATAGTAACGGTTACCGTTTTGAATTTCGGAGGATACATTGACCGTAAACACCAGATCGTTGCCGGCCAGTTGCAACGAGGTCACGGTGCGGGCGCAACCACACAAGCTTAATAAGGCTCCACATGCCAGGCATAAAATCAAGTATATATTTCTCATTCTAGCTTGACCGCCTGCCCTAAAAATCCTTCGAGTTTAAGCCCCTGTGTTTCAGAGTTTGAAAGTCCAAACGGTTGGTCGGGGAAGGCGTTAATTTCATAGAAAAACTTCCATTCCTTACGCAACTCATTCCACGAAAAGCGCAGCTTGCGGCAGTGCAAGCCTTTTTCAAGCTCCCATGTACGCAGCATAAAGGTCTGGCTGCGGCTGTCATATTCATGCTGCAATTTAAGGGTCACCGCTTCGCCATCCTGTTCCCAGTGGTCGTCGAAACCGGTCAGGCGAATGCCAATTTCGCTCTGACCGCGCTGCAGTTCGCCAGTCTGTAAGTTGCGGGTATACGAAAAATCCCAACTGTTGTACTGCAACCAGTGCAAATGCAATTGCGCCACCCAATCGACAAACTGTTTGTTCTCGATGCTGTATTTTACGCGGTTGGTATAGCGCAAGTCGCCGTGGGGTTGTATCAGGCTCTCGTAGATGATGTCGTCCCATTTCTGCGAAAGCCAGTTAAATCCAGTGACGAGCGACAGCGCCCAACGGTCAGGATTATCGTAGTAAAGGCTTGCCTTTTCGTTGAGTCGGTGCGCCTCGCCGCCACGCGTATCCATGTAAAAGGGCGAATTGCCTTCGGAAAAACTGCGCATCCAATCGGCCTGATTGCGAAAGACCCCAAACCAAGTCTGACTCATGTTGACCTTTTCGGTCAGCTTAAACAACTGATCCCCCGGTCCGTAGGCCAACTGGTCGTATTGCACGTTCCACCCCAGCTGGGTTCCAAGCGGCAGGGTCCAATCCTTCGAAAGTGACGGTGCAAGGCGATAACGCGTGGTGGTGAAGTCACGATTACGCCCCACGCTCGAAATAAAACGGTTCTCGCGGATCAGACCGGCTTCCATTTCGGCGTTCACCTTAAAAAGACCCAGATCTTTCTCATTCAGGTGCAGGGTGGCTTTGGGCAGGTGTTCTACAAAATTAAGCGCATCGTCTGACGTCACCTGATCGGCATCGACGTCCACATAACGCTTGTATTCCACCTGTAGACTGGAATAAAAAGGGCTCTGATGTTGAAACAAGTACGTGTAATCTAGACGCTGATCATAGGGGACACCGACCAAAACCCGGTTTTTTTCGTACTGCACGTTAAGTTGTTGACGCACGTTCCAGGTCAGCGGCATGGATCCATTCAGGCGCAGGCTTTGCCGGTCAAGGCCGGTGAGGTTGGGCACATCCAGCTGATACTCGATGCCCGACTCTGTTCCGGCCGCCGTGCGGCGCACACTGACATTGCTCTGATCAAAGGCGCTTAAAAAATTCTTGTTAAAACTGTAGTTCAGACGCGCGTTGCCTTCGCGATCCTTGCCACCGGCACCCAAACTATACTGCAGTTGATCTTCGCGGCGTCCGTTGGAAAAAAGCTTTTTGGTCCATTTGGCGTTTAGATTGCTGTCCCAGTTTTCCTGAGGCGCAAAGCGGTGCTCCAGCACGTAATCGCGGTTATACGCGCCCGTATCCGTTTCGTCCTGATTGTAGACTTGCACACGCCCCTCATGGCCCCCATCGATTTGATAGTGGTGATCAACGCCAATGCCCCAGCCTTTTTTTTCGAACCAGTCCAGGCGCAGCAAACCCCAAAACCCGGTATCGTAATAATAATCAAAAGAATTTTTGGCATAACTGCCATAGGTTTTGTTATTGCCTATTTCCGGAAACAAATACACCACCTGACGCGACCCCATGTAATAAACGTAATAAGGCATATAAAACAGAGGCAGCGCCAAACCAAGGGGTAGGTCATTCTCGACCAGCCACACCGAGCTGGCTTCAATATGGTCGTTGAGATAGTAATAAAAGGTTCCGGCTGAAAGGTAATAATGCGGCTTGAGATACTCGCAAGTGCTAAAACACCCCTCGCGGCCTTCATATACATTGGCGCTTGATTGCAGCGACTGCGCCGAAAAATTGGCTACCCCCATAAAGATTTCACTTTCAAGTTCGGCGGTAAAACGGTCCACATTTAATTTGCCGTCCTCTAGATCAAAGCTGAAAAACTGGCAATACAGGGGCGTACTGCCGCGCACAATGCGCACATTTCCGCGCCCTTGTACGGCATTGCGCGCCAGATCAAGCTGTACCTCGTCCGCAAACACAGTGATATCCTCAAACTCAAAGTACACATTTCCGCGGGCTTCTACCCGTTCGTCAGTTTCGATATAACGCAGTGAATCGGCCTTTAATTTGACCGGCAAAGACGGCTGGCCACCCTCGTCTGCCCACGCCAGCGACGCCAGCATGCACGCCACCAGGGCCACGCAGCAGCCCCTCATGAAGCAGCAGGGTGAAAAGGTGTAATCAGCGAATCATGATACCGTGCGTAAGACACGGCACGCAGGCGCCGATACGAAAGTTCCGAAAGCAGGTAAGTCTGCAGATGCTGCTGCCACATGTCCGTGGCAGCAGACACTTTTCCAAGGGCATACAGCACGTCACCCAAATTCAAACTACTGATCGACAGGCGCCGCTCCTGCACCAACACATGCTGAAATTGTTGCGCCGCATCTTTGTATTCTGCTTTTTGAAGATGCATCAAACCCTTAAGATGCCACAAGGCCGGCAGACGCGGATTGAGGTGCTGGGCTTTTTGCCAGTGTTCTTCGGCACCCTCACGGTCATCACGCAGCAGGCATAGGGTGGTCCAGTTGACCTGTACCGCTGTCAGACCGGGGTCAAGATTTTGGGCCAAGACCAGCTCTTCTTCGGCGGCTTTCCACTGGCCCGAAAAAATATGCACCACCGCGCGGTCATTGTGCGGATTTGCCAGCGAAGGCGACAAGGTGTACTTGTGCTTTTTAACCCACTGTTCTACTTCGGAATTGCGCACATAGACCGGCAACAGCAGGGGAACATCCAGCGCCACTTTGACCGGAACCGCAATTTTTCCGCGCAAATGCACCATGGTGGTGGAACCCATCGCTTCAATGCGCTTGGCCAGCCCCGGAAAATTTAAGTCAAGCTGTTGCAGGTTTTTATAGGTATCAATGGCCCCGTCCAAGTCGCCTACCAGCTCTTGCAAGGTTCCCAGTTCAAAAAGCGTGTGTTTGGGGTCGATGTCGGCCAAGGCACGTAACTGCCGCAACCCCAGGTCGTAACGCCCCAACTCCTTAAAACAACGCGCCAGTAAAAACCGCGCACTGACATCGGGCGAACCGGCTTGTTGAATGGCTTCGGCCGCATCGCTCACCCGGCCCATGTCGTAATATAACTGCGCACGCGCAAATCCGCTTCCAGCGTCTTGCCCCAAAACATCGAGCTGGTTTTTCCAGTGCTGCGCCAGGTTTTCACGCACCCTGGTATGTACCTGTGTGTCAGCCGGCAGGATCGCATTGGCCTTGGCCAGCAGATCAAGGGCCTCGACCAGCTGTCCATGAGTCCGTTTAAGCATGGCCTCCCAGTAATGATCGTACCCCTTGGCTTCGGGCATCTGTTTTAAGCGTGCAATCCAAATTTCGGCCTGCTCATGGTGCCCCAAGTGGAGGGCAAGCTCAATGCCCAGCATCCACAGCGGCGCGGGAGGCTGACCTGATTTAAAGAGCGGTTCGAGACGCAGCAAAAGGGCGGGCTGGTCATCGGGACTATGCTGGATCAAAGCGCGGTAAGCGGTGGCCGCTTCGTCGACCCGTTGTTCTTCAAGGCATAGATCCCCCAGAATACGCAGCGCCAGCACCTGACCGGGATGCGCTTCTAAAACAGCGTGCAGACTGCGTAAAACCTTGTCACGGTAATGCGGTCGATCCTGCTGCAACAGGCGTTGTAGTCTTTCAAGGGCCGGACTGTACTGCTTCAGGCGTACTTCGAGCAAAGCCAGTTCGTACAAGGCCGCTGGAAAATCTGGAAAATGCTCCAGGATACGCCGCAGTTCTGCCACCCGATCATCGAGCACCACGTTGTCAAGCTTGAGCTGCTGGCGCACCAGTTCAACCGCCTTGTCGGGCTGCACGGTATTGACGTATACCTGTGAAAGCTGCCGCAAACCCTCGCCAAAGGCTGGAAATTTTTTTAAGACCACTTCCCATTGATCGCGCAACCACTCGAGACTGGCCGGAAACTGCGCAATCATGCGCTGACTGGCCCGCGCTAAAGCGTCTAAATCTTGAATCTGAAGGTAAATTTCAAATAAATTTTTAAGATGCGAGACCTCGGCTTGCGCATCATAGGCCCGTTCAAAAAGCTGGGCCGCCTTGGGCCATTCACGCTCGCGAAAATAAGCTTTGGCCATAAACACCAGCATCGGCACATCGGCCCGCGTCAAGTCGCTGACGTTGTCGAGCACCTTGAGCACATCGGCACCCCGGCCTAGCTTATAATAAAAACGGCTTAACTTCTGGGCCGCATCAAGGCGATTGGGATCAAGCTCCAGAATATCTTCCAGCTCCATGACCGCCTGCTCGTGCTCGCCGTAAAACTGATAGAGATCCGCCAGCGCCATACGCACCGACAGGTTATATGGGTTGTGATACGCGGCCCGTTCAAAGCGCAGCAGCATATCCACATAACGACGCGCATTAATCTTGACCAACTGGATCGCCGCCACTGCCGCCTCACCATAGCGCTGGTGCTGCATATACACCTGTACCAGCTGTTCCCAAAGAGTCACGTTGCGCGAGTTACGCTCGAGGCTTTTGCGCAAATGTAAAATACGTGGCGATTCTTGCAAAGTTTGCACCATGGGTACCTACTCTTATTTAAACAGGGATTGCCGCAGCAAGACCACCCCGCCCACAATAAGATAGAGCAAGTTGGGCAGCCAGGCAGCCAAAAAGGGGTGCATCAGCCCCCCGCGGCCCAACGAACGGCACACGGCCGTCAGGAAAAAGAAAAAACCAACCAGCAGCACCGCCACAATGACGCTGACGATCACCCCCCACCAGTCGCGGCCGCTCCATACAAACAAAAGACAGCAGGCCGCACCCACCACGCCAAACACAAAACTCGAAACTGGCACCGACTGCTTCATAAAGAGATCCACAAAAAGATCCTTGGTATTGGCTCCGCCGCGCGCCATGACATCGATCTTTTGTTTGAGTTCGAAGGTGGTCATTTCGATGGGCGTCTTCTGCTGGTCATAAAAACTGCGCACTTCGCGGTCGACATGCAATTGCAGCGACTCAAACCGGGCCTCGTAATCAATGAGACCGTCCTCGTTGTACTTATGAATAATACCTTCGTAAAGTGTCCAGGTTTTTTCGTTCCAGCTGGCGCGTTTCGCCAGAATCACACGCGGAAAAGCACCCGTCAGTTCGTAAACCATAATGTCTTCCATCATGGCTTTGGCACTGTCGACACGCTTGATAAAAAAGAAACGTCCACCCTCGTCTTTAAAAAAAATTTCTTCCATGATCGTGGGTGGCGGAGACTTCATAATGACCGTACGAATCAGATTGTTGCTGACATGATTGGTCCACGGCACCAGTTTTTCATTGTTTAAAAAGGCAAAACCGCTGGCCACCACCCCGCATGCCAGCATCGGAAGCATGAGCCGACCAAGGGGTATGCCACTGGCACGCAGCACCGTCAGTTCGTTATCCTTGGCCATGCGCACCAGAAAAAGCATGCATGCAAACAAAAAAGCCATCGGAAAAAAGATCACCAGAATCACTGGAATTTTAAAAATAAGTAATCGAACCACTGCCCATAAGGGTGCCCCGTGATTGACAAACATATCCACCAGCGTAAACAAAAAATCCATCATCCCAATGATGATGAACCCCGCCACGGCCAGAATAAAGGGCCCCAGCACCTCCCGGATCGCATAGCGATCCAGAATTTTCAGCATGCCTTTACCATTCTTCCTGTTGCTGTCTGCGACTGCGTATACGAGCCTTCTTTTCGCGCTCTTTACGCGCGTCAGTGGGCTTGATATAAAATTCGTGGCGGCGCAAATCATCCAAGGTGCCTTCGTCTTTAAGCTGCCGCTTAAACCGACGCAAGGCCTTATCGATGGACTCATCTGACCGTCGTTCTACCTCGGCCATGTCAAAACCTCCTCGCACGGGTTCCGCCGCCATGCCGCGGCGTGAACTGTTTCAATTTTACTATTTACTGCGTACGACCTGATTGTATCTAATTAAAGTAATCTGGTTAAGCGCAAAGTTTAGCAATCCGTCTTGCCAAGCAAGAGTGCCTCCAGTGCCAGGCGCAGTTGAATAGGCCGTGTCAGTTGGGCCTGCAGTCCAAGCACTTGATCCATGCGGGCAATCAAAGGTGCTAATCCGTCAGAATCCTGCCCCAACCGATACAAGGCACAACGTAGAAATTGCAAATAGGCCCCCAGAAAACTTTCGGTTTCAGCCGGACTCTCGGCCAGTACCTTGGTCAGCATCAAGGCGTCTGAAAGCGGCAGATCAGGCCGCCATGGAAAAGCTTCCGGCACCTGTGGGTCGGTGACCTTGTGAGGCGCCTTAAGCACCACGGATCGGGAACGCAGCGTAGGCAATACGTGATCTGGACGGCTGCTGGTCAAAAGAAACCAAATGCCAGGCACGGGTTCTTCGAGTAGCTTTAAAAGCGCATTGCCGGCCTCGGGTGTAAGCGTTTCGGCCGAGGCCAGCCACACCCACTGGTGCGTACCCTGGGGCGGCGTGCTGGCGCATAACTGAATTAGCTCGCGTACTTGCTCAATTTTGGTGCTGTGCCCTTCGGGTGCCAGGCGCAGCGCCACATGCTGCCCGGGCACTTGCGCTTTGATAAAGTCTTCGTGTGCCTGGGCCCAGGCCGCTTCAGCTTCTGGACGGTCAACCGCCACTAACGTAACCATAAAGCGCGCATGGAACGCCAAAGGGGCAAATGACATCGCTAGGGATTATAGCGGGTTTAGGGTTTAGACTTTAAAATTTGGATTAACTTGAAAGCGCGATGCTTGTTCAGCCTGATCCAGGCGAATTTGATCGGTGGCTTCTTCTACATTGTCGACTGATGCCTGGGTAGAGGTTTCAGTCCCCTGGCTGACCAGATCATTTACCAAATTATTTGACTGTACCTGTTGATCAAATTTCTGCTGCGCGCTTGCGTCCATCCGCCCCGCACCCTTGCCCTGCATTTGTTTCATTGGATTCATGTCATCGCCCCGCATGCGGTTCATCATGCTGCCTTCACCAAACATCGAACGCATCGAACGAGCAAACACACCATCCTTTGGCGGCGGGGGCAATGTCCCATCTGCTAGAGGCAAGGCACTGTTAAGCGGTGGTAATGACCCGTCAGATGGAGGCAGCAACCCCCCCTTCAATGGAAGCGGCAATACTGTCTCACCACCCGGCAGGAAATCCTCGGTCATTACGGCATCTCCCAACACAAGGGGCTCCTGGGTCATTTCAGCCCCGGCAGTTTGAATGGCAGAATCAATTGAAGGGTCAGACGTGACAAAGGATTCGGTGCTGGTTTTGGTCAGATCGGTGCTGCCGGAAACTGAAAGGGATGTGCTTTGAATGCTGTCGACCATAACACTGGTATTATCGACAAGCCACGAAAAGAATATGTATGTGCTGTTTGTGTTGCAAAGTAAATTTTACTTTCGGTAACCGTAACTATTCAGCCCTACCCCCCAGTGGCAGGGCCACTGGGCGCTGGACAGAGGGCATTCCACCTCTGAACCAGGCAAGGCCTGGGGGCTTCAGAACACGCAGGCCCTGCCTGCATGCTTAGAAAAAAAGTGCACCTGTCCAGCTCGCATGCGGCCCCTGCCGCTGTGCCTGGTATGTGACAAAGCTGAATAGTTACGATTAACCCGTGTTAAAACCGTGCAGGGATGACGTGGGAACGACTTTTTCAGCAATCCCAGCCTTATCCGGGCAGAACCACTTTTTCAAAATCGGCAATTTCCTTAAACACATTCCGCACTTCCATCAGCAGTTTAATGCGATTTTCACGTAGGTTTTGATCCTCGTGATTGACCAGAACTTTTTCAAAGAAAATTTCCACCGGACTGGCCAGTTTAAAAAGCTTGTCCAGTGCAAGATCGGGCAAAGAATTGGCAAGCGCTGCGCTTACCTCCATTTTAATTTCCTGCAAAAGCTTCCACAATTTTTTTTCTTCGTCTTCCTGCAGCCATTCTTCTTCTACAAAGCCCGGGAGCATCAAGGGTCGACCATCGCTATCCAAGGTAATCCGTTCCACACGAATGGCGGTTTTTACGATGCTTTTGAAATCCGAAACATCGCGGCGCTTTTGCAAGGCCCGGGCAGCTTCGACACCACGATACACTGGCCGCTCCCAAGATTGCACCAAAATAGCCGCGGCAATATCATGATCAATCTTATAAATATTTTTCAGTCTGTGTTCAAAGCGCTGTGTCAAAAAATCGATCAAATTCTGCGATTGCAATTGAAATTTTTCATTTAATTCCGAATCAAACTTCACTTCGGATAACAAATGAGCTATTCCAAGCTCCCACTTAAACGTATCCACAATATCGATAATCGCCTGTGCCGCGCGCCGCAAGGCATACGGATCTGATGAGCCGGTAGGAATTTTTCCGACTGCAAAACAGCCGCACAGTGTGTCCAATTTGTCGGCCACCGCCACCACCGCACCCAACGCAGTAGAAGGCAATCCAGCACCTGCCCCCTTGGGCCACCAATGTTCTTCGATCACAGCCATTTCTTCAGCGTCTGCGTCTGCAAACTGATGGGCGTAATAATATTTACCCATCACACCTTGCAATTCAGGAAATTCAAACACGGCTTGGGATGCCAAATCAGCTTTGGCATATTTGGCCACTCTTTCAACCCGATCCAATTTAAAACCCGCATTAGGATTTCGCGCTTCTTTAGCCATTTTAGGATTTAACGATTTGGCAATGGCTGAAGCCAGCGCCACATTGCGGTCAATTTTTTGGCGGATGCTTCCGAGACCTTCGATGAAACTGGTGCGCCCAAGTGTGGTTAAAAAATCGTCGAGCGGAACCTTTTGATCTTCGGCCACAAAAAAAGCCGCATCGGCCAAACGCGCCCGCAAGACGCGTTCGTTACCCTCGCGGATATTGGGCACCGCGGCGTCGCGGCCTTCGTAGAGCACCAGAAACTGATTTGTCAGCCTGCCATTTTTTTTAAGCGGCACGTACTTTTGGTTTTTCTGCATGGTGAGAATGAGAATTTCTTCCGGCACGCTCAAAAAAGATGCTTCGAAACTCGCCACCAGCAGTTTGGGTTCTTCGGTAATGTAGGCCAGTTCCTGAAGCAACGCAGGCGGGCAATCCGGCTGGGCGCCGAGTTCCGCAGCTTTCTGCTGGATTTCCGCGTTGATCCTCCCCCAGCGAACCTGAAAATCTACCAGCACATGCGTCTCGGCCAGCTTCCTTATATATGTCTCCCGATCCGCTTGCGAAAGCGACACTGCTGCGGACGATAAAAACCGGTGTCCACGCGTCTCGCGCCCAGCCTGAATACCGAACAGGGTCACGGGTACAATATCGGAACCGTACAGCGCAAGCAGCCAATGCAACGGCCGCACAAAGGGCCCTTCGTGCGCGTTCCAATACATGGCAATCGGCAGATGCATGGCCTTGACCGCCGCTTCGATCAGCTTGGGAAGCAGGGCCAGAGTTTTTTCGGCAGGCTGGACAACTTCGGCGGCGACACAACCGTCGACTTCTTTGAACTGGTCATAAGTGACACCGTTTTTCTTGGCAAACCCAAGCGCCGCCGGCGTCCACTGCCCGCCCGCATCTTTGGCCTGTGCCAGCTTGGGCCCCTTGGCGAGTTTACGTAGCTCTGGTTTTTCCGCCGGGATATCCGACACAAACAAGGTCAGGCGGCGATAGGTTCCTAAAGTTTCGGCGGAAGCGCACTGCAAGCCAGCCGTTTTGAGCTGGTTCAAAAATTGTTTTTGCAGATCCTCGAGCAAACCGTTCATAAAGCGCGCGGGGATTTCTTCGAGGCCGAGTTCAAACAGAAAATCCATGTTATCTATCCATCAACACTTTTCAGAGTGATTTAAAATACCCTTGCACCGGAACAATCCTGTGCTTGTTTTTTCCACGGAATGACTTTGTAAAGTTTAAAAGCGAAAACCCGATGATCTGTCCTTTGCCGGGGAGTCGACGCACAAAAAAATCATCTTCCACCTCTGTCGAGACCGCAGCTCTGGGTTTTCCAACAGAAATATCAAGTACATCACCTTCCTGGTCATAATGAAAAATCATTTTTTCTCCCACATTTTTCCTCCTTAAATTACGCCGCTTTTTTTCGCAAATGCCTTGGGTAAACACAATGAATATTTAGTTTTTTTATGGTCTTCTGAGATTTTTCTAAAACTTTTTTTGTGGAATAGCCACATTCTTTGGAAAGCCTGTTCTTAATCTTTCGAGCCAGCTCGACGCTGTCATAATCAAATTTCATGTGCCACCTCCTAAAAAAGATAGCTGGGTGAAACCAGCCTGGGAATAAATAAACCTCGGTCTAAATTGAACCGGTTAAGCATGGTTTGCCGGTGCACGTTTGCCAGATGTTTGAAGTTCCACGATGCAAGATAATCCATTTCAAAAACAACCGCATAACTTAGATGCAATGCGTCCGTGGTGCTTTTGGCGGGCAGAATCCGATGAAGTAAAAAAAGATCCGCCAATGGCTGTATCCCAGGCACCTCGGTGAGTACGTCCAAATTTCTGATGTCTCCTAGCAAAACCGTGCGTAATGGCTCATCGTTATTCACAATTTCCTCGACAACCACCGGAGATATGAAAACATCATACTTTTTTAAGTATGACCCGAACCATTCCACTGTAATTTTTTGACGATCCGGATTTTTGGAATCATGCAAGGCACTGATCACGGAAGTATCTAAATAAACTGTGGCCACTCGTTGAGTATATCAAAGCACACTGATGCAAAATTATAAATATTCCCCAGAAAAACCGCGGAATTAAAAACCAGATACTTGGGTATACTTCTCCACATAAAGCTTTGCCACCGCATGCGCCAGGGTGCGCACCTTGCCAATATAATTCTGTCGCTCGGTGACTGACACCGCGCCGCGCGCGTCGAGCATGTTAAAGGCATGGCTGCATTTAAGCGTCAGGTCGTAGGCCGGATGCACCAGCTTTTTTTCCAGGCAGCGGCGCGCTTCGACCTCACCGCCCGCAAAGACCTGTGTGAGGTACTCGACAGACGAGACTTCAAAGTTGTACGTGGAATTTTCTTTTTCGGTAGCGAGATGCACGTCACGGTAGCTTACGGATTTTCCGGAAGCCGGTTTTTCAGCCCACACCACGTCAAAAACCGAGTTCTTTTTTTGAATGTACATGGCCAGACGCTCGAGACCGTAGGTGAGTTCCACCGACACGGGGTTGCAATCAAAACCGCCGACTTGCTGAAAGTACGTAAACTGCGTCACTTCCATGCCATCGCACCACACCTCCCAGCCCACACCCCATGCGCCCAGCGTGGGCGACTCCCAGTTGTCCTCGACAAAACGGATATCGTGATCCGCAGGGTCGATGCCGATGGCCTTGAGGCTGCCCAGGTAGAGATCCTGAATGTCGAGCGGCGAGGGTTTGAGTACGACCTGGTACTGATAGTAATGCTGCAGACGGTTGGGATTTTCGCCATAACGTCCGTCCGTCGGCCGACGCGAGGGTTCCACGTACGCCACGTTCCACGGCTGCGGCCCCAGGCAGCGCAAAAACGTGTGCGGGTTCATAGTACCAGCGCCTTTTTCGATGTCGTAGGGCTGGGCAAGCAGGCAACCGCGCTCCATCCAGTAGCCGTTGAGCGTGTGAATCAAACCTGAAAAATCCATGGTTCCATTATGCTTTAACTTTCAGGGCATTCCAAATGCTAGGCACGCAGAAAATATTCGGGCGTACGCACATCCACATATTTTGCCGCCTGTTTTTTCATTTTTCCATCCCAGGTCACCAGGACGCTCTTCGTTAGCCAGGCCGTAAAAACCACCGTCAGGTCGCTGGTCTTTAAGCGCATGCCTTTGGGAACGCGCGGCAGGGACAACAACCATGTGGAATCCAGCGGAATCAGCCGGGCATGCGCCTGGTCAATAAACTGACGCACGACATCCTGTAGGAAATCCGCTTTGTACTTTCTGGATCGCATCAGCACATTAAACACCTCGGCCACCACCAAAGCCGGAAGGTATACCTCTATAGGAGAATCGTGTAGCATTTTCATAAAGCGTCGGGATTCATCGTGCTTCAATTCATCCGGCAAAAAGGCTGATACATAGACCGAGCTGTCAATCACGTACGACTTGAGCATCAGTCACGCACTTCACGAACCAATTGCACTGCCGATTTCCGGGGTTTCCATTTGGCAAACTCCGGGTGATCTTCGATGAAAATATTTAACGGATGATCCTCGGATGCATCTGGTTTGGCCGTTTTGACTGGCCCCAGCTCCGCAACCACCCGGCTATGATAAATCAGCGCATACGTTCTGCCCTTTTGGACTTCCGCCAGAATCTTGGAAAGATGGGAACGTAGTTCCTTGATTGAAATGGAAGCTTGCATAAGTTCAGCTTGCCATACCGCCCGCCAAAGATCAACTTAAGTTAAACTTTAAATCATCTGGCATGTATGGCCACCGCACAGGCTAGGATGGAAACAACTGCCGATCCATTTGGCTTAACAAGTAAAAAAGAGCCCGGGTCCAATCCGGGGTATACATCAAGCCCCAGCGAAACTCGCCATTGACCAAGGCCGCATACTCGAAGAGCTGATCGATATCTGGCCGGGGTTGCCAGCGTCGAAAGTTTGTAACGGTGAAATTTTCATGTTCCTTTACTAAAAGTTGAGCCCTTAGGCTTTTCATAAGCCCTTCGATATCCGTATTGCTTTCAAACCCGCGCTGCGTGGTTTCATCAAATGTCGCTACGATTTTAAAATTAAAGTTCATGGCGACTGCTCCTTTAATCCGTATTTTTCCGGCGTGCGTATCCGCTGTCTTTTACAAAAGTCTATCGAAACATGCCGGAATTTGTTGCAGGCAGTTTGGTTGCGTCCCTCAAGCCCCTCAAACCCATGAACCCATGAAGCCTATTTCTGGGAGGAACCAAAAAAACTTTCGATAATCCCTTATCGTGATTCGCAAAGTCGTTGCCGATACCCTGCTGCTCCAGCGTGGTATTCAAAGCGCCCGAGACCTTAAAGTCGACCTGGGCTGGCGGCGCCTGATCGTTCCCGCAGCAATACGCGTGGAACTGGCGGCATTTTCGGCGGATTTTCAGCGGACACATTTCCAGGCGGAGGTCGGCTGCATGGGCCTGGTGGAACGCCGGGACGCTGCCACCGACGTGTTGCGCGAAGTCGTACGCCCGCAGGCCATCCGGGTGTTTGACTTTGACATCCCGGTTGATTTCTTATCCTCCCGCGTCCTGGCGCTGTTCTCCCAGACGCCGCAGCTGGGAGCCTTTACCCGCAACGGTAAAATGATCCTGTCGTCTTACCGCGAAAGTCGGCGTTTGGATCGTGAACTGGAACTTAAAGCCACGGATTGGACCAAGGCTGCCCGTTTTTTACGGGCTTGTACCCACGGCAAATGGCCGGAAAATTTTGTAGAACTGCAGCGTTTACTGCAAGCCCATGACCCGGATCATCCATGGCTGCTGTGCCTGGGTACGGAAATGTTTTGTTTTCCGAATGCCGTTGTGTCTACGGACTGTTATATTGAACGCGTGCAGCGGCGCGCCGATCAAACCGGCTGGACGGCTGCTTTCGATACGCACAACCACTCCTGGTCCCCAGAGGAGATCATTCAAATTCCACGTGGTGGCTACGATCCGTCGCTGCGGCGCCTCTTGCGTTTTTCTCCGAACGATTTTTTTTCAAATTTGCGCAAAGGAGTGGAGTGGATGGAAATCCGCAACATCGATCCGTTTATGCGCACCTTGGACACCATCGAAATCGCCAGCCGCTTTTATCGCGTCCCTGACATCCGGGAACGGTATAAAAAGCTTTTGGACATGGTCTATGCGCTGGCACGCGGCGAGCAACATTATTGGAACCCGCAACGTTATTCCGTATTCAGTAACCAAGTGCGGACCGAAGCGCAAACTTGGCTGGCTCTGAATTGGCCACTTCATTCCATGCTGATTGCCGCTTATCTCCAGTCAGAAGGAATAATGGTGCATGCCCCGGAGGGATCCTATTGTTCTTTTGAAAAACCGCAGCAACTCCGCAATGGCCTCGAACTGATCCTGCATTATTTGTGGAAGGCCGAGGCCAGCGGCGCTTTTCCGGAAATCCCTGCGGAAGTTTTTGCAGCCCATGAAGAGGCCCGCTTGCAAATGCGCGTTTCCACGCTGGAACAATACCAGCATCAGCCTGCCGGTCGCATGCCGGCGGACGCCTTGGAACTGCTGGCATCCGAGCTGCCCCGCATCCGCAGCGTCGGCGCCTCACTCGACCCGGAGGAAATACGGGCCACGGGCGCACGGGCGCGGGAACTTGAGGAGCGCATGCACGCGGCATACGAGCGTCCGTAATAAATTTTGGGATCGGGACAACAATCCCTTTCAATCTTCAACGATCATTTGAACCAGCGACGAAACTCCGTTACAACCCCACGGCATTTTTCGGCCACGCGCCAGAGTTCGTCGGGATCCGTGCTGATGTAGATTTTTTCAATGCGCGGCAGGTCATGCCTGCCATCTTCATTCTGCCGGCCAATAAGAAGATCATTAAGCACCAACTTTTGCGGAGGAGTGTGGTTCTGTCCGCACAAACGGCTAAAACGCCGGATCCACGTGATCACACGGCTGTCCCGTCTGGCAGAAAACAAAGTGGCCGGCAGGCATTTCATGGGGCTGGCTTCGTCCCGGTTAAAGAGGTAATACCAGATCAGATCTTTTTCGGAACGCACGCGGGTGCGCGGATAGGACTGGCAAACCCGGTCAATGCGGCGCCTCACCGCCGGGGAGACCTGTAATCCGTGTTGGAGTTGGAACATCACCAGCGCAGTAGCAGAATAACCCTGGGCATCCATCTGTGCCACCCAGCGCCGCAGCGCGCTGCTAAGCCGCGCCAACGCCAAGGGAGATTCCGAGCCGCCCGGATCCAAAAGCCGCCGCAGCAAGGGGATCACTCCCGCGCTGGCGCGCACGACTTCGGCCGTATGATAAAAGCGGCTCGTAAACCTCTGTCGGGACAGGGGATGCTCGGGCGTACCCATGCTACGAATTTCGAACCACGGCATTTTGGAGACATAGGCCGTTTGCAAATCTGTAAAACTGAAATCCAGCTTGCCACTATAAAACCGTTGGCGCTCGGCCAGCGCTGTCCGGGAATTCTGACGCATTTCGTCCACATGAACCGGATGATAGTGCGTCATCATTTGGGCTGTGCTTTTTAGATCCTGCTCCCGCGCATGCACGCGTTCCATATAACGCACTGTACTTTGCACGCTGGATTTCCAGGTGACCAGATCCCAATCCGTCCGAAGTTGCTGCCTTGGCAATTCAGGCGGGAGCTCGGTCTGGGCAAATCCACCCAGCGCTTTAAAAATACCCCGAACCTCGCTCCAGGTTTCCTGATCGATGCCGGACAGGCCCACTTGCGAACCCACGCCAACACGCACGCGAAAGTCCCTGATGTCCATCCACAGTTCCTGGCCGGATTGCTGCGCCTTGATGATTAACTGTTCCAGGATTTTGGGACAGCGGTAGGCAAGCAGCGGAAACAGGCCTTCATATTTAACGAGACGGTCACAGCGCAGTAAGCGGTCAAAATCGGGCGGCACAAATTCAAGTACATGATCGGTCGTGGCGGTGCTGCGAATCAGACTGTGAATGGCGATCTCCACCGGAAATGGCTCGCGGGCCTCGAACCAGTCGATGCAGCGCGACTGCCGATAAACTTGTGGGGAAATAGCCAGTTTCCGCCCTCCAAGACCACGCACTTCGATTTCCGCTTGGCGGCGGCGTAGGTCAAAGCAATGCAGACGGGCAGCGATGCGGCGGTAAAACAGCACGCAACCTATCGGTCGGCGCGGGAAAATGTTGCCGTGAAAAAGGCGTTAAAATGTGGGCGTCGATGTTTAAAATAGGCACAAATCGGGAATACAAGGTGCATGGACAAAATTCAATCATCCCAGTTCGTCAAAGGCATGGATCAGCTTCCGCGGGGAGGTTACCTGAGCCCTGAAACCTATCTGGTGAAAGTCAAGCTGCCTGGCGGCAAGGAAGCGCTGGGCATTGCCACCAATGAAGAAAATATTGGCGACTTTGGCCAGCCAGATGTGGGAGACAAAGTAAAAGTGTGGGTTGACGATGGCATGGGCGGAGCCAAGCAAGTTGATGCCACCGTATCCGGAGTGGTGGGCGAATTTGAAGAAGGAGCGTTGAACAGTTATAGCGCCACCTTTCACGCGTTGCTTGGTAATAATAAAATTAATCTGCCCTTTAAAGATTTTCTGGGACTGCTTCAAAAACAAGCTGCTTCCGATGGCGTCATTAGCGCTCAAGAAGCCGTTGATTCGGTTGGAACTCTTGTGGCAATGGACCGGAAGAATGCGGTGAAGATTCATCAAATCCAGCCCCCGTCCGGTTTTAAATATGAGGCGTGGCTTGAGGAAGGCCAAAAACTACTGGAAGAAGGCCCGCGCGACCCCCAAACCCTGGCAGCGCATCTGCGAAAACTTTATCAGGGCGTCCATACGCCCGAAGAAGCCCGGCAAGCCATTGTGGAATGGCTAAGCTACGAGCCTTCCGATCCTCAAACCAAGCACGAAATTGTTTCGGCGCTGACGCAAATGCTTGACCATGCCTTCCGGTCTCCATCTTTACTTGGAGGCTTGGCCCCCACTGTGCTGCTTGATTGGCTATATCAGGACGGAAGCGCTGGCGCCCAAGCCCGGGCCGATGAATTAACCGCTAATCTCGAAGCTCTTGAACCACAAGAAACGGAACCTTCTGAAACAGAAAAACTACCGCTAAGTGTGGATCAGGTTGTGGATCAGGTTATGGATCAGGTTATTGAATTTTCAAACACCATTGATGAGGTTTTTCCGGAGGGAGACCCGGAAGAAGATGATGGCGAGAACAGCGTACCTGACATGACAGCATTGATGTCTGACACTGAAGATTGGTCGGAACTTCCTCCAGAAGACTGACGAAATTTCCTGCAACAATTCCGGCCCACGCTCTGCCATCGGATTCCGATAAACCATGACCTAATGGTGGTGGAAGTGTTTTTCAAAAAACCAATGGCTTTTCAAAACCGGCTGGCGAGTGGATTTTTGGAAGTCTCGAAATATCCCATAGAATCTTTCCGCTGGCCGTGCCGAAAACTTAACGTGACTGACATTACCATCCTCACTGCACTTAAGCCTGCAAACAAAAGTCCGCTTCAAATCACCGCTGACATGCCGCACACCGACAAAATCAGCCTTCTTATAAGTGAAGCCCTGCGCCGCCACAACCCGGCGTTGACCGACCTGGCCAAGCGCATCACGGACGCTTACAGGCAGGGCCTGCTCAATACCAACGAGCTGTCGCTGTTCTTCGAACGTTTGGCCAAGACCGAGGAACAACAGGGTATTTTTGCGCAACCTTATCCGCGTTCTAAAACCATGCTCCTGCTCGAAAGGCTTCCAAGCACACTGCGTCAGAAAATTTTGACCTTTACCGTGCAGACGCGCAACTTTGCATCACGTTGCCGCTACGACGGCTTAAACGTCGAGCGTGATGCGGTATCAACCTGGATCGAACTTCGAAAATACACCGTCAAAGACTTTGCAATTTTTCTGTACACGCCCCAGATTTGGCCCGCCTTGTTTTTGAGCATCACCCCGGGTGGTACGCAAATTGTGCCAGCTCCGCCGCCCGAAGACCCGGCATCCGAAAGGGCCATTGCGCTGGATGAATTTTCTGAAACCGTCGACCGGGCAGACGAGCATCAATTGGAAATGCTGCGCTTGCAAAATCCAGACAACGGAATGACGGTGGGCGCTGAAGCAGCGTATCGTGACCTGGTCGGGCCCGTTCAGGCACACTTGGCCCAAACGCTTAACGACTACACCGGCCGCAAAGCATCCGATCAGGACCTCACGGTGTTTGTGCGCGGCTGGCGCCTGGATTCTTCGGGCATCGAAGGCGGCTCAAGCGCCGAATGGGACCGGATCAATAATCTTTACACAATATTGATTGCCTGTTCCTTTGTTCCCGGCGCACCAAACTGGGAACAACTCTGGGGATCGACGGAACACGAGCTGTTTCACGTGATCGAATACCTGCTCTATGGCTACGACCCACGCGCGGCAGCAGTCCTGTATCACGCTTTAAGAAACCCACATCAGAGTTACCCGCGTTACAACGAGGTTTTTGACGACTCCAACTACCTCCCCGGACGTTCAGATTACTACGGCCATCCCAGTGACAACGAAGGTGAAACCTTTGCCAGTTCCCGGCGCGCCTTTTATCGCAACGCGGACGAACTGGCGCGCAATATCCAATGGACACCCAATCGCCACGCGCGCGCCGCGCAAATTTTGGCCTGGTGCGTGATGCGCCAGGAGGCTGGACGCGTGTTTACGGCATCCGGCGAAGATCCTTTTGCCAGATTCAGCTCCGAGTTCATAGCGGGACCCACTCAATCCAGTGACCGGATGGTGCTTATCACCCCCGCCAGACGGCACCTTACTTTTTGGGCCACAGGCGGAGCCGTTCAAAACGGAATGCAGACGCTTGCGGCTGCTCTGGCAAACGTCGACTATTCTGGAATTCCGGCATTTTGAGGGGGGATCCCCAACCAATACATGACCGAACTTTGACCCACGTTTAAACCCTCCCTAAAACGGGAATTTTTTATACATGGCCGTTCCTGGTGTTACAGGCCCCCCAAACACTGTTTCTAACAGTGCTACCAGTGGCTATACCGTTACCGTGCGTTCAGGCGATACCTTAAGCGGCATTGCCACCCGTGAAGCTGCCAAATTATCGCGCACCCAACCTGGAACAAACTGGAAAAGCCAGCTTACCTATCAGGCCATTGCCCAATACAACCACCTTGACGACGCCAATCAGATTGAAATCGGTCAGCAAATCAAGATCCCCGATGCAAATACCCTGGCACAAATTCAGCCGCAACTTTCGGCACAAAAGGGTGCAAACAGGAACTCTCCGCAGCGTCCGCGTCCTTCGGCGCAGGATGAAGCTGTCTTTCGGGAGCAACTGTACACCGATGCGCCCGTGGAAATCGTGGAGGTCAACCCTAACCTGCTTGCGACTGATACCGCCCACGTGATCCAGGAAGTGCGTGCCACCCTCGACGAACAGTTCCCAGAAATAGTTGATCAGTTGGATTCAGACTGCCTTGACGACGCCATTGCCGAGAATCTTACGGACAATGACGGCGACGGCAAAGCGGAGCTGAATCTTGACATGCTCAGGGCATCGTTCGAAGCCCGCGGGGTTTCAGTAGAACCCGCTTTTGCCGACAACCTGTCCGACGCACTGCGCACACGCGGCGGCCTGCACGAATACATCGACGATGCCAAGCTGCACCACACCCCCAAAACACTGGCATCTGCCCAACGTGCCCTGGACGATGCCAGTTTTAACGATGTGGTCAAAAACCCCCATGACCTGAACGAAGTTAAGGCGTATTTTGACAGCCTGCGCAAAGGCGCCACAGCGCAAGTTTATTTTAGAACCATGCAAGCCTACGTTCAAAAATACTTTATCCATGTCGGTGCCGACGTCAACGACAACTTTCAAATTACCACCGACACAGACCTTAGCCGCTTTGCAGCAAACGACGACGGTCAGGTGCTGATCGATTGCAGCATGTATGCTGACCTTTACGAGTCGCTCCTGCAGTCTGAAGAATGCAAAGCCTTTGAACACCTGTTCCTCGATTACAGCGGAGACAGCGGTGCCCACGCCATTACAGTCAGCGAGTATCCACTCAAAAAGGGATCCTATCTTTTGGTGGTCACTGATAATGACCGCATCCTCTACCAAGCTGTTCCCCAGGCACTTACATCGGATCAAATGCTGACCGAAGCCGTCAACCTGATCAACGCCGGCACCTCGGGAGATTACCTGGTCACGCGCGAGGGCCATGGGGCAACGCGGGCCGAAGCCAAACGAATGGCCTATGCCGATGCCCCCACAGCATCCAGGCAAGCTGCCGCTGCCGGAACATCAGAATCTGTGGGACAGATTGCGCTCAACTGGATGGCCAATAATCTGGATGGCGTGGCCGATGCCATCACCCCTCCAAAAATGAACACCAAGACAGATTATTTTAAGCGTGCTGAAATGATTGTGGATGTCTTTGAAAACGGCAGCTTAAGCCGTCAAAACCCACAAGAAGAAGCCGCCTTTGAACTGGCCTATGCCATGGTCACAATTAACGAGGCGCAAAACAGTTCGAACACAGCCACCCAGGCCGACCTTTACCAGAACGAGGTTCTGCCCCACCTGAAAATTGCACGCGACATCATGCAACCCATTGCAAAACAAACCGAGCAAGCGATTGGTGGTCAATTGCTGGTGAATAAGGATGCCATCACAGTTCACACGCTTGATCGAAGCATCGAAAAGGCCCAGGCCGAACTCACCCGGCTTCAGACTCCGCCAGAACTTTCATACACAGATCAAATTTACAATTATTTTTTTGGAGAATAGACTTTTCACTTTCAACTTTTGACTTTCTACTTTTATACTATTCCCATGAGCACTCCCACTGATTTTTCAGTCAGCGAAAAATGGTCTTGCGACGGCTGCAACTGGGTTTACGACGAAGCCATAGGCGACCCCGAGCGCGGCTACCCGGCAGGCACGTCCTTTGCAGATTTGCCCGAAGACTGGCTGTGCCCAAGCTGCGGCGGCATGCCCAAGGAATATTTTAAGCGCATTGTAACCCGGCGTTAGATCAACGCGTGGTGACTTCATGCAGCTTAAACATGTTGGTCGACACATGCGGGCTAAACGGAAAACCAGAGATAATGGCCACCACCACTTTTTTATCTTTAAGGCCCAGACGCAGGGTGATCTTGCCAATAAAAGCCACCAGTTCGCTGGTGCTTTTAATTTTAGGAATGGCATAAGGCGTGGTGCCCCAAAACAATGAACAGCGCTGACTGACCCCTAACGACGGGGTCAGTGAAAAGATCGGCACCTGGGGCCGAAACTTAGATACATAACGGCCAATTTTGCCACTGTGCGTATGCACAAAGATCGCTGCCACGGGCATGGATCTAGTGCTTTGCACCGCCGCCTGGCAGATGGTGGCACGGATTTCGCTGCCACCAACAAAGGCATTGGCATCCTCGATGCCACGCAGCTTGGCAAAATCTTCGGCTTCAACGATAAGGCGCTTCATGACGCTGACGGCTTCGGCCGCATACTTGCCGCTGGCGGTTTCACCCGACAGCATAACGACATCCGTGCCATCGATGATGGCGTTCACCACATCAGAGGCTTCAGCGCGCGTGGGACGCGGCAGCCGGATCATGGAGTCGAGCATTTGCGTGGCCGTGATCACCAACTTGCCCGAATGGTTGGCCTGGCCAATGATGGTTTTTTGAATGGCCGGCACTTCCTCGAGCGGCATCTCCACCCCCAAGTCTCCCCGCGCAATCATCACGCCAGACACCACTTGCAAAATTTCACGTAGGCGCCGCACGGCCTGGGGCTTTTCGATCTTGGCAATGATGGGAATATCGGCACGCCCGGCACGCTCGGTCAGGCGGCGCAGCACCATCACGTCGTCCTCATGCTGTACAAAACTTAAGGCCAGATAATCTGCGCCATAACGCAGCGCAGCCTGGGCATCGCTCCGGTCCTTGGGCGTTAAACAGGAAAGTGCCAAAGTAGAGTCCGGAAAGTTAATGCCCTTTTTAGAATACAAGACCCCGCCGTTTTGAATTTTGAGCCACAGCCCCTCGTTGACCAGGCGTTCGGCCACAGCCACCATCTGACCGTCATCAAAGAGTACCTGGTGACCTGGCTGCACCGTTTTAAGCACGCGCGCGCTGGCAAACGGAATCCATTTCACTGTACGTTCGGGCTGACGCGCCGAAATCAAAACCCGTTCACCCGCTTCAAGATTGAGACCTTCGGGTGGCAGGTCCCCACACCGAATCTTGGGCCCCTGCAGATCCGCCAGTACCGCAATGGGCTGGTTAAGACGCTTGGAGATCTGACGCACCATGGCCACCACTTTGCGAAAATCTTCGGGGTTGCCATGCGAAAAGTTATAGCGCACCGCACTGGCGCCGCGTTCGACCAGTTCTTCGAGCTGGCGGCGCGACTGACAGGCCGGGCCGTATGTAACCAGAATTTTTGCGCGCGCCACGGTTGCTATGGTTCATCATGGCCCGTACAATGCCCCTAAGTCAAAACGCTTTTCAAAGGGGCAATCATGAACAGCGAAAATCCGCCGTTGTTTAACGCGGCCGAAGCACGGTGAGCGTACGCTTTGGAAAATCGACAAAGACTTGATCCATGACTTCAAGATAATGCTCCCACAAGCCGTAGTTGCGGAGCATTCGGACGAGCCGCGGAAGCTCATCGTAAGGCAGGCGCTCAATCAGCGCATCGGCGGCAAAACCCATGTGGCGAGCATCGTTCCAGTCGTCCTTGTCGTAGGAGACCAGCATTTCGCGCACAAAGTAAAAAGCCAACTCAATGTGGCGTGCCGTGTCGATGTTCGGCAGTAGGCGCTTTTCAATCCAATTCGTTCCGGACAGCCACATGCCCGTGTCCCGGTGGCATAAACGCGGAAGTCTCTGCCGGGCATCGGCGCCAATATCGCGTGGCTGTCCCTCTGTGAAGGTCATTCGCCAGGACAAAAGCCATTCCTGCACAAAGACTGGAAGCGCCGCTAACCCGTGGTCAAACCAGGAGATTTTTTTATGTTGCGTCGACACCAATTATTTATCGTCGGAAAAACCGGTGGATTTCAGTATGATTAGATCCGTGGAAGCCATCCGCGCCGGAAATAGCCTGCACTTGTTTATGTGCGTCAATGACCGGAGCGACAAGCCCGATGATGACCGCCCAAGCTGCAGCCCGCGGGTCAAGGAAGGCGATGTCAAAACCTTAAAAAAATGGCTTATCGAACAGGGTCTGACCCAGACTGTGTTCTGCACCAAAACCGGCTGTCTGGGGTTCTGCCATTCGGCTGGCAGCACGGCAGTGATATACCCCAGCGGGAGGTTTGTGCGTTATCAGAACATTGAACAGCTGAAACAGCTTGTTCTGGAAGAACTTAAAAAATCATAAGCGTATTCGGCAAGGCCCCCTGCTTAGGCCACTGCCAGGCTCTTATGCGTTCCATCACAAAACGGCTTGTGCCCGCTGTGCTTGCACTGACACAGGGCCACACGTTTTTTTTCGGTGATCTGGAACTCGATCGGGGTAAATTCGCCAGTTTCTTTGTGTGAACCATCGCAAAAGGGCTGGTTTTTAGAGCGTCCGCACTGGCACCAAAAATAGGTGCCGACTTCTAGCTCAAGAATGGCGGGCCTGCGCTGGGCCATGACGGGTTCAGCCATAAAAACCTCCCTTTTTGAATTGAATCCATTCTATCAGAGGTACAGACTGCATCTTGTACAATATTTTTATGCCCCCGCGCCTTGGACAACTTTGGGAAAAACTCTCGGATTCGATGCTGATCAGCACCGGAAAAATTCTGTTAATTATTCTGGTGGTGCTCCTGGGGCACGTCATCCTGAATCGCATTTTTGCGTGGCTGGGGCGCTTCATGACCCACAAAATGACGCGTTCAAACAAACAAGTTGTCGCTGGTGAGATCGACAAGCGTGTCAATACCATCCTCGGCCTGTCCTCTACCCTGGCTTATCTGGTGCTGTGGGCCATTGGAGGGGTGATGATCCTTAGCGAGGTGGGCGTCAACATTGGGCCCATTGTCACCACGGCCGGAGTGCTGGGCCTGGCCGTCAGCTTTGGCGCCCAAAATTTTGTGCGCGACCTGATCGGCGGTGTATCCCTGCTGATCGAAGACCACATCCGCGTTGGAGATGTGGCCATCATCAATGGCGTCGACGGCAAGGTAGAATCGATCAACTTGCGCACCACGATCCTACGCGATTTAGAGGGCGTGGTGCATGTCTTTCACAACGGCGAGATCCGCTCCCTGGCCAATCGCAGCAAGGAGTGGTCGGCCGTGGTATTTGATATTGGCGTGGCTTATAAAGAAGATCTTGAACAGGTGATGGCCGTGATGAAAAAGACTGGCACCGCGCTGCGCTCTGATCCAGATTTTGGACCACTCATGCTTGAGGTCCTGGAAATTTTTGGCGTTGAACAGTTTGCCGATTCTGCCATCATCATTAAATGCCGTATCAAAACCCAGCCTGCCAGACAATGGGATGTGGGGCGCGAGTTTCGCAAACGCCTGAAAAAGGCGTTTGACCAGTCTGGTATCGAAATTCCCTATGCGCACCGCAGTATTGATCTGACCCAAAAATGACCCGTTTTTATACAGCCAGAATGCTTTGTCTTCCTTGCGTTGGCATGCATCTTGATACTTAAAATATTGGTATGGACTTAAATAAATACACCGTTAAATCTACCGAAGCCATTCAGGCCATGCTGCCACTGGCCAGCAAGCGCTCGCACCAAGCCTTAAGCCCCTGGCATCTGTTGCTGGCCTTGCTCGAACAAAGCGAAAGCATTGTGCCCACGCTGCTTAAAAAGCTCGAAAAGCACCCCGATGTCCTGACACAGCAGGCGCACAAGGAACTTGCCAAGTTGCCCATCGTTTCGGGCGGCAGCGAACCTTACCTGACTTCCGAGTTGCAAAAAGTGCTGCGCCAGGCAGAGCAAGAAGCCACGGCCCTGCAGGACGAATACGTCAGCACCGAACACCTCTTACTAGGCCTGCTGTCCGAACCCACACTACAAAAAGCCCTGGGTCTTAGCCGCGAAACCCTTTTAAAGGAACTGGCTCCCTTGCGCGGCCAGCAGCGTGTCACCGATGCCACGCCCGAAAGTAAATATCAGGTGCTTCAAAAATATACACAGGATCTCACCCAACTGGCCCGCGAAGGCAAAATTGACCCGGTGGTGGGGCGTGAGGACGAAATCCGGCGCGTGATGCAAATTTTGTCGCGCCGCACCAAAAACAATCCTGTGCTGGTGGGCGAACCTGGCACCGGCAAAACTGCCATCGCCGAAGGCCTGGCCAAAAAAATTGTGGATGGCGACGTGCCCGAGCCCCTCAAACACAAGCGCTTGCTGGCCCTGGATTTGGGGGCCTTGATTGCCGGCACCAAATACCGGGGTGAATTTGAAGACCGGCTGAAAGCCCTCATCAAAGAAGTGGAGGCTTCCGAAGGCGAAATTGTCCTGTTTATTGACGAATTGCATACCATTGTCGGCGCCGGTGCGGTCGACGGCGCCCTGGATGCCGGAAACCTGCTTAAGCCCGCCCTGGCACGCGGACGCCTGCGGGCTATTGGCGCCACCACTTTAAAGGAATACCGCAAGCATATCGAAAAAGACGCTGCCCTCGAACGCCGCTTTCAGCCTGTGCAAGTAGAAGAACCTTCTATTAAAGATGCCATTTCCATGTTGCGTGGCCTTAAAGAACGCTACGAAGTACACCATGGCGTACGCATCCGCGATGCTGCTCTGGTGGCCGCTGTTGAGCTGTCGGCACGTTACATCAGCGACCGCTTTTTACCCGACAAGGCCATTGACCTGATGGATGAAGCGGCCTCCATGCTACGCATCGAGATCGACAGCAAGCCTGCCGAAATCGATCAGCTGCACCGCACAATCCGCCAGCTCGAAATCGAACGTGAAGCGCTGAAAAAAGAAAGTGACGAAGCCTCGAAGAAACGTCTCGCAGAACTTGAAAAAGAACTGGCGCAGATCCGCGAGTCAAACCAGGCGCTGGAATTACACTGGAAAAACGAAAAAGGGCATATCGACCGTATCAAAGAGTTGGGCAAGAAACTGGGCGAACTTAAAGAAGAAGCCACCCAGGCCGAACGCAACGTAAACCTGCAACGCGTGGCCGAAATTAAGTACGGACTCATTCCACAACACGAAAAACTGCTGACCGAAGCCCAGGCCAGGCTGGGCGAATTACGCGAGCATCGGCATATTTTGTCAGAAGAAGTCACCGAAGAAGACATTGCCCAGGTGATCTCGCGTTGGACCGGCATTCCGGTTTCTAAGATGTTAACGGCCGAAAGCCAGAAACTTAGCCAGATGGAAGCTGAATTGTCCCAGCGCGTGGTGGGCCAGGCCGCCGCCATCCGCGCAGTGTCTAACGCCATCCGCCGCAGCCGCGCCGGCATTCAGGAAGAAGGTCATCCCATCGGCTGCTTTGTATTCCTTGGGCCCACCGGCGTCGGCAAAACCGAACTCTCCAAGGCCTTGGCACAGTTTTTGTTTAATACCGAGCATGCCTTGATCCGTATTGACATGAGCGAATACAGCGAAAAACATTCGGTGGCGCGGCTGATTGGCGCTCCGCCCGGCTATGTAGGCTACGACGAGGGTGGTCAGCTTACCGAAGCCGTGCGTCGCCATCCGTACAGCGTGGTACTTTTTGACGAAATTGAAAAAGCGCATCCCGAAATTTTTAATGCCTTGCTGCAAGTGCTCGACGAAGGCCGCCTGACCGATGGCAAAGGCCGCACCATCAATTTTAAGAACACCGTGATCATCATGACTTCCAATTTGGCCAGCAGCGCCATTGCCGAATTTACCGACAACCGGCTTAAGCAGGAATCGGCGGTGCGCGAGGTGCTCGGCCAGGTTTTTCGCCCCGAGTTTATCAACCGCATTGACGATTTTATTATCTTTAACCAGCTGACGCAGGACGAAATTGAAGCCATCGTTAAACTGCAACTGGCCCGTGTGTCAGAACGACTGGCGCAAAAGCACATTACCCTGGTCACCAGCGACCGCATCACGCGCTACCTGGCCATCGCCGGTTACGACCCCATGTTTGGAGCGCGCCCCTTAAAACGTGTCATTCAAGACAAAATCCTCGACGAGCTGTCGCTACAGATTATTGAAGGCAAGGTGGGCGAAGGTGATCAGATGCAGGTGGACTGGGTAGAAAATAAGATTGAGTTTCGTAAGGTGTAGGGGCAACCCAGAGGCCCATTTTTAGATGAATACGCCGCAAAAACCTGACGATATGTAATCGCATGTCTCGGACACTCTATCGCCGCGTCGCCCTTGCATCCCCAGTGTTCTTCCGCACTCTGACCATCACAGATGTGCGTACGCTTCCGGACGTCCAAAAATTGGAACCCGCATTGGTCCGCATGGGCATGAGCATGACCGATTACGATGTGGCCGAAGGCCAGTGTCCACATTTTGACTGGGAGGCGGCCACCTTTGTGAATGACTCCGCCAACACGTGGCTGGCCCTGGCGCTTGAAACCCTGACGCCGCCCTTTGCCGAAGAAGCGCGTCTCACGCTGCTCTCCAATTCCGAAACTTTGCTGCGTGAAGTGGGCGGACGTATAGGCGTTGATTATCACAATATCTGGAACGAATATACCCAGGCCGATGGCCAGCTCGATTTGGCGCTGCCGCCGTATTTCCCCGTAAGGGAACCTTCTGCCCACAACCTGCGCAAGTGGCTGCGCTTTGCGCGTCTTGAGGACGCGGAATGGCCCGGACAGGGCTGCCATTTGTGGGACGGTACCGCCACTCGCCAGGTGGCCGAAACGGTGCGCGTCTCGTATCTTATTCTGCGGGAGTTGTACGGCATCAAGTTGCGCGCCAGCTATATTCCCAAAGCGTCGGCCGATTTGGGCGGACGTCCGTTTCAAATCAAAGTCCATACCGCCATGGGACTGGCGACGCATTTGGAAATTAATACCCGTTCCGCTTTAAGCCACAGCGATCACGAGCGCCTGCGCGCCCACATTTCGGCTGCGGCAGCGCAGAGCATGGTGGCGCACTTTTTATATTTGCGCTGGGATCTTGAGCCGAACATGGTGGCGTGGATCTTGGGCAGCACGCCCGTACCGCTGCAACTGGCCTGGGCGCATCAGGGCCTCGTGGATGCGGGTTCCGGAGACAAGATCGCGCTGGTGATGGCCGACTGGCTCGAAGGGCGCTGGGGCAAGGGTAGCGGATATTTTGCGGAGAATGCGCTTTTAAAACAACGCTTTATAGAAAGCTATGTCCGTGAATTGGCCGCCTTTAGCGCGCGTTCAGAGCGTTCGCAGCGCTTTATATTGGAATTGCTCAAAAGTCATTTTCCGGGGTTGTTGCCGATTCAGCTTTTTCAGAACTAATTTTTTTTGGCGCCTGCTCCGCTACCTGGAAAAGCAATAACGTTTTTACCAGACGCAGCCAGAACCTGGTTGCGTTCCTGTCTAAACAGCCCCGCCTTGGCCAATAGCTCCGCAATTTGATTGCGGTCGAAATCGGCCCGGTCGAGCAGGGCGATCACGTCCGTTAGCGCAGGCACCGGATCTTTGGCAGCGGGGAGCAGCGGGGCGGAACCAAAAGGCGAGCGATGTTCGCGGGACCGAAACATGTCCAAGACCTCGTTAAACAGCTGACGTTCGGATTCCAGCGGCAACTTGGCGGCTTTTTGCACCAGACGTTCGAGTAATGGCTGGCGGTCGGCGGGATCCAAGGGTGTCATCAACACATCGCGAATGAGGTGATAAAGCACCTGTGGCGGGCAGGCCAGATTGAGGTTTGCGTCGATGGCGCCGGATGCCGTTTCTAAAATCAGGGTACGTTCCCTGATTCCAGATTGCACGGCCACGTGCAGCAAAAATGCTCCAATGTAGGCGCAGTCTTCCGCTGAACGCGCGCGCTGCTGCAGGGTTTCCCGGATTTCACGGAACAGGGTTTCGATCGACACCGGCGTCAGCCCATGTGACGGTGTCAGCGCCAGGGCCAGTTCCACCACGGTGTCGAGATCTTCAGAACCGGACGGTTTCCACTCGGTTTTGGCGGAGGCTTTCAGCGCCACGCGATATTGCGCGGCAATCTGGCGGACAGAGTAGCTGCCCGTCAGGTGCATGTTCCGCGCGCGGCCAATTTGCAGGCGCGCCAGTTGCAAGCTAACGTGTTCAATTTCCCGCAGACATTCGCGGTCGACGCGCCGGGCGTCCTTTTGCTGGCGTTTTTCCCGGACGAGAACTTTTTGTTCCAACAAAAAAGTTCTGGCGCCGGGATGCCGTTGGGCGAGCCGCTGCAGCAGGTGACGCGCGGTGTTAAAAGGGAGCGACCCGGCGCGAAAGTCCTCCAGAATTTCTTCCGCAAGAATCACTGGCGCCATGGTGTGTTCCCATGAAGCGGATGGGGGCAGCTTGTAAAGGGCCTCGATACGGGTGGAAAAACGCCTAAAGGATGTCATCGAGCGAGACGGACGGGCGCTTGAGAAACTGCGCGGCGCGGCTATAGACCGGAAGCTGCATGGTGTTGATGCCGTAGTTTGACGCCAGCAGCAAGTGGGTCATGTCGATGCCGGTGCGAATGCCAAGTCGTTCAAATTCCTCCACGGCATCTTCGGTAGATACGTTGCCGTGCGGGTGTGCGGTGGCGGGGCAGCCGCCCAGTCCGAGAATCGAGGTGTCCAAACGGCGTATGCCCGCATGGTAGGCCGCCAGCAGGTTGGCCACGCCGCGGCCGCTTTGCCAGTCTGGGTCGTGGGGGTGAAAGGCTGTGCGGGCCAGGTCGAGTCCCATGCGCTGCCACTTTTCGAAACGTTCGTGAATCGAATCTGGCGTTCCCAGCGCGGAAGTGTCTGCGATACCGACTTCGGTAATTCCAATCGCCAGACAGCGGGCGAGCAAATCGTAGACCTGATCTATGCTGACATCGTCGGAACTTTTGTCGCCCCAGCAGGTAGAAATATAAATGCGCCGCGTAATGCTCTGCATGCGGGCATCATGGAATAGCGTTTCGTAACGGGCCATAAGTTCGTCCGGCGTGGCTCCCAGATTGCGTTGGCAGTGCTCCCGATGCGCCGACAGCACAAAGGCCATGTCGCTGACGCCGGCGGCCAATGCGGCGTCGACGTATTTGGTCAAACTGTCGCGGCTGGTCATGACTAGCGCACCAACGGTTTGCGAGGGGATGCGAATGGCAGACAGACCCTGAAAAACTTCTCCGGGTTGCGACATGCCCAGCATTTTGGGGCCAGTAAAGGAGCAGGCTTCTAAAATTGACACGCGCGCCTGCAGTAGCAGGCAGCCCAGTTGAATCCGCTTTTCGACAGGCTGGGCGGGTTCATTTTGCAATCCGTCGCGCAACCCAACTTCGCGGATAGAAACGGTTTTAAGGTGCATAGTAAATTATCGTCGGCAAAACCTGTTGAGACATTTAACAAATTCGAGCTGCCGTGCGCGTATGGCTCCTCTAGCCTAGATTATTCACGCATATGAAGCGGACTATTACACACGGAAACCCGCATATCGTGAATAATGCATACTTTCGAAGCATCCTTTACTTCACGCAGCCCGCGCATTTAGCGGGCTAGGCTGTGTGGCATAATAAGTCTTATGCAACATAAAGACATTGCCGCCTGCAGTTTAAGCGACCGAAAGTGTGTGCCCTGCGAAGGCGGAGTACCCAAGCTGACCCCCAGCGAGTGCCAAACCTATATGGCGCAACTGGGCGGCGACTGGAAATTAGTCGACCATCACCAGCTTGAAAAAGAATATCGTTTTAAAGATTTTGCCCAGGCGTTGGCCTTTGTCAATCGTGCCAGCGCTGTGGCCGAAGCCGAAGGCCATCACCCCTACATCCACCTGACCTGGGGCTATGTCAAACTGATCATCTGGACCCACGCCATCGACGGTCTTAGCGAAAACGATTTTATCCTGGCCGCTAAAACCGACGCCGTCCTTTAGCCCCCACAGCATCCAGAACTAGTTCCGAAAAAATAAATTAATTTTTAGTTGCACAAGCTTGCGGAATTCAATAAACTTAGCCACATGAAAAACGACACCCAGCTTTATTCCAAAAAAGTGAAAGCCATCGAGGTCAAACCCAACAAGTCTATCTCGCAATTGCTTGAGGACATGTCCCACACAGGTTTTCAGGGCCGCAGCCTGTCCGAGGCCGTCAAAGTGCTTGAGGCCATGATCAAAGACAAAGACACCACCATTTTAATGGGTTACACCGCCTCGTTATCCACCACCGGTCAGTGGAAGATGATCCAGTGGCTGATCGAAAACCGTTTTATCGACATCCTGGTGCCTACCGGTGCCAATATCTCGGAGGATATTGTCGAAGGCATGGGACATAGTTATTACCAATGTAAGCCCACCGTCGACAACGAATTTTTCTTTAAAAACAGTCTCAACCGTTACTACGACCTCTTCGGCAAAGAAGGCGATTATATTGAAATGACCCAGCTGATCGCAGACTTTGTGCTGACTTTAGAGGAAAATCGTCCCTATTCTTCGCGTGAGTTTTTATACCTCTGCGGTTTATACATGGCCGAAAAAGGTGTGGATTGCATCATCGCCACCGCGGCCAAGCATGGCGTGCCAATCTTTTGCCCAGCTCTGGTCGATTCGCCGCACGGTGACGCCATCATGATCGCGCGCGGTAAGGGTTTTAGACTGATTTTGGATAACGCCCAGGATTACTACGAATTTTTAAACTTGGGAAATCAAACGATAGACACCGGAGTGCTCTATATCGGTGGTGGCGTGCCTAAAGACTTTATTCAGCTCTTTGCGGTGACTGGGAACCTGCTTTATCCAGATTTCAAGGTTCCGGGCCGCAAGCAAACCCATAAGCGCGAAGGCAACTTTGAAGAATACAGTTACCCCCACAAGTATGCCGTGCAAATTACCACTGATTCTCCGCAGTGGGGTAGTTTGTCGGGTTGTACTTTTGACGAAGCCGTCAGCTGGGGCAAAGAAGACCCCCAGGGCATGTACGCCCAATGCTATTGTGATGCCACCATCGGCTTGCCGATTGTCACGCATGCGCTTTCAGAACGCATCAAACAAAAACGCAAGGGCATCGATTTTTCAAAGCACTTTAAGATGGACGGTCAACTGCACAAAGCACGCTCAAAGGAAGTTGTCCTTGCCTAACCTCAAATGATCGCCTACCTCGAAGGCAATATCATCGCCAAAGAGGAAGGTGCCTTAATCTTACAGGCGGAATCAGTCGGTTATTTTGTGCACTGCTCCAAGCTTTTGGCTGAAAGTCTACACGGAGTCATTAAGCTTTTTATCTACCACCACATCACCGAGCAAAGTCAGGCTTTGTATGGCTTTAAAAGCGCCGAGGAACGTGGTTTTTTTAAGCTGCTCCTGGGGCTTTCGGGCGTGGGTCCCAAAGTAGCCATGAACATGATGCAGTCCATCACATTGGCTGATCTGCACGACATTGCCGCTGCTGAAGACCTGGCCCGCCTGGCTAAATTGCCCGGCCTGGGGGCCAAGTCGGCTGAAAAAATTATGCTGGAACTTAAACGCAAACTCAAGGTTCCCTCGCCGGGTGATAAAAAAAACAAGGCTAGCGCCGGGCCGCGGGTCAGCGGAAAGGCAGTCGTGGCACATCCCCTGGAATCAGAGTTGTCTGTGGCGCTTAAGGGCCTGGGCTACAAAGACTATGAAATTCGCCTGGCCATCGACGAAACGCGCCATAGCTGGGAAAGCAACACCAGCGCCGAAGACGCATTACGCCTGGCGCTTAGTGCGCTGGCTGCGTAACGCCAAAAAAGCGCAGGAGCATCTGTTCAAACTGAAACTGCAATGCCTTGCTGGGCTTGTTGTCGAGCCGGATGGGCTTGACCAAAATGGTATAAAAGCCCTGCGTCTTTCCAAGGATGACGTCGGTCAGCACCTGATCACCAATCAAAACCGAAGGCTTGCCGCGCAAACCAAATTCGGCCTGCACTGCCCGCAAAGCCCATGGAAAAGGCTTAAGCGCCCAACATACCGCCGGGATATCAAAGACTTGCGCCACCTGTTCTACCCGGGATGGATAACGGTTATTGCTTAAGATCAGCGGAAAAAGCCCTGCGCCGCGCAGTTCCATCACCCACTGCTGGCACTTGAGCGTGGGTCGTTCGGCACCAAAAGGCAACAGGGTGTTGTCGATATCAAGATAGACCACCTTCCAGCCTTGTCCCGCCAGGCGGTAAGGATCAATGTCATAAATCGAATCGCAAAACTCATCGGGTGTCAGGTATTTGGCCAACCAGGACATGGGGACATAGTACAAAGTGGAAAGTAAAAAAGCTATGATGTTGTTCCCATGACCCTCTTGGAAAACTTCTGCCCACTCTCTGTCCGTCAGACTCTGGAACAGGTGGACCTTGAGGCGCGCAAACTTTTAAACGTCGATTCAAAATTTATTGCCACCGATGGCTTTCGCATTTATAGCTCCAAAGCCAAGCGCCTGCGGCCCATTTTGACGTTGCTATGCGCGCGCATGTTTGAGCAGATCCCAGGAAATGACATTTACCTGGCGGTGGCAGTAGAAATGATCCATGCGGCCACCTTGATACACGACGATATTTTGGATAATGCCGAACTGCGGCGCGG
>JAHFDA010000029.1 GCA_023249225.1 bacterium
AAAGACGCGCTCTACTTCCGGAAAGCTTTTTAAAATCTGGTCCTGGGTTTGCATAAGTTTTTGAGCCTCGGCCACCGACAGGCCCGGCAGGGTGGTGGGCATATATAAAATACTGCCTTCGTTAAGCGGCGGCATAAATTCTGACCCCAGTTGCCGAAAGGCAAACACCGAGCTGGCCACCAACAGCATAGAAACGACCAGGGTGGACAGCGGATGCCGCAGCACAAAACGACATACCGGTTCATAAACTTTAAACAGGTGCCGGCTGACCGGATGCTCTTCCTCGGGATAATACGTGCCCACGGTGACCTGGCTTAACAAACGACTTAGCCAGCGCGGCTTAAACTGGTAGGCGTCCATGCGGCTGAAGAACATGCGCACCGCCGGATCAAAGGTAACGGCCAGTATGGCCGCCATCAGCATGGCCAGGTTTTTGGTGTAGGCCAGCGGCTTAAACAAGCGGCCTTCCTGATCTACCAGCGTAAAGATAGGCATAAAGGCCACACCAATCACCAGCAACGAAAAGAACACCGCCGGGCCCACTTCCTGCAGGGCTTGCAGGCGCACGGCATGAAAGTCTCCCTGACGGCCGTTGGCCACCCACAACTGCAATTTTTTGTAGGCGTTCTCCACCTCCACAATGGCGCCATCCACCAGCACGCCAATTGAAATGGCGATGCCCGCCAGCGACATGATGTTGATGGTCAGGCCCATCAGATACATTGGAATGAAAGTTAAAAAGACGGCAATCGGTATGGTTACAATGGCAATCAGGGCCGAGGGCAGGTGCCACAAAAAAAGTAAGATCACCAGGCTGACCACCACCAGCTCGAGCAGCAGTTCTTCCTTAAGCGTGGCGATGGCGCGCTTGATCAGGTCAGAGCGGTCATAGGTGGTGACGATTTCCACGCCCGCAGGCAGCGATGGCGTGATGTCTTTGAGTTTGGCCTTGACGCGATCAATCACCTGCAGGGCGTTTTCGCCGTAACGCACCACCACAATGCCGCCCACCGTGTCGCCTGCGCCATCCAAATCTGAAACACCGCGGCGGATTTCTGGTCCCAGGGCCACGGTGCCAAGATTTTTGATCAGAATGGGCGTGCCGTTTTTGTCTTTGCCCACCACGATATTTTCAAAATCGGGTACTGACTTGGCGTAACCGCGCCCACGGATCATGTATTCGGCGCCGCTGATTTCCAGCAGTCGGCCGCCCACCTCGCTGTTGCCGTTTTTAACGGCTTCGAGCACCGTGGTCAGCGGAATGTTAAAGGCTGCCAGGGCGTTGGGGTTCAGGTTGATCTGGTACTGCTTTTGGTAGCCGCCAATCGAGGCCACCTCGGCCACGCCCGGCACCGATTGCAGGTAGTAACGCAGGTACCAGTCCTGAAAGCTGCGCAGCTCGGCCAAATTGTGCTGGCCGCTTTTGTCGATCAGGGCGTACTGAAACACCCAGCCCACGCCGGTGGCGTCGGGCCCGATTTCGGTTTTAACGCCCTCCGGAAGCTGCGACTGGATCTTGCTTAAATATTCCAGCACGCGCGAGCGCGCCCAGTACACGTCGGTGCCGTCCTGAAAAATGACGTACACGTACGAAAACCCAAAATCCGAAAACCCCCGAATGGCCTTGACCTTGGGGGCGCCCAGCAAGGCGGTGATGATGGGGTAGGTGACCTGGTCTTCTAAAATATCGGGCGAACGGTCCCAGCGCGAATAAATAATCACCTGCGTGTCCGAAAGATCGGGCAAGGCATCGAGGGCCGAGTGCTTGAGGCTATATATCGCCCCAGCCAGGGCGATCAGCGTTGCCAATACCACCAGAAATTTATTGCGGGCCGAAAAGGCAATTAATTTTTCGATCATGGCCGTATCACTTTCTGCTGCTTTGAATGGCGGCCCGGATGCGCGATTCCGAATCCACCAAAAAGTTAGCGGCGGTAATCACATACTCGCCGGGCGTGACGCCCGAGCGCACTTCAACATAGCCGTCCGCCGACTGGCCCAGCGTCACCTCACGCGGTTCAAAACGCCCGCTGCCCCGATCCACAAATACCAGGCTGCGCGGGCCGGTATGCAACACCGCTTCTTCGGGCACGGCCAGTTTGTGGCCGAGGTCCACCCGGATTTTGGCGTCCACATACATTTCCAGCTTGAGCAATTCTTGCGGATTATTCACCTGGACGCGCACTTTGAGCGACCGGGTTTCGGCGGAAATGTTGGGATCCATCGATTTGATGACGCCTTTAAACGTCTGGCCGGGGTAGGCGGTGGCGGTGATGTCCACCATTTGGCCGGGCTTTACCAGACCGATTTCATTTTCATAAATCTGAATGTATACCCATACTTTGTTTTCACCCTGGGCCACCAGCAGGCTGGCGGAATTCTGGCCGCTGAATTCGTCAATCTGTTTTTCAGACAGACCCAGTTGTTTTAGGCGCAGGGTGGCGGCGCGCAGCAAGGCGCTGTTGCTTTCGTGCGCTTCAGGCGAAAGGTTTCCCGGTCTGCGCTGCTCGGCATCCAAGGCGGACTGGTATTCGGCCAAAGCGTTGTACAGGTCGGGGTCATAGGCCACTTTGCCGGTGGCGTGGATGCTACGAATCAGCGGGCGTTTTTCCGCCACGGTGGTTTTAAGGCCAATAAGCTGCTGTTTTTCAGGCGACAGCGTAATGGCGGCATGCCCCTCTACATTCTTTCCATGATCATGTCCGTCCTCGATTTCGTCCGCATACACCGGAATATAATCCATCCCCATGTCATCTTTCATGAACACCGGCGAAGTTATTTCGGCATTCATCGGGTTGCGGTAAAAAGCGATTTTCCGTTCTGCCGCCGGGACAGCATGTTCGGCGCTGGCAGGATTTTTATCCGCGGGTATGGGCACCAGCTTCATACCGCAGATCGGACAATCTCCCGGATGATCCGAAGTATAAGTTGGATGCATGGGGCAGTAATACTGCGAGTGGGCAGAGTCCAAAGTGCCGGGTGCCAAATGGGGATGACCGGAGTGTGTATGGCGTTTGCTGACGTATAAGCTGCCCATGGCCAGCAGTCCAATGACCAACGCGATCAAACCCAGGAGCCGTATTTTTTTTTGCATGACTTATTCCTCCTTGTTTTTTGGATTTTGGCTGGCGGCGGCGTATACCGACGTGCCCACCAGGGATTCCAGCGCTGCAACGGCTTGTTCATGCTGCTTCAGGTACTCGTGGTATTCCAGCTGGGCACCCAGTTGCAGGCGCTGGGCATCCATCAAATCTAAAAAACCAGAACGTCCACTTAAATAAGCGGCTTCGGTAATTTGTAATATCTGCCGGGCCTGGGGCAGCACACTGCTTTCGTACAGTTCGATAAAACGTTGAGCGCTTTGAACCTTGACCAGCTGGTTTTTGACTTCATACGCGGTCATGTTCTGCAGGGCCTTAAGCTGGGCGGTGTGCATGGCTTGTTCGGTGAGGGCGGCCTGTTCCCGGGCCTTGAGCGAACTTTGCCACAGCGGCAGACTTACGCCCAGCATCAGGTCGTGGCTGTTGCCGTTCATGGCCGAACCGCGCTTGCGGTACTGCAGCATGAGCTCGGGCCAGAAATCCAGGCGGGCGCTGTTCACCAGCAAGGCTGCATGACTGACCTCAAGCGTTGCCTCGTGGATGTCGGGGCCTTGCGCCAGGGCCAGATTTTGTAGCTGCTCAAGCGATTGCAAGGGACTGAACTGGGTCGGGCGCAGCGGTTTTCCAAGTTCGGCCTGGGTGGGGCGGTTGAGCAGGCTGTTCAGCAGGGCCTGGGCGGTTTCTTTTTCCTGGGCCATCACCAGCTCCATGGTGCGCATGCGTGTAATTTCCAATTGGGCTTTGAGCGGGTCGCTTTGGGTGGCCTGTCCGGCAATGTACTTGGCTTCGACCACCTTGGAAAAGCGGCGCAGCAGTTCCACGTTTTCCCGGTACAAATCCAGAACGTGGTGGGCATGGTAATACAGGGCATACGCAGAACGGGTTTGGGCAAGGATCTCGTTGATTTTTTTCTGGTGACGCTCGCGGGCCACTTGCGCCATGACTGCCGCAATATCTTTTTGCAGACTGTAATAGTCTGGTCTTTTAAGCGCCTGATTGACGACAATGTTTTTTTCGTCGGCATCGTTCCAAAAAGAAAACTTGGTACTGGGTGCGTACATCCACTCAAAGTCTATGCGCGGATTTTCGGGTGTGCCGCTGGATTGAATTTGAAGCGTGGCAATTTCCCAGGCTTTTTGGGCCGCCAGAATATCCGGATTATCGCGTTGCACCAGGGTCAGAATTTCTGGCAGGGACATGCTTCCAGCGTTGTCACTGGGGCTTACCTCACCAGCGTGGATCACGCTGGCCAGTATCCATAGCATTCCTAAAAATACGATTCCCGACTTTTTCACACCAACACTCCTTTTCCAGCTTAACAATAAGCTTGCTTCTGAAAGATGAAAGGGCTGTAAGGCAAGCCCTTAAAGGAGTGTGTTACACGAATTCAAAATAAAGGTGTGTGATCAGGTTATGAAATTGTTTTAAGGCTAAATCTGGATAAGGGTTATGCACCTTTAGCCACGCGGCCAGCGCTTTAGACCGGAGCGGTAACTGCAAAGTTTCCAAGTCAAGACTCTGGGGTGCAGCTTCTTCTTGAACCTGGGGCAGGGGCACAGGTGCGGGGGTGACCGCAGATGAATCTGAACCAGGTGCTACCGGACTTAACTGGCAATGATCACAGGCCGTGTTCGTAGACTTGTGGCAAGCCAGGGCCGCTTTTTTTTCGGTACCGGGGCAACAGTCGTGTCGAGATTGTTTTGAAACAGATTGACAGGCGTGAGCCGCAACCTGAAACGAAGTCAGACCGATGAGCAGGCTTAAGCACAAGGCGATAGTCCAAAGTTTCTGGCTGCGCATATACACATTATACGTGCCCTGCAAGCAATCAGATTAAACCATATCCTTTTCAGGAATGAACTTAGGTTGCCGCAGCCTTAGGGCGTACAAGCCCAGTATGCCGATCTGCACCGCAAAAAATCCCAGCAAAAACAGGCTGCCATTCTGACTAAATCCATAACTATGCAGACCGCTGGCCAGTATGTAATTCACTCCAAACCAGGCAAACATGACGGTCAAAAAACCTCCCGCCTGGCAGGCGATAAACCCGGCATTTTTAAGGTACCCCATATGGCGGCCATGCAAAAAGATGGCATAAGTCACGGCCACAATCAGGGCCCAGGTTTCCTTGGGATCCCAACCCCAAAAGCGGCCCCACGAATAGTCTGCCCAGACGCCGCCTAAAATGGTTCCGGCCAAGATCAAGACCAGTCCAATTTTGTTGGCTTCATAAGCCATCTTGGCGGCTTCGCCAAAAAAGGAGTCATCTTTTTTAATCAGGTAAGTCAGGATGGCGCCGTTGGCCACCAACCATGACAGCGCAAAGGCGGCATATGAAATGGTGACGGTGGTGACATGCGTGCTTAGCCAAAAGTTGTCACGCAGCACGGGTACCAGCGGGTGGATGTCGGGGTTAACCATGCTGCGGGCAAAATTGTTCATCATGCTTGTAAGGGTGAATCCTGATAGTGCCGCCAGGATGTATAAAAGGTTTTGCTTGAGTACAGACAATACCAGGCCAAACAGCAGCATTCCCAAGCCTACCCACAAGACGGTTTCAAACATGTTGGTCACCGGCCCGCGGCCCGAAATTAAAACGCGCGTGGCGATTTCTGCAATCTGCATGCCCAGCACCAGCGCAAAGGCCAGCCACGAGAGTGGACGCAAGGCTGCTGTTTTAAAAAACAAACGCAAAAAGAATAAACCCAGCGCCAACAGGCTGGTTAAAAACGTGATCATGCGCAAGCCGGAGCTTTCATAAATATATTCAAGCGGGATGCGCCACGAAGGCTGGTATTGCGCCTGTGCAAACTTAATTAAATCCTGGGTGTCCGAAAATTGACCAGCCTCAAGCAGCGCCGCTAGGGGAGACCAGACCAGCTGCGCGTTGATGCGCACCGGCAGCAACCAGTCTGCGCCGTTTTTGACTTGTTCGTAAGTTCCCAGGGCTTCAAGCAGTCCCAACCATGCGCGGCCTTCAGAACCTTTTTGTTGTTTATGCGCTTCCAGTTCCAGATAGCGTAGCTGGGCGCTTTCGCGTAGCGGCAACAGCACAGCCAACGGCACAGCAGCCTTAGACAGATTCAAACGATTCAGCAAGGTCTGATGGTGGATGCTGTACGTTAGCCCGGGATCCTCTCCCTGGCTTAAATGAACATAGTGTTCCAGCGCATGGCGATCACGCTGGCCCGTCATGGTTCGTAAGCGTGCCTTGGCGTGTACGAGCAAAGGTTTTTCGCGTCCGTCAGCTAAGATCGGAAGTTTGCCTAAGTCTTTTAAGTGACGGGTCAATGCCGCATTGGCAGCAGAGAAAATTGAACATACAAAACACAATAAAAGAATAGTGATCCACCGCAAGATGACAACCATTCTATGGATTTTTTAAGGTTTCGTCATGGGTGATTTGCGGCACCAGAGCCAGTGCAGCACAAAGCCAAATACGATCAGCAGGCAGGCAGTATATTTCACCGGCCGCCCTGGGTCGCGGTTAACAGCCAGCACCGAGCCAAAGTTTCCATCGTCGGTCGAAAAATAGGAAGCCTGGTAAAACGTAAAGCGGTCTTTTTTAAGCGGATGGTTCATAAAAATTTTAACCGCCTCGGTCGGAGACTCGTCCGAAAGGGTCACGGATGATTCAAAACTGGCAGGCTCATTGCTGCCCGGCTGGGTTTCCATACGAAACTGTTCAAGCCGCAGGTGGTAAGGCAGGGCAATCTGGTCACGGCGTACCAAAAGATAATAGCTACCTTGTGGCGTCACCAAGGCCTGGGGCGAATTTTGATCGCTGCCAACCCAAACACTGTGTTCTCCCAGGGTGGCTTTAACTGCCACAGCATAGTTTTCGGTTTGGTTGGGGTAGGTGGCGGCATAGTCACTGATAAATTGGCCGTGCGGCACGGCGTGCAAAATGGTTAGAGTCATGTTCATCCACGGTAGCGCCAGTGTTTGATCTGTCAGAGGCAAGGGGCGCAAGGCTCCTTTTTCATACACATAAAAATGTAATTGGTCTGCTTCGTCAAAATGACTGACGATCAATTTGCTTTTGACCTCAAACACAGGTGTACGGGTCGGAAGGGTTTTTAGTTTTCCAAGGTGTACCAGCGTCAGCGGTCCAAAAAAAATCTGATCCTTGTTTTCCGGTCCGGGGGCCAGCAACATTCCGCTTTGCTTAAAAAAAGGGCTGGCCAGCAAAAACTCAAATCCGTTGGTGCGCGCAGCGGAGGGTTCTGTGGCGACCAGCATTTCACGGCGCACGGCAAAGGGCAGGTATTTTTGAATGCGCACCTGGTCCGCTTGGGTGAGCTGGTGGCGTATCCAATCGACCAGAGACGGCCCAAGGCTTTCGGAACGGTGTTCGCCGTGTGGCGCAATGATATGTAAGGTATAGGTATCGACTTGCACGGTACGGGTGGGTTTTAAGGGCCATAGCTCGATGCTGCCGTCTACGCCATAACCCAGCGTGATAAAGGACCCGGTTAAAAGCAGCAAAAGGCCAAGGTGACTGGTATAAAATCCAAGCAATCGAAAACGGTAGGGCAACCTTAATAGGGCCGCGGTCAGAATATTGATAAAAAGCAGTGTCAGCAAGACCAAAAACCAGCTGCTGCGGTAAATATAAAATTTAGCAAAGGCGGTGCCAAAATAAGATTCCGTAAAAGTGCCGACCATCATCACCAGGGTGATGAGGCTCATTAAACTGATGGCAAATTTTAATGAGCCAGCGAGGCGTACGGCTTTATCAATCATAGGTTTTCTTGCTTGCCAGCATCTTAGCGAGTGTTATAATTATATGGTAACGGTCTCAATCAGTTTCAATTTCTATAGATAACGCATGAAGATTTTTTTGGACACCGCCATTGTTGATGAAATTCGCCAGGCAGCGAGTTGGGGAATTTTGGATGGCGTGACCACCAACCCCACCCTGGTGGCCAAGGCGGGACGAACCTTTAAAGAAGTCATCGATGAAATTTGCAGTATCGTCAACGGTCCGGTCAGCGCCGAAGTTACCGATGAGCACGCCGAAGGCATGATGAAACAAGCACGTGAATATGCCGCCTGGCATCGTCATGTGGTGGTTAAAATTCCAATGTGCGAAGAAGGTCTTAAGGCGATTTACCAGTGCAAAAAAGAGAACATCCGCACCAATGTCACACTTATTTTTTCGCCTAACCAGGCCCTGTTGGCAGCCAAGGCGGGTGCCACCATGGTGTCACCTTTTATCGGTCGTCTGGATGATATTTCGCATGAGGGTATGAACGAGGTCTATATCATGCGCCAGATTTTCGATAATTACGGCATCGAAACCGAAATTTTGGCTGCCAGCATACGCCATCCCGTGCATGTCATTGAGGCGGCCAAGGCGGGTGCCGACATTGCCACCCTGCCTTTTAGTGTTTTAAAGCAGATGGTTAAACATCCGCTGACCGACCTGGGGATTGAAAGGTTTTTAAAGGATTGGGAAAGCGTCAAAAAGCTTTCTTTGAACAAAGTGCCGGCGTAGTTGGCGGGCACTGATAAGTTTATTTCTTAGATAAGATTCACAGCAAAAGTTTTGATCTGCGGGCTTTGGCCCCAGGAAGAAAAGGAGTTTAATCATGGGAGAACGCAGGCAAACCAGGCATCATCACCGTGGCGGCAGGCGTCCGGGGGCGCGTTCTGGCGGGCATGACCGTTCGCCAATGTTTGAAGACATGCCAGAATTTGATTCGCCCGCAATGACCGTTCCGGAACGTCCAGTCGAAACGCCGCCGCTGGCCGTACCCGAGACGCACACCGAAACCGCCGGAGAAAAACCCGCTGAAACAGCTGCGCCACGTGTTCAGGCTCCTGCCGTTGAATTGGCTGAAAACCGGCCTAAATTATCTAAAGAAGAGCTCATGGAAGTGATCAATCTTCAGTACATGGGCATCATGGATCTGCGTGAACTGGCCACTGCCGTTGGTATCCAGGGGGTTAATCAGTATAAAAAGTTCGAACTGGTACACAAGGTTATTCAAAGCCGCAGCCCAGGGAGTGGCTTGCAATACAGCCGCGGTATTTTAGACGTTTTGCCAGATGGTTACGGGTTTTTACGCACGCAAAATTACCGTCCCAATCCCGAAGATGTCTACGTGTCGCAAGCGCAGATCCGCCGTTTTGGTATTAAGGTCGGCGACCTGGTGGCGGGCATTGTGCGCGCTCCCAAAGAAGGTGAACGTTATTACTCGCTGGTGCGGATCGATTCTGTCAACGGCCAGGATCCGGATACCTTGCGTTCGCGTCCGCTGTTTCAAAATCTAACGCCTTTGTATCCCGACTCGCATATGAAGTTAGAATGGGATAAGGTTCAACTGACCTCCCGCTTGATCGACATTATTGCCCCCATTGGCAAGGGGCAGCGTGGCATGGTGGTATCACCGCCCAAAGCGGGTAAGACCACCATCCTTAAAGACATTGCCAATGCGGTGCACCGCAATCATCCCGAAGTGTGGATCAAAGTGTTGTTGGTAGACGAGCGTCCTGAAGAAGTGACCGACATGGAACGTTCTGTGCATGGCGAGGTGATGAGTTCCACTTTTGATGAGCCGCCCGAGAATCACGTGAAGGTGGCCGAGATGGTGCTTGAAAGCGCCAAACGCATGGTGGAATGTGGCATGGATGTTTTAATTTTGCTCGACTCTATCACCCGTCTGGCGCGGGCTTACAACCTGGTGGTGCCGCCTTCGGGACGCACCTTGTCGGGAGGCATTGATCCCAGTTCGTTGCACAAACCCAAACGTTTTTTTGGGGGTGCGCGTAATATCGAAGGCGGGGGCTCGCTCACCATTATTGCCACTGCGCTGGTAGACACAGGCAGCCGCATGGACGATATTATTTACGAAGAATTCAAGGGCACTGGCAACATGGAACTGCATCTTGACCGCAACCTGGCCAACCGGCGTGTTTTTCCGGCCATTGATGTGGTAGCCTCGGGCACGCGTAAAGAAGAACTGCTGATGCCGGCTGATCGCCTGCAAAAGATTTACATGTTGCGTCGCAACATGGAGGGAGACACCGCCACCGAAGAACTGATTAAGCTTTTAAAAAACACCAAGACCAATGACGAATTTTTTGCGTCGGAAATTTTTAAGTACTAGTTACGAACGGGGTTCCGAAGTCGACAAGGTAGCTTGGATGGTGCGGTAATATACCCGGTCGGTGGGGCTTAAATACTGATCCCAATCGTATAAATTTTGAATGGCTTTTTCATAACGTAACGTGCGTGACATCAGGTAGGCCAGCTCACCTTTGGCAATGGGAGCATCCAGATCCAAAGCACGTGCTATGGCTACAGGGACATAGCCCTGGGCCAGGGCAATCTGCAAGGCCGGATAAGCCCAGTGTTTTTCACTGACTGTCCGGGAACTTGAGCGCGGTTTTAAAGCATTTAAACCCTCGGCGTTGATGATCATGGTCAGGGCCTCTCCCCAGGTCAGGCTGTGGGTCGAATTTTGCTGCCAGCTTTTGGGCAAGCCATCAAACAAGCCAGCGCGTTCTGCCGAAAGCAAGAGGCGCTTGCCAGAGTCTGCGGCCCGTGTGTGGGTCACCAGGTCATAACCATAACTGTTAAACAGGTTATTGGTAAGCGCCAAGAGGCTTACGTCTTCTTCGGGGCGAAAGAGATGCGAGAGTGCTTCTTCGAGCAATCCTAGGGTGGCCAGATCTTCTACCGCATGGGCTGTCCAATGGTTTTCATGCACGTCCAAAAAGCGGCGTTTCACCAAGGTTCGCACAAAACGCACATCGATGACTTCGTCATGGCGGTTGATACACACCAGTTTGACGATGTTTTTTCCGGCTTTTAAGTGGATTGGAACAGAGAACCAACGGCCCATCAGTGGGATGGCCTGGCCATTGATCAACAATACTTTGACTTGGCGTGAAACGGTGCCGGTCAGGCGGCTCTGGGTTTCGTAAAGTATGCTTTGATCGGTTAGCGAATCTTGCGAAAATTCAACATGCTGACCAAATTCGGTCGATATGACGTCGACGTGATCGGGTGGCAGGCCCTGGCTAAAAGCTTTAAGTGGCGGACAAGCCAAGCCGATCACAATCAAAGCCAGCCCCACCATGTTGCGGCTAAAACAGTGCGAAAACATACAAGTTTTTAACATAAGTTTACCCATAGTATATATCGTCCAGATTAGAGGTCTATTGCAAGAAAGAAAAAGCTTGTTTAAAATAAACCCTGCCCATGAAAAAAGACCTTCATCCTACCTATTATCGTCAGATTAAAGCCACCTGTGTCTGCGGTGGTGAATTTATGGTGGGTTCTACCCGCGAGCAGGTGCGGGTAGACCTGTGTAGCGCTTGCCATCCGGTGTTTACGGGCAAGAATAAAATTGTAGATACCGAAGGACGGGTAGACCGTTTCCGTAAACGTTTTAAGCTCGCTAAAACTGTCTAGCCTTTCCCTTGGTCAGTGTTGCCATCAACTTTGTTGAAAAGTTCAGGGATTTACGTCACCGTTTTGACGAAATAGAACGTGCTTTAAGCGATCAAAGCATTTCGCAAGATCCTCATAAACTTTTAGATTACTCGCGGCGCCATGCCGAGCTTAAAGAGCCCGTGAGAGATTTTTTGACTTACGAAAAAATCCTGGCCGCGATTCAAGAAGCCCAGGAACTTTTAAACGATCCTGAAATGCGCGACATGGCCCGTGAAGAATTAACCCAGCTTCAGGTTCAACGTGAAACCTTAGAAGAGAAGCTGGCCTTTTACCTTATTCCCAAGGATCCCGACGACTCCAAAAATGCCTTTCTAGAGATCCGTGCCGGAGCCGGAGGCGAAGAGGCGGCCTTGTTTGCCGGTGATCTTTTTCGTATGTACTTAAAGTATGCCGAGCGTAACGGGTTTACGGTCGAACTCGAAAGTGAGAATGCCACGGGCATGGGGGGCTTTAAAGAAATTGTGGCCAAGATTAACGGCCGCGAGGTGTTTAGAAAATTCAAATTCGAGGGGGGTACCCACCGGGTACAGCGTGTGCCCGATACCGAAGCCTCGGGCCGCATCCACACCTCTACCTGCACGGTGGCCATCATGCCCGAAGTGCAGGAGGTCGATGTCAAGATTGATGAAAAAGATATTCGCGTTGACGTTTTCCGCAGCAGCGGCGCGGGCGGCCAACACGTTAATAAAACCTCGTCGGCGGTGCGCATGACGCATTTGCCGAGCGGTATTGTGGTGCAGTGTCAGGATGAACGCAGCCAGCACAAAAACCGCGACAAGGCTTTGGGTCAGTTGCGGGCCAAACTCTATGACAGGCAGCGCGAAGAACGCGATCAGGCCCACGCCCAGCAGCGCCGCAGCATGGTAGGCACGGGCGACCGGGCTGAGAAAATTCGTACTTATAACTTTCCGGAAAACCGCGTCACGGACCATCGCATTAAATTAACCTTGCATAAGCTGACCGATGTGCTTGAGGGGGATCTGGATGAGCTGGTGCAATCATTGCATGCTGCCGATCAGCTTAAAAAACTAGAAGCTTTATAGATAAAGTCAGAAGGCAGAAGTGAATATCAATGACTGGTTTCAGATGCAGAGGCCAGGTTTTCAGGTACGGTTTGCGCTTGAGGCGGAACATGAACTGATGCGTCTTATGGAATGGGTGCTGGCATGTGCTCCGCTGGTCTTGCATGCGCATCCCGAGCGAAATCTTAATCTCGAAGAAGAAGACCGGCTTAACAACGCGGTCCATCGCCGTCTTTTGGGTGAGCCGCTATCGCGTATCGTTGGGCAGGTGACTTTTCTCGATGCAAGCATTCGCGTGAGTAAACATGTGCTCGTCCCACGGCATGAGACGGAATGGTGGCTGCACGAATGGATTCGCACACATCCCCTCACCCCCGACTTTAACGGCTTCGCAAATCCCCTCACCCCCGACCCCTCTCCCAAGGGAGAGGGGGGTATATACCGATGGTTCCTCGACATCGGCACGGGCAGCGGCGCCATTGCGATTGCCTTGTGTCAGGCTTTTCCGGATATTCCGATGTACGCCTCGGATATCTCTTCTGCGGCTTTGCAGGTGGCACAGGAAAACATGCATCTGAATGCGGTTGTGGGGATAGAGTGGGCCGAGGCCGACTTGTGGCCGGATGCATGGGATCAGATATTTCGAGAAAGTTGCGGGGTGATGTTTGCCAATTTGCCTTATGTTCCTTCCAAGGTGATTCCAACTCTGGATCCTGAAGTACGTGAACACGACCCGCAGCTGGCGCTCGACGGGGGCAGCGATGGGCTCGACATCATCCGGCGTGGCGTGGAACGGGCGGAATCCGTGCTGACTTCCGGCAGCCGCATGATCCTCGAAATGGGTCTGGGCCAGTCGGAACTTTTGGCGACATGGCTAAGATCACGCGGGCGCTGGGAGATTGCCGCGATTTGGCCGGATTTGCAGGGGATTCCGCGGGCGATTGAAATCGAACGTATAGCGTAGTGCGTCAAAATCTTTCCTGAAACAACCCCCGATTTCCATCGATATATTGGCGACCCATGTTTTATCGTCTTTCTGCTGGACGCACCGAGCTTGCCACAACTGTTGCCGATTTATTGGCGTTGAATTCCAAATCGCAAGGGTGGATGGAGGCCCTATTTGCTCGGGACAATTCAGCAAGAAAAATTCTTAGGCGTTTAGAAACCTTATTCACCGTCGCCCGCACGGCCAAGGTGGATGTATTTGCTGGGGGTCAGGCCTATCAAATCCGTTGGCGATTCTTACTTAAAAAGTTGGACCAAGCCGATCGGGTGCGCTTGCTGACGGATTATATCGGCGCTGACAAGCTGGATGAGTATGATCCATCTTGTTTGAGTCCAGCAAACGTTACGGAATTTGTGGAATGTATAGACGGAGACGAAGACGGCCAGCCGCTGGGGTGGATTTCGAATTTTTTGCAAAAGCGTCTCCAGTGGACTCCACTTACTCCGCCCCGCTTGCAAGGCGCGGAGCTACGCGCAGTACTTTCGCAACTCGGCGAAGTGCATGAAGTTCCATTGGGAAAAAACAAAAATTCCGTGGCGGTGCTGCTCAAGCTGGCAGAGGTAAAGAAGTTTTTAGGCGTTGAGGATCTGGCGGAAGTATTTGCGGGCGTAGAAGGTTTGCGTCAGGAATCCGGCGAGAAGAACGGATTTATCGCGGACGTCGACCTATACCAGCAACGCGTCCTGCTTGCTGCGATTGTAAACGTAGGGGCAATTCATGAATTGCCCCTACATTCGTTGGGTTTTTATAATCTGCGCGGTTCACGCAAGTTATACGAGGTTTTAAGCGCCCAGGGTTTTTACGAACGGACGGGGATTTATTGGGTATGGACTGGGGAAAAGTACGAAGCGAGTTATGGGAACTCCAATACAAAAGCGGCTGAAGACCAGTATTTAGAACCGGGCATAGTAACGTTAGAAAATATTGTTAAAATTAGAGGCTCTCGGTTTGTCTTTCGCTTCGTCGGCAATGACTACTGGGGCGTCAACGTTCCTGCAAATCACGATGAGAATGGTGGTGTCGTCGTCGGGTTTTTCGAGGACTTATGAGGCCTTTGGTACTTGAAAATTTGGATCTTTGGTCTTTTAAATTTTTAAGGTAGTATCCCCATAACTATGGTTGAAAATAGCAGACAGCAGACAGCAGACAGCAGACAGCAGACAGCAGACAGCAGACAGCAGACAGCAGACAGCAGACAGCAGACAGCAGACAGCAGACAGCAGAAGCATCTCTTTTAAAGATTGAGCTGGGCAAACAAAGCCCTGCGATCATTGCAAAGTATTATGAGTTTTTGAAATGGATCATGGGCCGAGTGGCCCGGTTTCCTCGATTGCATCGGTATGTTTTTGGCAAGCAACTCGAAGACAAGGCTTTGTTTATCCTCGATCATCTGGTGTTTGCCTTGCCTTTAACTTGCAACCATAATCCCTGACATGCGTAATTTCGAAAATATCGTCGATGCCGCCCAGCACAGGGGCGCCAGCGATATTCACATTCATCTTTGCCACATACCAGGCACAGCGGCAGGGCCGCATGCGAGCTAGACATATGCGCTTTTTTTCTAAGCATGCAGGCAGGGCCTGCGTGTTCTGAAGCCCCCAGGCCTTGCCTGGCTTAGAAGTGGAATGCCCTCTGTCCAGCTCCCAGTGGCCCTGCCACTGGGCTTACGAACAACGGTAGGGCTGAATATTACATACAAAGACAATTTTGCTGATTTTGTTGAATACCGTTTTCGATAATCCATTATGTTGAGCTTTGATAACCTGGTACGCATCGCCAAGGAGCAGCATGCCAGCGATATTCACATCCATCCGCGCGCGCAAGGCGCAGACATCAGTGTGCGTGTTCAAGGTCGCTTACAGGCTTTGCAAAGTTGTTCGCTGACCGAAGCCGAGCGCTTGCTGGCCCAGGTGCGTGTGGCCTGTGGTCTGGACGTGTCGGTACGGCAGTTGCCGCAGGACGGCCGTTTTCAGCTGGCAGAGGGCATCAGCGGACGCGTGTCGCTTTTGCCTACCCTGCATGGTTCGGCTTGCGTGGTGCGTTTGTTTGAACTCTTGTCAGCGCCATCACTCGAGGTTTTGGGATTTTCGGCAGCGCAAGCGCAGTGTTTGCAACAGTGTGTGTCTAAGCCCTTTGGACTTGTGGTGGTGGCAGGCCCCACCGGTTCCGGAAAAACCACCACGCTTTATCACCTGCTGCGGCAGGCCAAGCGTCCGGATCGGGTGTTACTTACACTCGAAGATCCGATTGAAGCCGAAATAATTGAGGCCAGGCAAACGGCCTGCCGTCCAGAATTGGGTTTGGATTTTGCCAGTGGGCTGCGAGCACTGCTACGTCAAGACCCAGACGTGATTTTGGTGGGCGAAATTCGCGATGCTGAAACCGCGCAGATGGCTGTGCGGGCGGCCCTTACGGGACATCTGGTGATGACCAGCGTGCATGCGCGCGATACCGTTGAAGTGTTGTATCGCCTGCTGGATCTGGGGGTGCCTGCGTTTCAGTTGGCGGCCACGCTTTCGTTGGCGGTGGCGCAACGCTGGGAGCATTTAAACCAGCCGCAGCGGCGTTTAAAGTTGGAAATACTTCAATATCCGGACAATCTCTTTGATATTCTGGAAACCCCCGTTGGAAGGGATGTTCTGACCCAGAAATTAGAACAATTCATAATTTCGAATTATTAAAATACAATAGTGCCAATGGATTGGCAGCACACCGGCCGAAAATTAAGTGTTAAAGCAATTCGTCTGCTCACACGCAGCCGACTGAAAGAAAATGAAATTTCGCTGCTGCTTGCCTTACTGATAGGGCTGATTACGGGCTTTGTGGCGGTGGGTTTTCATCACCTGGTGAATTTTACGCAGATTATTTTTAATAGCTATGCCCGCAAGGGACTGGCTTATATTCACGTCTACTTTTTCTTTTTCTTGCCGGCGATTGGTGGATTGTGTTCTGGTCTTGTGATTCGTTATCTGGCAGCGGAAGCCAGGGGGCATGGCGTATCTGAAGTCATCGAAGCTGTATCCATTCAAGGGGGGCGGATTCCGCTGCGCGTGGGCCTGGCCAAGGCCCTGGCATCGGCTTTTACGCTTGGTTCTGGCGGTTCCGGCGGTCTTGAAGGCCCCATTGTGCAAATTGGAAGTTCGGTGGGGTCTTCGATTGGACAAGTATTCAAGATGAGCGAGACGCGGCTTAAGCATTTGCTCGGTTGCGGGGCAGCGGCCGGAATTTCGGCCTTGTTTAATGCACCCATTGCGGGGGTGCTGTTTTCGCTCGAGGTGATCCTGGGTGATTTTTCGACGCGGGCTTTTTCGTCACTGGTACTTTCATCGGTGATTGCTTCGGTGGTGTCGCGGGCTTTTTTTGGCAATCAGCCCTTGCTTAAAATGCCTTACTACGGGTTGATCTCCGTTCCAGAACTGATTTTCTATGTGGGTTTGGGCTTGCTCATGGCCATGGTGGCCTATGCGTTTTGTCGGATTATGGATCGCCTCGAAAGTTACTTTTCGGCCCTCAAGTCTATGCCGGTTGTGCTGCGGCCCGCCTTGGGCGGTTTGATGGTAGGCGGCATGGGGATTCTATTTCCATTGGCCCTGGGCGGTTCTTTTTTGGCCATTTCGCAGGCCTTGTATGGTGAACTGTCGATTAAACTTTTGTTTTGGTTGCTGATTGCCAAAATGGTGATGACGGCGCTTACACTTGGGTCGGGCGGGTCTGGAGGCGTGTTTTCACCATTGTTATTTTGCGGAGCCATGGGAGGCGCTGCGTTTGGTCGGGGGGTGGGCATTTTGTTTCCGGCCTTTACGGCGGCCTCGGGTGCTTATGCACTGGTGGGTATGGCGGCCTGTTTTGCGGCAGCGGCCCAGGCTCCGATTACGGCCATCATTTTGGTTTTTGAACTTACCAACGATTACCATATTGTTCTGCCGCTCATGTTTGCCTGCGTGATCTCCACACAGCTTTTTAACCGTTGGTCGCCCGAAAGCATTTACACCCTGCGCCTGCGCAAACGTGGTATTCATGTTGTTCAGGGCCGGGATCAGGATATTATGCGTAATCTAACCGTAGAAATGGCCATGCAACGTAACGTGGACGTGGTGCATGTTGACGATGAAATTGGTGTTTTTATGGATTGCGTGCAGCGCACGGGGCATCACACGCTACCGGTGCTGGATGAAAAAAACCATATGGCAGGCATGCTTTCTATTCACGATGTTAATTTGTTTCGTGATCCTGCCAGCGGTCAATACTATAAAGTAAAGGACGTCATGACCGGCGAAAATCTTCAGACTGTTTTTCCGGACGAATGGTTTGCCACAGCCTTGCAACGCATGGGTCGGCGCGATGTGGGCCGCTTGCCAGTCATGTCGCGGCGCAACCCTAAACGCTTGATTGGCATCATCAGCCGGGGCGATATTATTAAGCGATATAACCACGAGTTGGTAAAGCGGCATATGGCGCAGGAGTGAGGGGTGAAGGCAGAAGTCAGAAGGTAGAAGTCAGAAGTCAGAAGGCAGAAGTATGATTAACGTTGATCCTAAGGGGGTATACATTTTTTCGACCGACACGGTGTATGGTCTGGGCACTGCTTTAAGCAACGCAGCGGGCATTGATCGGATTTATGCCCTTAAGGGGCGTGATGCTAAAAAACCGATGGCAGTGCTGGTGGCTTCGCTTGAGCAGGCCGACACGCTGATTGACTGGCCTACGCCGCTGTACCGCGAGCCACTTAAAAAGCTCTGGCCTGGGGCGCTGACTATTGTTGTGCCTGCCAAGCCAGAAGTATCGCTCAAAGTACGCGCGGGCTTTGCAACGCTGGGGCTGCGTTGTCCGGATCATCCGGTTTTGCAGGCCATGTTGCATACCCATGGGCCGTGGGTGGCCACCAGTGTCAACCTGGCAGGACAGCCGCCTTTAATGGATGAAGACTTGATCCGTTCCAGTTTCCAAAACCAGGTGGATGGTTTTTTGTTTTTTGAACCCAGGCCCAATGGTCAGGCATCCACTGTGATCGATCTTACGGTGGTGCCACCCAAGGTGCTACGTCCGGGACCGGCCGATATTCGCTTGTTGATGGATGCGGGCAGGATGGGTTAAAAATTGACCCGTCCTCTAAAGACCAAAGCGTCGATGTTGTAGTTATTTTTTGTGTTTTTGCGGTCTCCGACCACCTTTTTGTCCCATTCGCCGGTCACGACAATCGTGCTGATGACGTTGGATTGTACGGGAATTTGCACATCTATTTTGAGGCTCAAGAGGGCCGAAGTATCGTCGAGATCCTTGATTTCAGTGATCAAAATTTCATTGGCCGACTGTTTGGTGATCAATTGATCCAAATTATTGATACCCTTGCCGCGGTTGTCGGTTTGCGTAAAGGTCAACGAAATATTGGCGCCTGGAATAAGCTTGGGGTTATAGGCCGCCTGCAGTACCCCAGTGGCACCCGTGCCTGCCAGGATATCGTTGGCGCGTACCGCTCTTAAGGTGAGGGTGTAGCCCGCCTGAAATGAATTAAGCAGGTTGTAGAAGGGGGCTAAAAATATAAAGTTAGCCGGGTACAGGGTGACACCTCCCACCAGGCCGCCGGTGTCAATGACATTGCTTAAAACCAGATTGTACGACGAAACCTGGTACTGGCTGGTGCGCAGGTAGTCAAATCCGGCCGAAAGGCCGATAAAGCTAAACGGGCTCATCGAGGCCATGGGCCGTGAACGCCAGGTTTGTTTGTTGATCACGTTGCTGCGCAAGGCTTGAAGCGTTTGAGAGCCAATGTTGATGGTGGGTTCACTTAACTGTTCTTCTTTGGTGTAGTTGGCGTTGAGATTCACCAGAAACATTCCCAATGGGCTGAAAGCCATGTTGGATTGATAGGCCTGGGTCTGATTGTAAACGGAGCCCACCACGTCGACATAACGGTTGCGGTTGTAATATGCGTCTGAAAAATTTGCTCCGTACATTAAATCTGAAAGCAGCATCCATACGGCGCCCGACAGACCTAGCTCCCGCTTTTGGCTGTTGTCAAACACATCGGTGGAGTTGACGCTGGGCGTATTTAAGCCAGACAACGCAAGGTTATGGAAATCAGAACGCGTATCAGAATAGGTATAACTCAAGGGGAGCATGCCCAGGGGTGAGACATTGCCACCCAGCGTATGGGTTTGTTGCAGCGTATCGGTCAACTTGCGAGTCACAACGCTGCGGTTGTTGTTTGCGTCGGCCTCGTATTGTTGCTGGTCATCTATCTTGGTGTTATAAGCTTCGGAATATGCCACGTTAAAATCTAAAAGCGTCCACGGCAAGGGCCACATCTGCAATCGTCCCAGTTGGAAGCCGGCGCTTTGGTTGCGGCCAAAGGATCGGATTCCAATGGCTTCCACGCTTTGGGTGACCAGGGCACTTTGGGTGCTGCTGCGATCTTCAAGCCCGGTTGAAAAACTGTACTGGTAACTTAACTTGTTAATCAGTGGCCAATCTGGAAAGGCCAGCGAAAATCCGCTGCCGTATCCGTTTAGATCAGACCGCGCAATGTTGGTACTGCCCGAGCTGGTTTCGCGCAGTTTCTGACTAAGACTTTTGCTTTGGTTGTACTGCAACGGATTGAGCCGCAACAAGGGTATGGGTTGCAGGCCAGTCAGCGAAAATTGCTGGCTTTGATAGTTATAAAGATCAAAGCGGTCGTCCTTGATGTGTTCCCGGTTGTTGTGGCTGTACTTGAGGTTGACATCTTTGACGGGTGTGGTCAGAAACTGAAATACATTTGAGGAACCCAGGGTTTCTTGTTCGACATAGGCCACCAGCTCGTAAGGTGTAAACTGTTCGACCTGAAAGTTGCCCTCGGTTTCCACGACTTCGGCCTGGTTGGCCAGCGGACTTAAACTTCCGGCGCGACGGTTGTCGAGGTTCAGGCGTAAAAAGCGAAACGGTGTGTAGTTAAAGCGGTAATAATTGCTGTTGCTTTGGAGCAAGCCCTGGCGGACACCCGCCGTATTTTTACTTTCATTGGCTTGGGCGGTGTACTCATACAGGCCGTCCAGCTTGGGTAGCGGTGAGAGCGCGGTCTTGACGCCGTAATTGGTGATGACGGTGTCGCTGTCGGACGACTTGTTGAGCGCACGTGAAATGCCCACGGTGTAATTGGTCAGCACGTTATTCAAGAACCATACGGTATAAGGGTTATAAACCCCGCTTAAATTAAGCTGGTTGTTGACGATTTCACTGCCTGCAAGGCGGTTTTGTTCCCTCGACGTTTTGGCCGCCATGACGGCTCCCAGATCCTTGTCGCCGATTCCAAGGTCTAAGTAATGCGAGTCGACAAAGGATTCAGCGCTGGGCGTGGTGATGTTGACATCGGTGGCATCGGCAATGCTCGATTGAAAGTTGTACTGATAGCGCAACGTTGTGTTGGGTATGGGTGCGGCGCGCAGCACGATATTGCCTTGTTCGGCTTGTGTAAACTGGGGTGAGTCGTCGGTGCGTGTACCGCTTTTACGCCGACGCTGGTCAAAGCCCAGAGCCACATCGACGCTGGGATTAAATTTGTAAGCCGAGCCGATGGACCATAACGATGAACCCGCCGGTTCAGGCAGGCCGCCCATGGGCGTAAAACTGTTGCCAATGTTTTGCACCTGGCCGTAGATTTGCAGATCTCCCAGTTGGTAATCGCTGTTCATGCGCCAAGCCAGGTCGGTTTCGTCCTGACCCGCCTGGGCAAAGGTGCCCGACAAATATTTGTAATTCACCAGAATCTGGTCATTTTTGCTGGGAGTCTGATTTCTAAAACGCAGGGTTCCGTTAAGATAACTGACAATATAGTCGTTGTTTTTACTTTGCAGACGGTCGTTGACAAACACTTCTTCGCTGTCTTCGACAATATTTCCCTGCCCCAGGTTATAGACCTCGTTGGCGACGCCCGTGCCATTCATGGTGACACGGGTTTCTATTTGCGCTTTAGAAACATTGTTATGGCTGTAAGCCAGTTCACTGCCCACATGCAAGCCGTTATCCAGGTAAACCTCGCCATCGACCCCCGCCACCGTATGGCTGATCTGTCCCTGATCCGGGCTTTGTTCGGGTGTAAAATAATATTTAAGGCGTACCTGGTAGCGATGATCGACCACATCATGCAGGGCCGAATAAATATGGGCGGCGTCGTAGCGGATAAAGCGTAATTTTGGATTTTGGCCATCGCTGCTGTAGTCAATCTCATAAGAATAATCACGTTCAAGGCGGGTCCACGAACTAAATTCGCCACCCATGATCAAGACCTCTTCGGAGCGGTATTTCATGGGAAGCTGGGTATACAAGAGATCGGTGGCCGTGTAATACGTATCACGTCCATCGGGGTTAAAACGAATTTCAGTTACAAAGCTTTCACGATAACTGTAATTGACCCGCAAATTGCTGCTGGCGGTGATCGAAGCGGATATGTTGTCTGCCAGTGTGATGATGCCGTGATAGGGATCCAGCGTATAACTGGCGGTGCTGATGGCATTTTTACTCGTTGTGCCAATGTCTACCACTGAAAAATCTTCGCTCAAAGTAATCGGGTTAAACAATGTCAACAGCAGGTTGTTGGTGAGTGTGGATGCTTCTTCAGTGATGGTTTTGACCAACGAATTGTCTTCGGGCCGGGCTGATTCATTTAAGTACGTCATGCCAAAACGCAACGGAGACTGGCCGGCAGTTTGCGGCCGCGCCAAGCCGGTGGCGCTATCGACCTGCTCGTGCACTTGATAATAGGTGTAAGTCACCTTGATGGCTTTGGGTTTTTGCACCGGCAATTCAAAGAGCAGCTTGCCGTTGTCATAGTCCATTTTGTAATCGTAGTCTCTAAAGAATATGTCGTTATTGACCTCTACAATTTCGCTGCCACGCACAACCGGTTTAAAGCGCAGGTAATATGGGCCCTGGCTGTCTTTGGCTTCGATCAGGTCGGTGGTGACGCCGGTTTCGTAATACCGGTAATTGATCCATAAGCTATCTTGCGGATATATTTTAAGATTCGGAAAAACCACGGTGCCGCTGCGGTACTGGATGAGATAATCGCGGTTGACGCGCAACTTGTGCGTACTTAACCACAGGGTCTCGCTGCCCGGCACCACCGGATAATTCTGTAGTTGAAAGGTGCGCGTGGCCGGAATGCTTTCGGCGACAGGGCTGCCAAAAAAAGCCTCGTCAGAGAGCGTTTCATCGGGGGCCATATACAGGCTACTTTCGATCCACTGCAGTTCTTCATCCATGTCCTGTGGCGGGGGCGTTAACCATTGTCTTTCGCTTTTAAGCGGCAGGTCGATGCGCGTGTGGTAAGGCAGCATAAAGGGTGTGGACTGTGTGTCTGTGGTGTTGACATGCAGATCCTCTGGCAGGGGGGCAGGCCGAAAGAACTTTGACTGATAGGGGATCAGCTGGGGGCGAATAAACAGAATCGGTTTGGGTTTGGGCGGCGGTTCAACAAGGATTTCACGGATTTTAGAAAGCACACTGGGTTCATAGCTGATGTTGGGCTTGTTGGAATATTGTACCCGCGCCAGCGTAAAATTCTTACGTGAGAGTACCGGAATAAAATCAGCTGCCGGGTTGGTGAATTCATACAACACTTTGATCACATCGCTGTTGCTTTTGGGTGTCTTAAACTTGATCGTGCCATCGATGTAGTTGATCTCGTACTCGCTGGCGTCAAGGGTCTTGTCGTTGACGATCACTTTCACCGAGCCTTCGTAAATATAGGTCTGGCCAATTTTGTAGCTGCTTTCACCGGTGCCGCGGAATTCGGTCTTTTTGGGGTCAGAACGCTGGCGTCCAAAGGCGGCCTGCACGTCCCACTCGTCGCCATCGTGTTGCAGATATACGCCGTTTAAGGCCTTGCTGGCATTGGCAAAAGAGGTGCCGGCAATGTTGACGTCAAAATTAAAAAACTGTAACTGGGTCTTGTCGTGGATCACCTTGATGTCGTACTTGGCCGGAAAGTCCGGTTCCTGCTCGATGTCGTAAATGGCCGACAGCTTTTCGTCGAGTTTGGCATCGATGCGCAGGCGCAACCGGTGTTCGTAGCGGCCCGGTCCCTCGATCAGGTCGCTGGGGAGCTTTTTGTAGATGGCATCCTGCTCGATGACATCGCGATTGCGGTCGGTCGGGTAGGAACGCCGCAGACTGTATTTGCCTTCAAGGTAACCGTCGAAAAGGATCTTGGGAAACTGCGCCGCTTCCAACGTAACAGCACCCATCCATGCGATAGCCAAGGCAAGCCCCAGCAGGCAGCGTATGCTTACACGAATTCTATCCACGGCAGTCATGGCTTATCTAAAAATACTTTCCCCACCCTTAAATAGTAGAAACTTTGATGGATTTAGATAGCTAGAGGTTTAATTTGGGACTGCCGAAAAAGTCAAAAACCCCTGCAATAAATATCTTGCCAGTGTTAAAAACGTGTCATTCCCGCACGGTTTTAGCGGGAATCTAAGGTCATTAACTTTTGGATCCCTGCTAAAATCATGCGGGGATGACGTGGAAGCGACTTTTTCGGCAGTCCCAATTTTCCAGGGAATTATCATCGAAAATGATCGATATAACGCATTCATGCTTACTTTTCTTGGCGTTTGCCCACCGGTATGGATCTGCGAGAATTTTTGACGAGGCAGGTATATGAAGTATCAGGCGGCTTTTCTAAACTCTTGAGTTCCGGAAGCATCCATATCTTTTAAGAATTTTGACAAAATTGGATTATTTTTGATCTTGTTGCGATAAAAAGCCCACTTTTCTGCTTCGGTCATGCCTTTGGATTCCTTCGCAATTTGCTTTTGGATAGCCCACTTCATTTGGACGCAATCAAATTCTTTTTCGAATTTCATACGACCACCACCTCCTTGGGGGAATAAATGAGTATAAATTTTCCGTTACGAATTTCGTCGAATAACTTTAAGCTTTCTGTCTCGAATTCTTTGTCGTAGCAACCCCCAAAAACCGAGGTGTCGACGTAGATGCGTGGTCGTTTCATGTCTTCAGTATTATAGCGTTCATTTTTAATGCCTCGGAATCTGTTCTCTTAACCCGGATTATTCACACCAATTCCGCCATAACGCTGTTCGCCAGCAGTTTTCCGGTCAGTGTCAGTTTCCAGCGTTGCGCGTTCGGGTCAAAATCCACGTGGCCGCTTTGGATCCAATGATCCAGTTTCTTGGCGCGATGTTTTAGAAATTCGTTGCTTTCTGCCGCGTTAAGCCGTGACAGGGTTAAGCCATCGGAGGTGCGCAACATGAGAAAAAGTTTTTCGCTTAAGCGTTTGTCTACGGGTACCAGACGATTCATGAGGCGCGGGTAGTCTGGGACGGGGTTGGATAAATAATTTTTAAGTTTTGCATTGTTGCTAAAACGTTGGCCTTGCACAAACGAGGCGGCCGACAGGCCCAGACCCAGGTAAGGGCTGTCCTGCCAGTAGGCCAGGTTATGCCGACTGGCGTGGCCCAGCTGGCAAAAATTCGATAACTCATAATGCTCATAACCAAAATGCGATAACGTGTTTATGGCCAGGGTATACATATCGGCTTCGCAGTCTTCGTTGGGCAGTGGAGCCTGGCGCGCCACATACTGTTTTCGAAACGGGGTAGGGCCCTCTAGTAACAAGCCATACAACGATAGGTGAGGCGGTTGGTAACTGATGCCTTCGGCCAGGTCACGGGTGGCATCCAGCAATGTTTGATGTGGTAAGCCCTGCATCAGGTCGATTGACCAAGTGCCTGGCCAGCGATTTTTAAGCAGCCATAAAGCAGCCCTGGATTGCTCGACACTGTGACTGCGCCCAAGGGTTTTAAAGGCAGGCTCACAAAAGGTTTGTACGCCCAGGCTAATGCGGTTTATGCCTAAACCCAGATAGGCTTTCAGTTTGGCTTCATCAAAACTATTGGGGTTGCATTCGATGCTGATTTCGGGGTTTGCAGCCAGAGAGTGTTGCGCACGCAGGGCGCTCAAAAAACTTTCTAGCTGATCAACCGGCCATACCGAAGGTGTGCCACCACCAAAGTAGATAGACTCAAAGGTCTGTGATCCAAAAAATTGGGTGGCGGCATTAAGTTCGCGCAGCAGGGCTTGTAGATAATCTGGGGTGGGGGATGCAGCGTCCTGGGGGTTTAGTGTGACGGTGGCAAAATCGCAGTAAGCACACTTTTCATGACAGAAGGGGATGTGTACATAAAGATGGGGGATTTTAGTCTGCATCCCGTTCGTTTTTCTCATAAAACGTTTTAGCTGCGCCCAAGTAATCCTGCGCCACCATGCCACCGGGGTAATTGTGCGGGTACTTGTAACCGTGATCGTGGCCGCCGGGGCGGTGGGGGTCGCGCAGGTATTCGGGGATGGGCAGGTGGGGCTGTTCTTCCACGTCTTTTAGAGCGCGGTCGATGGCGAGGTAGGCAGAGTTGCTCTTGGGGGACTGGCATAACAAAATCACGGCTTCTGACAGCGGAATACGCGCTTCGGGCAGGCCAATGGTTTGCACGGCTTGCATGGCGGCGGTGGCCAGAACCAGGGCCTGCGGGTTTCCGAGGCCAATGTCTTCGGCGGCGCTGATCACCAGGCGGCGGGCGATAAAGACCGGGTCTTCGCCAGCCTGAATCATGCGGGCCATCCAGTACAGAGCCGCGTCGGCGTCGCCCCCGCGTATCGATTTGATAAAGGCCGAGGCCACGTCGTAATGGTCGTCGTCGTCGTAGGTGACGCCCTTGCGTTGCAGGGCTTCTTCTACCGCCTCGCTGGTCACCAGAATTTTTCCGTTGGCGTCGGCGGGGGCGGTAAGGGCGGCAATTTCGAGCGCGTTTAAAAGTTTGCGCGCGTCGCCGTTTGACAGGTCGATCAAATGGTCGCGGGCGCGTGGCGTCAGTTCAATGTTGTAGCGCCCCAGTCCGGAATCATGATCACGCAGGGTGCGTTCAATAATTTGGATCAGGTTTTCGGGCGCGAGCGGACGCAGTTCAAAAATCTGGCTGCGGCTGACCAGGGCCGGGATGACCGAAAAAAACGGGTTGTAGGTGGTAGCGCCAATCAGCGTAATGATGCCGCGCTCCACATCGGGCAGCAGTGCGTCCTGCTGGGCGCGGTTAAAGCGGTGGATCTCGTCGATAAAGAGCACGGTCTTTTGCTTGTGCATGCCGCGCCGTTCCTGGGCCTCCAGAATAATTTCACGAATGTCTGATATCTTGCCGGTGACGGCGTTGAGCTGGGAAAAGTAGCTGTGCGTCACCGAGGCAATCACATTCGCAAGGGCCGTCTTGCCCGTCCCCGGCTTGCCCCACAGAATGATCGAGTACAACAGATCCCGTTCAATGGCGCGCCGCAGCAGCTTTCCGGGGCCAACGATGTGTTCCTGCCCGACGTACTCGTCAAAACCCCGCGGACGCATGCGCCAGGCCAAGGGAGCTTGTTTTTCGACTTGCTGCTGCGTTGAAAGGTCGAAGAGATTCATGGGGGCTAGATTATAGAATATTGCCCGTTTAGCCAAAGCGGCCGGAAATATAATCCTCGGTTTTCTTATGCGCCGGATTGGTAAAAATCTGGCTGGTGGCGCCGAACTCCACCAACTCACCCATCAAAAAGAAGGCCGTTTCGTCCGATACGCGGGCGGCCTGATGCATGTTGTGGGTGACAATCACAATGGTGTACGACTTTTTCAGCGCGTAAATCAGCTCTTCAATTTTGGCCGTGGCAATCGGGTCGAGCGCCGAGCAGGGCTCGTCCATTAAAATCACATCGGGCTTGACCGCCAGCGCGCGCGCAATGCACAGGCGTTGCTGCTGTCCGCCCGAAAGGCTGGTGCCCGGTTTGCCCAAGGTGTCTTTGACTTCGTCCCACAGGGCGGCGGCATGCAGGCTTTCTTCCACGATCTGGTCCATCTGCGGACCCGAGCGCAGGCCGTTGAGTTTTAAACCAGATGCGACGTTGTCGTAGATGCTCATGGTCGGAAAAGGCTGCGGTTTTTGAAACACCATGCCTACGCGTCGGCGCAACGCCACCGGGTCGTGCTGCGAAACGTCTTCGCCGTCAAGCAGGATGCGCCCTTCCATGCGCGCGCCGGGAACCACTTCGTGCATGCGGTTGAGGCAGCGGATAAAGGTGGACTTGCCGCAACCCGAAGGTCCAATGATGGCCACCACATGTTTGGGCAGGACTTCCAGCGAAAGGCCGTGCAGCACTTCCTTGGCGCCGAACCAGGCTTTAACGTTTTGGGCTTGTATGCCGAGGGCGGAGGGATTCATAAGATCCATTTTAAGTGTAAGTCCGCCGGCGCAGCATCAAACGCGCGCCCACATTGGCAAGCAACACGAGCATGAGCAGCACCAGGGCGGCGGCCCAGGCCTGACGGTGCCAGTCGTCGTAAGGCGCAATCGAATACGTAAAAATCATCACCGGCAGCGAGGCAATGGGGTTGAGTAGTCCACTGCTCCAAAAGCGATTTCCAAACGCGGTGAATAAAAGCGGCGCCGTTTCGCCCGACACACGCGACAGCGACAGCAATGCGCCGGTGCTGATGCCCGAAAGCGCGCTGGGATAAACCACAAAGAGGATGACTTTCCATTGGGGCAGCCCCAGCGCCAGGGCGGATTCGCGGATGGCGTTGGGGACGAGGCGTAAAAATTCTTCGGTGCTGCGCAGGCTGATGGGAATCAGGATCATGGCCAGAGCGATGCTTCCGGCCAACGCCGAAAAATGCCTGACGGGCATAACCACCAACGTGTAGGCCACAATGCCCACCACAATGGAGGGTACGCCGTTAATGACGTCGGCGGCGTAGCGCACAAAAAAAGAAAAACGCCCGCGCCCGTATTCCGCCAGGTAAGTTCCGCCCAAAATTCCAATCGGCAACCCAAAAACTCCCGCCAGACCGACCAGTTTGGCGGTGCCCACAATGGCATTGGCCATGCCGCCGCCGTTTTCTCCCACGGGCTTGGGAAGCTTGGTGAAAAAGTCCCAGTTGAGCGCGCCAATGCCATGGATAAGCACATAGCCCAGAATAAAAAACAAAATACCCAGGGTCAGCGCCGCGCACAGGGCGGTGACTCCAAATGCGGCCACGTTAACCACGTCCCGTGTGCTTGCGTTGGTGTTCATGAAACGGGCGCCACTTTCATGCGCCCAAGAATGAGGCGCGCAATGCCGTTGACAATAATCGTAATCACAAACAGCGCCAGGCCCACTTCGATAAGCGTGTGCGTATAAAGTTCCGAATCGGCTTCGGCAAACTCGTTGGCCAGAACGGCGGCCATGGTGTAGCCGGGCGCCAGCAGCGAGGCCTGGATGTGCGTACTGTTGCCGATCACCATGGTGACGGCCATGGTTTCTCCCAGCGCGCGGCCAAGGGCCAAAAAGACCGAACCTGCAATGCCCGAGCGCGCGTAAGGCAGCATGGCCATGCGGACCACTTCCCAGCGCGTGGCCCCCAGCGCCATGGCGGCTTCTTTTTGTTCACGCGGCACCGACATAAGCACCTCGCGCGTAATGGTGGTAATAAAAGGCACGATCATAATGGCCAACACAAGTGCGGCAGTGAGCAGGCCAATGCCATAGGCCGGGCCCTTGAACAGCGGAAGAAAGCCAAGGTGCTTGATCAAAAAGGGCTGCACCTGCACGCGCATGATGGGCACAATGACAAAAATTCCGATCAGCCCGTAAATAACACTCGGAATCGCGGCCAGCAGCTCAATCAAAAAAGCACAGACTTCTGACATCGGTTTGGGCGCCAGTTCCGCCAGAAAAATTGCCACGCCGATGCCGACCGGTACTGCCAGCAGCAGCGCCAGCGCTGAAGTTATCAGGGTGCCGTAGATAAAGGTCAGGGCACCAAAGTCTTCTTCCACCGGATCCCAGATCTGGCGCGTTAAAAACGACCAGCCAAAGGCTTTTTGCGAGAGGACGGAGTTGCGGTAGAGTTCAAAGGCAATTAACGCCGCCAGTGCCAAAACGGCCAGGGCAAATATAAAGGTTAAAGCCCGGAACAAGCGATCCATATTTTTTTATCCCTTGATCTCGATCAACTTGATGGCGTCTTTTTCCATCGGGATCACATTGGCCGGGAGCGGAGCGTAACCGAGGTCGTCGGCATAGGTCTGGCCCTTGGTGAGCATCCAATCGAGAAAATCCACCAGCGCCTTGCCCTTGGCACCATCCGATTGGCGGCGGTAGATCAGCAGCCAGGTGAATGTTGAGGCCGGGTAGGATTCATTCCCTTCGGCATTGGTGATCGACACGCGAAAATCCCTCGGCATGTTCTTGGCGGCGTTGGCGGCGGCGGCCGAAACCGATGCGTTAGAGCAAAGGATAAACTTACCGGCCTTGTTTTCCAGCGCGCCATAGTCCAGTTTGTTTTGCGTGGCGTAGATCAGCTCGACATAGCCGATGGAGTTGGGCGTTTGCTTGATCAGACCGGCCACGCCTTCGTTGCCCTTGCCGCCCAGGCCCACAGGCCAGTTGACCGAGTTGGCCTTGCCGACGCGATTTTTCCACTCCGCGCTGATTTTACTCAAAAAGTCCGTCCAGCAATACGTGGTGCCGGAGCCGTCGGCGCGGTGTACGACCGTGATGGAAGTAGCGGGTAGGTGGACACTCGGGTTATCTTTTTTGATCAGGGGGTCGCTCCAAAGCGTGACCTGGCCGAGAAAAATTTTGGCCATGGCTTCCTGGCTGAACTTGAGGCTTGTGACCACGCCATCTACGTTATAAATGGGAACCACGCCGCCCAGCACGGTTGGAAAATGCAAGAGCTGGCCCTCGGCTTTCTGGAGCTGCGCGTCGGTCATGGGGCCGTCGCTGGCGCCAAAGTCCACCGTGTGGCTGGAAATTTGCTTGATGCCGCCGCCCGAGCCGATGGACTGATAATTCATTTGGATGTCCGGGTTGGCCTTGGAGTATTCGTCGAACCACTTGGAATAAATGGGATACGGAAAAGTGGCGCCCGCCCCGTTGATCAGCAGCGGCGCGGCCCATACATGGGCTCCGGCGATCAGAATAAGCAATGCCACAAAAACTTTTTTCATCAATTTCTCCTTTTATTTTTTCTTGATTTGTTTGGCTTAAGAATACGCTGGAGCCATGACAAGGTCAGGGCATAAATATGAAAAAGTTGTGACAAGGTGATGCAGGCCTTGAGTTATAATATTGCGCATGGGACTGGTAACGGCCAGACTGACGCTCGAAAATCCCCGTGAACCCGGTTTGCGGGCCATTGAAGTTGACGCCCTGGTGGATAGCGGCGCGGTACATTTGTGCATACCGCAGCATGTGCAATTGCAACTGCAACTCAAAGAAATTGACCAAAAGGAAGTCACCCGGGCGGATGGCAGCAAAAAACGGGTGTCTTACGTGGGGCCGCTGCAAATCAAGTTTAAAAACCGCACCGGATTTTCGGGTGCGCTGGTCTTGGGCGATCAGGTTTTGCTGGGTGCAATTCCGATGGAAGACATGGACCTCGTGGTGCTGCCCAAAGAGCGGCGTCTGGATGTCAATCCGGACAGCCCGAATATTGCAACGTCGCTGGCGAAGTAAGCCTGGGATCTCCGAAAAAGTCCTCCCAAAAATTCGTCAAAATCTTCGTCAAAATCTTTCCTGAAACACCTCTCGATTCTCTCCGATATATCGGCAGCCTATGTTTTACCGTTTTTCTGCCCAGCGCGCTGAAATTACCCAAACCGTTCAGGGACTATTGAAACTGAAATCTGATTCCATTGGCATCGTTCAACGCTTGGAAGCCCTATTCGCCGCCGCTCGCACGGCCAAGGTGGATGTGTTTGCGGGGGACGAGACGTACCACAAACGCTGGCGCAGTTTGTTAAAGGGCTTGGAGCGGGAAGATCGTGAGCGGCTGCTTACAAATTATATCGGCGCTGACAAGCTGGATGAGTATGATCCATCTTGTTTGAGTCCAGCAAACGTTACGGAATTTGTGGAATGTGAGGACGGAGACAAAGACGGCCAGCCGCTGGGGTGGATTTCGAATTTTTTGCAAAAGCGTCTCAACTGGGCTCCACTTACCCCTCCCCGCTTGCAAGGCGCGGAGCTACGCGCAGTACTTGCCCAACTCGGCGAAGTGCATGAAGTTCCACTGGGAAAAAACAAAAATTCCGTGGCGGTGCTGCTCAATCTGGCAAAGGTAAAAACGTTTTTGGGCGTTGAGAATCTTGCAGAAGTATTTGCGCGCGTAGAAGGCTTGCGTCAGAAATCCAGGGAGAAGAACGGATTTATCGTAGACGTCGACCTATATCAGCAACGCGCTCTTTTGGCTGCGATTGTAGCCAAGGAACCACGCTTAAAAGATGTGTTTGGCTTTTACAATCTGCAAGGTTCACGCAAGTTATACGAGGTTTTAAGCGCCCAGGGTTTTTGCGGACGGACGGGGATTTATTGGGTATGGACGGGAGAAAAACATGTTCCGGATCAAGCAGAAGATGCTTATCCGGAGCCTGAAATATTAACGTTGGATAGCATTGGTGAAATTAGAGATGGACACTTTGTCTGCCGCTGCGTCGACTCTGGCCGCTGGAACGGCAGTCGCCCTGCGGATCGCGTTGACGGTGGGGGCGTTGTGCTTGGTGGTCGGGGTTGGACTCCATAGCCCAGGGCAACGCCCTGGGATCTGTAAGGGCGAAATAAAACCAACCTTAGCTGTCCGGGCAATACTTTAAAATCCACCGTGCGGTAAAATGAGCGTATTACATGTTGAGCGATGATGTTATCAACGAGGTTGTGAATCGGGTCAAACGTGTGGCCAACCCGCAAAAGATTATATTGTTCGGCAGTTATGCCAGGGGGAGGGCAACATCGGAGAGTGATTTGGATTTGTTGGTCATTAGCGAATCCGAATTGCCACGTTATAAACGGGCGGCACCCATTTACCAGGCTTTGAGCGATATGCTTTATCCCATGGATATTTTGGTGTATAGCTCTTCAGAAGTTCATGAATGGAGCCAGGTTCCGCAGGCTTTTGTGACCACGGCCATGCGTGAAGGCAAAGTGTTGTATGAAAAAAAACATGATCTGGTGCAGTTATGGCTTCGCAAGGCCGAAAGCGATTTAGCCCGCACTATTCATACCTTCTTGTAGCGGGCTCCCGTGTGTAGGTATCCGCTTCATATGCATGAATAATCCGGGTTAGAAAACGCCCAAATTTGCCTTGAAGCCGGACGTGTTTTAGATACAGTTTGTTTTCATGCCCAGCAGGCTGCCGAAAAAGCCATCAAGGGTTTTTTGTGCCACAAAGAAATAGAGTTTCCGCACGTGCATAACCTGGAAAAACTCATTGAATTATGTGCGACCAAAGATCCGGATTTCCATTCGATCCAGCGCTTGTGCGCAGAACTGACGCCCTATGCCGTCGAACTAAGGTATGACGGCGACTTTTGGCCGGATCTTGCGACGGCGGAACAGGCGGTTGAGGCAGCGCGTCGAATTAAAGATTTTGTTTCCAGACAGTTGTTGCTCGGATAGGCCTTTAATCTTCGTCAAAATCTTTCCTGAAACAACCCACGATTCCCACCGATATATTGGCAACCCATGTTTTACCGTCTTTCTGCCCAGCGTGCTGAAATTGCCCAAACCGTTCACGGATTATTGGACTCAAATTCTGCTGCCGGAAATATCGTCGAGCGCTTGGAAACCTTATTTGCCACTGCCCGCGAAGCCAAGGTGGATATATTTGCCGGTGATCAGGCCTATCAAATCCGTTGGCGATTCTTACTTAAAAAGTTGGACCAAGCCGATCGGGTGCGCTTGCTGACGGATTATATCGGCGCTGACAAGCTGAATGAGTATGATCCATCTTGTTTGAGTCCAGCAAACGTTACGGAATTTGTGGAATGTATTGGCGGAGATGAAGACGGCCAGCCGCTGGGGTGGATTTCGAATTTTTTGCAAAAGCGTCTCCAGTGGACTCCACTTACCCTGCCCCGCTTGCAAGGCATGGAGCTACGCGCATTACTTGCCCAACTCGGTGAAGTTCACAATGTTCCACTGGGAAAAAACAAAAATTCCGTGGCGGTGCTGCTCAAGCTGGCAGAGGTAAAAACGTTTTTGGGCGTTGAGAATCTTGTAGAAGTATTTGCGCGCGTAGAAGGTTTGCGACAGGAATCCGGCGAGAAGAACGGATTTATCATGGACGTCGACCTATACCAGCAGCGCGCTCTTCTGGCTGCGATTGTGGCGAGAGAACCGTGTTTGAAAGACGTGTTTGGTTTTTACAATCTGCGTGGATCACGCAAGTTATACGAGGTTTTAAGCGCCCAGGGTTTTTACAAGCGGACAGGGATTTATTGGGTATGGACTGGAGAAAAACATGTTCCGGATCAGGCAGAAGATGCCTATCCGCAACCTGGAATATTGACGCTAGATAGCATTGGTGAAATTAGAGAGAGCCTCTTTGTCTACCGTGACGTCGGCGGTGACTACTGGTTCGGCGTTCGCCCTACGGATCGCCATGACCGCGGGGGCGTCGCGTTTGGTGGCCGTGATTGGACTCCATAGCCCTTGGCCCTTGTCCGCCCGTGCGGATGCGCTTAAGGCGCAAATTTTTGGACCCTTGCCCACCTGCAAATATTTGTAGCCCTGGGGGATCGACGAAAGACGTTGAAAGACGTCAAAAATAGTTTTTAGGTTTTCGGATCCAAAACTTCGCGCAAGCGATCCCCCAGCAAATTAAACGCTAGCACGGTCAGTGTAATGGCCAGGCGCTGTTGAATCTGATTTTGAACGCCATCGAAGCCATGGGTGACGGCGGCGTCCTTAAAGTCGCCTGTCATCAATCGTCTGGCCACGTCGAAGTTTCTGTGGCCGACACCGGCCCGGGCATTGCCCCCGAAAATCTGCCGTTGATTTTTACCGAACGCTTTACCACCAAGTTCACCGGAAATGGCCTGGGTCTGGCGGTCACCAAAAAGATGGTGGAATCCAACCGGGGCCACATCCATGTGGAATCTGCGCCAGAGTGGGGGGCCACTTTTAAAGTAAGGTTTCCAACGCACATTACATATTTATCATGAAACATCAAAATCTTTCCTGAAACAACCCACGATTTCCACCGATATATTGGCAACCCATGTTTTACCGTCTTTCTGCCCAGCGTATTGAAATCACCAAAACCGTTCAGGGACTATTGAAACTGAAATCTGATTCCATTGGCATCGTCCAACGCCTGGAAACCTTATTCACCGCCGCCCGCACGGCCAAGGCGGATGTATTTGCCGGGGGTCAGGCCTATCAAATCCGTTGGCGATGCTTGCTTAAAAAGTTGGACCAAGCCGAT
>JAHFDA010000083.1 GCA_023249225.1 bacterium
GATCGGTTATGGCGATGCAGGCCACTCCGTCACTGGCAGTTTCCAGGATCTTGGAGACAACCAGTATGAAGTGGTGGTGACGGACAATGACCAGATTTTTTCACAGCTTGTTATCGGTCCTATGACTGACGATCTGTTTGAAACAAAGGTCGCTTCCTTATTGCTTACAAGCGGAAGCACTACCGGATCAGACCTGGTCACGGGCATTGGCATGAGCAGCACCAAGCGCAAGGATGCAACCCAACAACGCGTGGCGACCAGCGATCCAAATAGCCCACAACCTGTCCATGAAACCAGTTCTACATCTATGTTGGGACAGGTGGCATTAGATCAGGCATCTTACAATTTAAACGATTTTTCAAAGGCCATAACCATACCGATCAATACCCGTTCCGATGAATTCAAACGTGCGCAAATGATCGTATCCGCCTATGAAAATGGTGCCTTGACCCGTAAGAATCCCAGGGAGGAAGCCGCCTTTGAACTGGCTTACGCCATGGTCAAAATCGATGCAGCCCAAAAGGCTCCCAATACCGATGCCAAAGCCAGTTACTATAAAGACGAAGTTTTACCCCACTTGCAAACCGCCAAAGGATACATGCAAACGCTTGCCGAGCAGACGCAACAAAAGATCAACCATAGCGGATCCATCGCGTTTAATCCCGACGGCATAACCGCCGATGAAATCAATGGCTCCATAAGCAAGGCCCAAAGTGAGCTGAGCAAACTCCAAACCCCTCCCCCGGAACCCTCGTACGGGGAGCAACTCTACAATTGGGTCTTCGGCAGCTAATTCAGGCGTCCTGAATCGCCTGCAACAGCGCAATGCCTTCGGCCATGGGTTTTTGAAAAGCCTTGCGTCCGCTAATCAGGCCCGTACCGCCAGCACGCAAGTTGATCACTGCCGTGGCTATGGCGTCATCAAGATCCGATGCACCCTTGGACTCGCCGCCGGAGTTAATCAGGCCAATGCGGCCCATGTAAGCGGCTGCCACCTGCGCGCGTACCCAGTCGATCGGGTGCGTGCCAATGACGTGTGCAATGTCGACATCTTTGGTGTTTAACACGCCCGTTCCAGCGGCACGAATGGCTGGAATGCCCCCGGCCTTGGTGGCCAGTTTTTGTTTGACGATGTCGGCCCCCAATGAAGCTGCCAGGTGAATCGCCTGCGAGGTCAGGGCGGCTTCGTCGTGGAAATCCGTCGCGGTGTCTTTACCTTCTTCCCTGGCCTTAAAGGCCTTGGCGTTACGAAGATAACACCATGCAATGGTGGCCAAGCCTGCCTCGCGCGCGGCTTGAAAGGCATCGCGCACTTCTTCCATCTGCCGGCGGCTTTCATCGGAACCAAAATAAATAGTAATGCCAATGGCGCGCGCGCCCATGTCTGCCGCAGCCTTTGCGGTGGCAAACATTGTTTGGTCATACTTGGCAGGCGTAGTTAAAAGTTCGTTGTGATTGATTTTGACGATGACCGGAAGGCCCAATTTGGCGGCCATTTTTGCCACAATGGATGCCGCCGATGGCAAATGCAGACGTTCACGCCCGATCACTGGAGTAGAAAAACCAAGGATATTTTCAGCCTTGTCGCCCAAAGCGCGCTCGACATGCGCAAGATTCAGTTCTGGCATCGCACAGCGTTTAAATTCCATAATGATCTCCCGTTTAATTGTGATCCCGGTCACGCTGCCAGGAACCCAGAATTGTGGGAGTTTATCGCCTGCTTCCAATGCCCGGATTACTGGTTTTTTACGAGGTTTTTTGGAATTACATTGGCGCTTTCATCTGCATATGCGACCCTTTTTTGAGGGTGTGGGGAGAAACCTTAAAAAACATTTTCCAACTGCCGTCCGGAAGCTGAAGCGCCTGCGGGTCGGTTATTTCTTTTCCTTGAGGGGCCGTTAGCCGCGTTCCGTTTTCTGCTTTCCAGTTTAATCCGTCCCGCGAAATAAAACTCACAAAGGCGGCCTGCCCTTCCTGGCCGAACGCATACATGCGAAAGCGTCCGTCCTTGAGCCGCACCGGAGCCACCGTGCCGTAACGTCCAATGCCTAGGGGAGCCTTGTAGCTAAAATGCGTCCCATCGGGGCTGGTGGCCACAATGGTATCGTGATCCGACAAACTAAAAACGAGCATCACCCACTGTGCACCGTTCCAAAACACGTCGGGATCCACGAGGCCCGAGTATGGAAAAACTTTGCCTTCTTCCCTGAAATGTACGCCGTCGGACGAAATGGCACTGTGAATTTCGTGTTCGCCCGGCGCGTCGGGACTGGCGTCGCAACCGTAGTAGTACAAACGTATACGCCCATCCGGAAGATGCACGGCACAGGGATCCACTGCCTTGCGTTTGGTCATGCCGCTGATGGAAAGCCCCAGCGGCGCAAAAGTTTTTCCGCCATCGGTCGAACGGGCCACATTGGTATTTTCCGGACCCGGTTTGGAGGCATCCACGTAGTAAATCAAAATATTGTTTGGATCCTGGAGGATTGCCATGGGCACCGAGGCATGCTGCAAAAGCGCTTGTCCATCAATGGTCCACACCAACCCGTCGCTGCTGCGGGCGCTCCATACCTCATGAACGTAGGGGCCATCGTGGGGAATGCCTCCATCCGCTGCGCGTTGCATTGGCATGTCGCCCTCATCTGCCCACAAAAAACCCGTCGCCAGCAAAACCAAAATAACCGCACACCCAAACTGCCGTTGTTTTACATGCATCCAAAACCTCCATCCACATCATAGGGTTAAGACACCGGGTCCATCCAATTTGTTTAATGGTTCCGCCGTTGGAAAAAAATCCGCTTTAAGCGACAATCGTGGTCATGCGTGTGGCCATTGCGGAAAGCTATGCCCATCTCGACTCGCTTCGCTTGCGTGAAATTTTTGACGCCGGCGTTACGCCAAGCTGGGAAGACTTAAACCACTGGGAATTTGCGGGCATCAACCTGCATCCCGCATTGCAGACTTTGGGATTTTCAAAATTCATCAAAGGATTTTTTACGGACACGGATGGCCAAAAGATGGGTTACAACATGGACATCGACAAATCTCAAGCGGCAGGAATATGGAAAGCTCAAGGCGTAGCCTACGGTTTCTACGAGGTTGAATCGCCGCCGAAATCCGGTCCCGATGCCCGGCATCCCCACGCCTTGTTTTTGGACTACAGCAAAGGTCGGTGCGGACCATACCTAAAGCGCCCGCCACTGCGGGATTACCTGATCCAGCCCGATCCGAAAAATTTAAACGTGTTTCTGGGAGTGGCGTACTTTGCCATTGGATCGTGGCGCATTGGTCCGGGGGCGTTTGTGCTGGTACGGATTGGACGGGCACGCTTGTTGTGCTGAACTTGGGTTTGAATCCCTTTTGGTAGCCCCAGAGGGAGTCGAACCCTCGTACCCAAATTGAGAATCTGGTGTCCTAGGCCACTAGACGATGGGGCCACAATAAAAAATTGAACATTTAGTATACTAAAAAAGGTGTGTTGGGGGCTGCTTGAATAAAATTTCGCTTAACTTTCTGCGCTGGTCGACCGTGGCCAAAAAGTTCCTGATGGCCCTGACCGGTTTGGCCATGACTGCTTTTTTGGTGGCGCACCTGTCTGGTAATTTATTGCTGTTACTTCCAAGTTCCGTGGCCTTTAACAGTTATGCACACAAGCTTGAGCAAATGGAAGTTTTGGTGATCCTGGTCGATATCGCCCTGCTGGTCTTTTTAATCAAACATGTTTTAACGGGCTTTTCTATTGCCCGGCTTAATAAAACTGCCCGGCCCCAGGCTTATGCCGTGGTAAAACCCGCGGGCGAGCCAAGCCGCAAAAGCCTGGCGTCAAGCCTGATGCCCCTTAGCGGCATCACCCTGCTGCTGTTTATCATCTGGCACATTGCCACATTTAAATTTGGCCCCGGTATTCAAGAAGGCTACGTAACCCAGATCAATGGATCCGAAGTGCGCGATTTGCACCGTCTGGTGGCGGAAGAATTTCAAAAACCGGCCTATGTCATCGGCTACGTATTTTGCATGTTGCTGCTAACGATGCATTTGTTCCATGGCGTCCGTAGTGCCTTTCAGTCGCTGGGCGTCAACCATGTGGCCTACAACCCGGTGATCCGTTACGGAAGCCAGGGCCTGGCCTTGCTGCTTGGTCTTGGATTTACCATTCTGCCTGTTTGGATTTTTATATGTGGGTAAGCGCCGCTAAAAGCAAACTCGATTCCAAAGTTCCGGGCGGAGCGATTGCCGAAAAATGGGATCAGCACCGCTTTGAATCCAAGTTGGTTAACCCGGCCAATAAGCGCAAGTTTACGGTCATTGTGGTGGGCACCGGTCTGGCTGGCGCGTCTGCCGCCGCCTCGCTGGCGGAGCTGGGATACAACGTTTTAAGCTTTTGCATTCAGGATTCTCCGCGCCGGGCCCACAGCATTGCCGCTCAAGGCGGAATCAATGCCGCCAAAAATTATCCCAACGATGGAGATAGCATCCAGCGTTTGTTTTACGACACCGTCAAAGGCGGCGACTTTCGCGCGCGCGAGGCCAATGTTTATCGACTGGCACAAGTCAGCGTCAACATTATTGACCAGTGCGTGGCCCAGGGCGTGCCCTTTGCGCGCGAATATGGCGGTTTGCTCGACAACCGGTCTTTTGGCGGAGCCCAGGTATCGCGCACTTTTTATTGCCGTGGCCAGACCGGTCAACAACTGTTGCTGGGAGCTTATAGCGCCTTGATGCGCCAGGTACACCTGGGGCAGGTTAAGCTGTTTGCGCGCCGCGAAATGCTTGATGTGGTGCTTGTGGATGGCAAGGCCCGTGGCATTGTGTGCCGCAATTTAATCAACGGCGAAATCGAAAGCCACGCCGCCCATGCTGTGTTGCTTTGCACGGGCGGTTACGGCAATGCCTACTACCTTTCGACCAACGCCGTAAACTCCAACGTCACCGCTGCCTGGCGCTGCCACAAAAAAGGCGCTTTCTTTGCCAACCCCTGTTACACCCAGATTCACCCCACCTGCATTCCTGTATCGGGCAGCCATCAATCAAAACTGACGCTGATGAGCGAGAGCCTGCGCAACGATGGCCGCGTATGGGTGCCTAAAAACAAGGGAGACAAACGTCCCCCGAGCCACATTCCCGAAGATGAGCGCGATTACTATTTAGAACGCCGCTACCCCAGCTTTGGCAATTTGGTTCCGCGCGATGTGGCTTCGCGCAACGCCAAGACAGTCTGCGACGAGGGTCGGGGCGTGGGCGAAACAGGTTTGTCGGTCTACCTTGATTTTGCCAACGCCGTCCAGCGCCTGGGTCAACCGGCCATCGCCGAAAAATATGGCAACCTTTTTGAGATGTACCAGCGCATCACCGATCAAAATCCTTATGTGGAACCCATGCGCATTTACCCGGCCATCCATTACACCATGGGCGGCCTGTGGGTCGATTACAATTTAATGAGCAACATCCCCGGCCTGCATGTGCTGGGCGAAGCTAATTTTTCAGACCACGGCGCCAATCGTCTGGGTGCCAGCGCCCTGATGCAGGGTCTGGCAGATGGATATTTTGTGATTCCGTACACACTGGGACATTACCTGGCCAGCACTCCCTTGCCTGCGGTCAACAGCGACCACGAAGCTTTTAAAGCCAGCGCCAATGCGGTGCGAGAACACCTTAAAAAGCTGCTGACCGTGCGCGGCCAAAAAACCGTCAAGGAATATCACCGCGCCCTGGGGGCCATCTTGTGGAACGATGTGGGCATGGCACGTCATAAGGCTGGGCTTGAAAAAGCGGTGGAATCCCTCCGTAAGTTACGCGCTGATTTTTGGGAGAACGTCAAAGTGGGTGGCGAAGCCAATTTGCTGAATAAAAATTTAGAATATGCCGGGCGTGTGGCTGACTACCTGGAGCTTGGCGAACTTTTAACCATCGACGCCCTGCACCGCGAAGAATCGTGCGGCGGCCACTTTAGGGAGGAACACCAGACTCCCGAAGGCGAAGCCAAACGCAACGACGAACAATTTGCCTACGCCGCTGCTTGGGAGTTTGGGGGCACGGGCAAAGCGCCCGTACTACACAAGGAAAAGCTGACCTTCGAAAACGTCCATCTGGCGCAACGGAGCTATAAATGAAACTGAACTTAAAGATCTGGCGGCAAAAAAGCACAGCGCATACTGGCGCTTTTGTGGAGTACACACTGTCCCATGTGTCACCCGACATGTCGTTTTTAGAAATGCTGGATACGCTTAACGAAGACCTTATTAAAAAAGGCGATGATCCCATCGAATTTGACAACGACTGCCGCGAAGGCATTTGTGGCATGTGCAGCCTGGTGATTAACGGGGTGGCGCATGGATCGGAGCGCAACACGGCCACCTGCCAGTTGCATATGCGCAAGTTTAAAGATGGAGACAGCATTACGATTGAACCCTTTCGCGCGCGGGCCTTTCCGGTGATTAAAGATCTGACCGTAGATCGCAGCGCCTTTGACCGCATCATTCAAGCCGGCGGCTATGTGTCGGTCAATACCGGTGGAGCCCAGGATGCCAACTGCCTCCCGGTGCCTAAAGATGATGCCGAAAAAGCCATGGATGCTGCGGCTTGCATTGGTTGCGGAGCCTGTGTGGCAGCCTGTCCCAACGCTTCGTCCGCACTGTTTGTGGCCGCCAAAATTTCGCACCTGGCCCTTTTGCCGCAGGGTCAGGTAGAACGCAGAGGCCGTGCGCTTGCCATGGTGGCGCAGATGGACGCCGAAGGTTTTGGTAATTGCTCAAACATTGGCGAGTGCGAGGCGGTCTGCCCCAAAGGAATTTCAATCGAAAATATTGCGCGCATGAAACGCGAGTATTTAAAAGCTGCCCTGACCTAGAGCAAGCAGCTGATCTTGGGGTAACACATCATCAGCTGAATCATGGGGTGGAATCAACCCTTCTACTTCATCCTTTGGCATTGTAAGACAAACATGAAGCGCAATCCCGACAATCTGGCTAAGCAATTTGGCGCCATCGGTATTAAGATGTAAGTTATCGTTGTAATAGTTGGGATCGCGAAATTGAGCCAAGCTCCCAAAATTCAAGCCTATGACTGGAACGCCATACAAATGTAGGATTTGAACAATGCCCTGATAGCCCCGAATTTCATCTGGCATCAGCTGATTCATTTCATAAAACCGAAACTGGGGAGGGCTGCAAACAAACAACTTAATATGCTGCTGCTGGGCCAAACAGATCAGGCGAATGAGTCCACCCACGGCCTGCATGTCGAACGATTCTGACAGCGGACTTCGAAAATAATACGGGTCATGTACCCACACTTTTTTTAACGGATAAAACCCGGCATGCCCTTGCGGACGTTCACCAAACCCTTGCCGCAACGCCAGGGTCAGACATCCGTTCAAATGGGTGGTTTTAATGGTACGCACCAAAAAGTGCCTCCAGTCCGAAACTAAATTAAAATCTGAAAAAACAATGTGGGTCAGCCAGGGATAACCTTCTATATAAGGCTTAAAAACATTCAAACGCCCCTGACGCGTGACCGGTGATACTAAAATATCAGCTGGATCTACACTGACTAAAAAAACCTGGGGTTTGTAAACACCGCACATCAAACGGGCGATGGCATAGCTATATTCGGTGCCCTGACCATAAGCCCCCGCATTAAAAAAACTCAATCCTGTTTCGCTGGCTAAAATTCTGGGGTCAAAGTGAGCCTTGGCACGCGAACTACCCAGCACAAGCCCCTGGGCATGGGCCGCCAAGGCCTGATTGATTCCCCCGCCCTCTTCGATTTCAGGAGAACTGATGGTCACCTTGGAATAGACAAATCTGATCAAGGGGTAACACAGCAAGCGATCCAGCAATAAAAATACCAGCACACAAAGCAGACCGTAACAAAGCAACCTTGGCCCACCCGCAGCATGAACGGTATCCAGCCTTGAGAGGGAGATACTTGACTTGACTTGACTTGACTTGACTTGGTTGAGCTTCTTTTTTTTCTGTTTCATCGGTAGTTTATTCTGTATTATTCAGCCATCAGAAATAGAATGCAATTGATTTTAAAAGTATGTTTCGCTGGGGGGGGCTGGGCGCTGTTCATTTTAACGCAAACCGCGCAGGCCATGGATTCTGAACAAGCCTCTGTGGCCCGCATAGAACAGCTACTTGCGGAACCGCTTGCATTTGTAAATACGCAGTCCATTCGCCATTTATGGAAACCGGTATCTGGAGACATCTATTCATTGCGCTGGGGAGAAACCCTGGAGGAGCTTACAAAGCAAAAGGGCCCGTTGATGGCGTACGGTGAAGATGCAAATTTTGATTCTCTGCGTTCGGCGGTGTGTTACTGCCATGAAGCCGAACTTGTAAGCACGGGACTGGCCATTGGAGACATGCCTTTTATCTTATGTCCCGAAGACTCCGTTCATCTTACCTGCGTGGGACTATCCGATTTAAAAACACTGCAGCGCTACTGGTTTTTTTATAATGCCTTCATCGCTTTTGAAATAGCAGACCATGGGACTCAAATTGAAACCGATCTTAAAAAAAAATATGGGCCCCTGCGTCTGACTTTCGATACCTGCGGCAATGATTACGTGGGCGTTTACCGACCCGAGGCATCTTTTGTGATTGTCTTTCACCTGGCGCTGCGCTCTGAATATCGGGTCGAACGGGTGGTGTATATTGAGCGTGAATTTTTTAAAATCTACGAAACGCAATTATTACAGGCCACTTACAAACGCGCGCAGTTGATGAAAGATGATTTGCCCTAAACCCCCTTATCAATAAGCACCTAGTGATTTTGTTTTGCCAACTGTTCCCGGTGCCGCTCGGCCACCCGCTTTTATATGCCCGCTACGACTTGGGTTAAGAACCTGGGAAGTTCGTGTATCAGATACAAAGGTAAAGATAACAACCGGTAACTAAAGGCTTTTTGGTTTTGTGGCAGATGGATTTTAAGTGTTTCATAACGTAGGGGTCCGTCATAAATGCGGATCGCCACCGGTGCCTTATGTTGATGCATAAATTGGTGCAACGAAGCCAGCGCACCCCCCTTACCATATTTAACCTCGATGGGAATCAGATACGCCTGGTAAGGATAAACAAAATCAATTTCAGATTGAGCGCTTTTTCTTTGCGACTGCCAAAAAAACAGCTCGGGGTGGCTGTGGGTACCCACCAACGTCAGCAATGTTTGGCCTACAAACTGCTCGGCAATACCGCCCTTGTACACGGACGACAAATTGTCGCTGTGAATAATTTCAGATGAAATGCCGCTCATAAACTGTGCCAGACCCACATCCAAAAAAATAATTTTAGACACAGATTTCTTTCTTGGGATCAGCGGAAATGATACAGACTGCACTGGACGAACCCGCCGCAGCAACATGGCTTTTTCTAACATGCCTGTGGCCTGCAAGGCTTGATGCCGAGAATCCAAACCCATTTGACCATAGTTGAATTGTTGTCCCATATAATGCGCCGCTTCGCGAAAAGCAATATCCAGATTGTCGGTATTCACACGGTTGCCATATTTCCGAAAATCATCCCGAAACGTCTGTATGAGATCCTGTTTTTGTTCCTCGGTTTGCAGTAAATTTTTGTGTGTCAGATAGGCGTGAACCACTTTTGGCATGCCCCCCAGCAACAGATAGTGACGCAAGCATTGCCGACTCTTTTCATGAATCACGTCAACGGCAGGGTCATTAAAACCAAGGTTATGAAAATAGTCCAGCAATTTACCTTCACCTTCTGCCAACAGGTATTCTTCAAAACTAAGCGGATACATATAGCGCATGGTGACCCGGCCCACCGGAAAAGACGAAATGTTTTTCTCCAACACAAATTCCAGAAGTGATCCCGCCGCAATCACTGGGCATTGGGGAGCCTCTTCGTAAAAATACCGCAATAGCTCAATCGCACGCGGGCAAGCTTGAATCTCATCAAAGAAAACCAGAGTCTGACCTTGGGTAATAGGTAAACGACTAAGCACTTCGAGTTCCGCAAGGAGTTTAGAAATGGATTGGCTGGTCTCAAACAACTTTTGATAATCCCGATCCTTTTCAAAATTAAGACTGAAGCAATGCTTAAAATATTTTTTGCCGAAACTCGTGACCGCATGTGTTTTTCCAACCTGCCGTGCCCCACGGATAATTAATGGTTTACGGTCTGAATTATTTTTCCATTCGATCAGCAATGGGGTGATTGCGCGAGGAATATCCACCAGATCTAATAATACTAAATCTGGGGGTATTTTGATATGCAAGAAATACAAAATATGGGGGTGCTTACAGGGTAAATAATAACAAATACTGGGGTTAATTTGTATGCGTCACCCATGCAGTCCCGAGTTAACCTTCTGTGATTTTTTTCAACTGTTCCCTATGGCGCTCGGCCACCTTTTGATACTTACGCGCAAGATATAAAGTATTTTCGCGCTCTTCTGCCGTGGTTTCGCGCACCACTTTTCCGGGACTACCCAGCACCAGTGAGTTGGGCGGTATCACTTTATTGCTGGTGACCAAGGCCCCTTCGCCAATGATGCTGCCTTCTCCGATCACCACGCCGTTGCTGACAATGGCGCCCATGCCTACCAAAACGCCGTTGCCGATTTTACAGCCGTGCAGAATCACGCGATGTCCCGCCACCACATCCTCGCCCACGATCACCGGGTCATTGTCGGCCACATGGATGACTGAAAGATCCTGAATGTTGCTGCGTGCGCCAATCTGAATAAAGTTAATATCCCCCCGTATTACCACCAGCGGCCAGATGGAAACCTGTTCTGCCAGGATCACTTTACCCGTGACCACTGCTGTGGGATGCACAAAAACGGTGGAATGGATATTTAAATGCGAATCGTCAAAAAAATTAAACACCGGTTCACGCATGGCCACTTGATGATAACGGAAGCCCTTCATTTGAGCACCTGCACCGGCACGCCGTCTGGAAAGATTTTATACTGGTTTTGACAGACATAGCGATACTCGGCTTCGGTCAGCCACACTTCTAAGGGCGCCTCGACAGGCGGAGATACAAAGCGAAAGCTGGCATTGGGCTTGTAACGTCCGTGACCTCCGGTGCTGTTGAGCCAATCGGCCATACCGTAGCGGATCATCTTGCCGGAAAATAATTTTTCAAGCTGCTGGCCCATACGTTCAAAGTCGATGCCCTGGGGCTGGCCCAGATGCTCGATCTGGCCTTGATTGAACGGACTCGCGTAGCGGCTTGAAAAAAAATCTCTGGCGTCGAATACAGCGGCACGACCCTCGCCATCGGCAACCCCTGTTTCAGGCGTTGGAATCACACGCAGCACAATACCCTGCGCCCGTGCCTGGGTCGCCACCCGACGACGCTGGGCCCGTCCGTAGTCGATGCCGCATGTATCTGCGCCTAGCTTGCGCAAAACCCTGACCATATAGCGGCGCATTTGTGTGTCTTGCGGAAAAGCTTCGGCATAGGCCCGTAGCCGCGTTTGGAGATCCTTATGCGTGATGGTCTTGTCTTGCAGCACCACCGCCCGGTGCACATAGGCCCGCAGAGCGCGTACACGAATACTGGCGCACGGAGACTGCATGGCCTCCTGCAAGGTTTGGCGTATACGCGGATAGACTTCGTTGAGCAATTCGCGCTCTGCGGCCGTGGCCAAATACCCCAACGCAGCAACGGCCATGGCGCGCTCGTCCAAACTGGGACTGTGCCTGGCAATGTCGATCAGGCGTTCCCAAATTTTGCTGATGGTGTAAAACCGGGTGGCAGAATAAAACCAGTTTCCAAGGCGCCTCCCCAGTTCACCCAGACCCCACAGCGTGTACATGCGCACCCAGTGATCCGAATCATCCAACGCCCGGCCAAAGACCGTGATGTAGTTGCGGTCGCCAATTTCGATGGCAGCCCGTACTGCCGCCGCCCGCACCATGGACGAAGGATCCACCAGCATGCTGCGCTTAAAGGTATCCACGGGCAAGGGCGCCTTGATCTTTTGCCAGGCGCTCCAGGCGGCCTTGCGCACAAATTCGTTTTCGACTTCGGTGGCCGAGCTGGCAAATTTTCGAATGGCCAAAATGGCGTTGTACTCCGGA
>JAHFDA010000030.1:0-13339 GCA_023249225.1 bacterium
CTGCGGGTAACGCTGCAGCAAGCGGTCATAATATTTTTGAGCCTGATCCGAATTATAGGGCTGCCACTGCGCAGATTCGTTGATATTCAGGTTCACGTTGCAACGATAGTGTTGAGCTCGACGGATCATCTGCCGCGCATAGTCACGGGTGGCCACTGCTATATCGCCTACATGCGCGCCTATGTTCCACATGGCGCCGGAATTGGAGCCATTGATCTCAATCACATACGGCACCAGCCGCCCGTTTTCGCGCCGCACGATGATGTCAAAACCGTTCCAATCCAGCGCACCGGCCGTGTGGCCCGGCGTCACAGCCTGTATGGCACACTCAAGATCCATACTGATGGCCTGCGCAGTGGCGTGAATGTCTTTAAGCATGGAGTCAAATTCTGCATCGCCAAAACCCAACAAGGGTTTAAGTTCTTCAACCGCCAAGGTGCGCGCCGTCAGCGACAAATTCACCGGCCCGCCCTTGGGGGCGTAACGCACCGTCATACCGCTGACCACAGGCATCGCATGCTCATTGCGCGTGACAAACACCCTTAAATTCCAGTCACATTCAGCGCCATTGATGGTTAAATACGGCGGCTCAATGCGTTCCTGAACCACAAAAGATTGGCCACTACCCAGCAAAAGCGCTGCCATGGTTTTAAAGCGTTGAAGATAGGCCTGGTCTCCAATGGATCCCATGCGCACACCCAAGCCCCAGTCGCTTTGATTGGGTTTAATGACCATCTGGTTAAAACCCTGTTCCCAAAGATGCAGACATAACTGATCCATGTATTCATCGCCAACTTCGCAAAGGATTACTGGCATCTGCGGGTATTGCCTGCGCAGTTTAAGCTGAAATTCGTCCAGGTGATTTTCCTGTGGCGGACACACCCATATCGTACGTGGCACATGAATCTCCGGACGGGTCAGCACCCGCAGCCCTAAATCCTTGACCTCGGTCAAACGCTGGTGCCAGACCGAACCAGGACTGGGCATGTCCGCATAACAGTCAAAGCCATAATGCACATCCACAGGCTGATCAAACTTAACGCGGTGATAATGCTTGGGCCCACGCACGATGGCCTCTTTAACCCAGACCCGTTTGCGGCCATCAAGAAACTTATCCTCGTGCCAGCTTTGTTCCAGCGTAATGAATGAAACCGCGCCCAGTTCATGCAGGGCCTCTACTTTGGCCAGAGAATCTTCACTGATCCCATGAAAGTGCACGCAAACACGGTCACGCAAGCTGGCTTCAAAATTTGGCAATGGCTGCTCGCTAAAAGAAGGATAGCCGTAGCGCTCTAGTTGCAGTTTAAACTGCAGCATGTCGATGTCTGTTTCGGTCGCGAGTGACACATTTGGAACCAGCGCCGCCAGACGTGGCAGCAAACGCTCAAAATCACTGGCCATGCTGCGGTAAAGCGCGCTTTTAATTCTCTGCCATTCGTTTTGAACCCGTTCCCTATTTTCGTCCACACTTGCCCCGAGAGACTTTTCTCTTAATACACTTAACTGCTCTTCAAACTCAAAGTTGCTGAAAAAACTTTGATCAAGCAGCCAATGCAGTTGCGCCACCGCCAGCGGCGCGTCTTTGTCACGGGTGGGATCAAGACACAAACCAGAATCCTGGGGCGGCGTCTGGTCTTCGAGTGTGATCACCCAGATTTTGAAGTACCACAACGTCAACAGGTTTTTTAGAAAATACCGGAAAAGCGCTAGATCCCGCTCGTGTCCGTAATGCTGCACCGGTTTCCAAACCAGGTGTTCAAATTCTTTGTAATAACGCAACAAATCCGGAGTGCCTTCTGCCGATGAAAGCAGGTAGTCCTTGGAAAGATTCAGCGTGGCCGAAATACCCACCCGACGGTTGTCCTGCTCTGGAATCTGCTTGTACAGTGTACGCAGTTCCAGCAAAGACCGCTGCCAGAGATCTAAAAAACCATTCCATTCCGGGGATCCCTGGGACCAAACCTGATCCACCCTCGTTAAAGCAAGTTCGAGACTTTCAAGCCGGTAAGCAATTTGTTTGTGAGAAAGCAAGGTCACGATAAGCATCGTTAAATTTAGGGATTCATGTATACTTTTTTTTAGAGTATCTTGAGACTCAAGCTAAAATCGATTCCCCGGTAGAATAGTGTCCGTGCACCACAAGCAAATCTCCGAACCCAATTGGAATGGCCCTGACACGGTGGAAGGCGTACAGTCGCTTTTAAAAAATATCAAAGCTCATCTTCCGGAACTACAGGCGCTTTTACAGTGTTGCGATAATGAAGTTGAAGACTTGCACTACCGTTTTTATCACCAAAGCTTAAAGGTATACGGCATCCAGAACCTGACACTGCAAATCAAGGCCGCACTTGAAAAACTAAACCCCTTGCCTGAAAAAGGCCTTAACCCATGGTTCCTGGAAATTGTGGCGCAAGGCACCGGCAAACGGTTTCATTTTTCGCATAACCGCAACTGGAACACCCACACCCGTCCGATGATCGAAGCCTACTACCACGCACACTACTTTTTACAGATGGCTTGCAAATATGGTGAGGAACTTGAGATCGCCCCCGCCATGATGCCGAGCGGCTGGGCGGGGGTCTTGTATTTGTATAACCTGCGCTAAAGCACTATTTTGCAGCGGTGTTGCGAACCAAAATTTCAAGTTCGTCACGGTACCGGGTCAGTGGCTTGATGATATCCAAATTGATCAGCTTGGAACCCAGCTTGACCAATAATGTATCTAAGATCTGAACCGCCTGGCTAAAATTTCCGGTCTGAACACATGCATCCATGCGCATTAAATCCACCTGCAGGTAATACATCAGGCCCACCTTGTATTCCTCAATGGCCAGTTCGTCGGTTAAAAACCTGCCCAGGCCCTTGATCTCCGGACTGTCCATTTCGCCCGCCTCGGCATCACGCAGTTCGTCAATAAACTGTGTCAGCACCAGGGTCAGATAACGGGCCATTTCAAATTGTCCGAGCAGCCAGAGTTTGTGGCAGCAATCGAGGGCCTGGTTGACTTCTGCCCGGAACACATCAAAACGTTCTAATTCATCTTCGGCATCGCGCTTTGGTAATTCCTTGGTAAAAAAGTGATACCCGCGCAGGGCATCGAAATCGTATGTTTCGGTACAACGCAGCAGCTTTGCATCCGAGTCGAAACAAACGTAGGTCACTCCCAGGCTTTGCCCGCTGCTATTCACACGCACAAAGGGCGAAGCTTCAATGCCCCAGATTCCACGATAAGAACCCAGTATTTGTATTTTGGCTTTGATTTCGCCAAGCAGTGCTGGATCAGCCATCAAGCACAGCCGCTGGGCATCCTGGGCCGATATTTGCACACCATCCATGCGTTTAAGTTCCGAAACCCTGATCGGCTTGACTTGAAATTTAAGCAACTTACCAAAGACCACCATCTGGCTAAAGCGTGGCTCAAGGCCGCTGGGATCTGGGTCTAGCGACGCATCCGCAACCGGATCAGAAACCTGTGCCGATACATCGCCATCACGCTGCTCCGCCTTGGCGCGCTCGATCCGCTGACATAAATCAGTCAAATGATCCGCCAGAAAGGGGTTCAAAAGCAGAGATCCCAGCTTTAACGCCAGGGTTTTTATTTGCCCATGGACGTCTTCGTGTTCACCTTCGGTGACCTGCTCCCAAATTTGCAGCAGGTCGTTGATAAGCAAACGGACCATGTGCGTTTTATATTCTTCAATGGCAATTTCATCCGTACCTTCGTCAGCTTCGTTGGCCGATGGCGGGGCGCTTTCTCGTTCCAGGGCGCGGACTTCTTCGATGTGCTCATCGAGCAGGTTAGACAATATATACGCTGGATAAAACTGGCTAAGAGCACACAGGTTTAAAGCAAGATCCAAAACCTCGCTGACCCAACCACGAAACACCGCCACATTTTCGACATCTTGTTTGGGATCACGCGCAAGCAAGTCTGCGCGCATGCTCCAGTAATTTTTGAAAACCGCGTTTTCAAAAATTTCCTCACAACGCAAAATGTGTCCGGAAGTGTTTTGGGTGACATACTCGATTCTTAAGATTTGCTGATCCGCACTAAAACTAAAAAGTGGCACAGGATCGCAGGCGATTAAGGCAGGAACCTTATTCATGTCAACCAGTCGGTTGAAAAAATCTTCGTCCGCCACCCGGCAGACATCAGGCCGTGCCAGCAATTTTTCGGCATCAGCGCGCGTCAGCTGCACGCGTGGCAAGCTGACCAGTTCCTCGGCACTTAGCAAAGCAACGCGAAATTCAAGCAAGGCTCCCACCACAGGCAATTGGGTAAAGCGCGGCGGCGGCTTGGCAATGTGAAGGCAGGGATCGTAGACAGCAATGCGCGCAGCCTGCATGCGCTTAATGTTAACGCCTCGACAGGGCATCATCCATTGGAGAATCCCGTGTTTCATCGTCTGCAACCCGCAGTAACGCTTCTTTGGCGATGATGGCGTTCATCGACTTGGTCAACTCACGGGTCCATACCACCGCCGATGCAACGTCTCCCAGCACCAGCAAAATTCCCAGCCATTTCCATCCCGGTAGCAGCATGACCAGCAACGCAGCCGGAAACATCAGAATGGCCGACACCAGCCGGAAAGTGTGCTGCCATTGCTGGCGATACAGCGCCCGGAGTTCTTCGGTAAGTTGCGCGCGTTCTGCAGGCGTCAGCGTGGAAACGGCCGGCGCTCGCGACGTCGGTTTTTCGGGCAGGGTAATGCCTTCGGCAAAGAGTCGCAGTGCCATGTTGTAAGGCGAGCGTTCCACCGTGCCTTCCAACATGTCGCGGAAAATAAAACGAAAGTCCTGGTGGTGGTCGAGAAACATGCCGTACACATCGCGCACAAAGTCGTCGCTCAAGACTTCGTAGGCCTCTTCGAGTGCCTGACGCACCAGCGGCGCATACGGATGCCGCGACCCGCGCCAGCATTGCCACTCACGCGCAAAGGCATCCACAATATCGTCATGCGTACAGTCCAGATTTAATCTTAGAATCTTGTAATAATTGGTGCCGGAATCACGGGTCCAGTCCGGCAAAGGGCCAAATTCCGTCTCCAAGGCTTCGCTGATGCGGCGGCAGTTCACTAATAGATTATAAGCGAATGGATTTGAATGGCATCCTGCCTCTGCAATATGATCGAAAAGCAGCTTAAGCGAAGTTCAGTAGGTTTTGGACGAATCCATTCCGGGGGTTTGACGATGAACCCGTTCCACCCAGTGTTCCCGATCATCAGCATCAGCAGCCTTGTACATAAACTCAAGCGCCTGGGCCAGCCACTCTAAACGTTCACCTGCGTTAAGTTCCCAAAACTCATCAATTTTTTGGGGATTAAACTTTTGAACCGTTTTAATTTTGAGACTCATGGGTTTTCTTTCTTTTAATGTATTCCAGCGCACGAATGTCTTCTAAATCCTGCTCCCGGCCAGCCTGCTTTTTAAGAAGCAACATATGATCAATCGATGCATATCTCACCCGAATACCCTCAATGTCCCGCACCACAGATTCGCGCAATAAATCCTTAAAAGGAATCGGTTCCGTCACAAACACATCCACAATCTTAAAGTGATCCGTGTTATGAAAAAACGAAAATACTTTCATCTCTTTATGCTCAATCCAATCCTTGCGGGCATTTTCATCCGCCAATTGAAACGGACTTACAGGTGCTCTGGGTTTATAGCCCTGCGCTGTCATCAGCTCGGCAAACTTATGCACATTGGTTTTTTCAAGATGAACAATTAAGTCTGCATCTGCTGTCATGCGAATTGCTCCATGCAAATTGACAGCAATGCCTCCGACAAGAACATAGTCAACCTCTGCCTGATCAAGAAGATTGAAAAGATCCAGATAAAAATTCATGCCCATCGGTATAGCTTCATATTACCGAATCGGGCATGATGGATTAAACGATTACAACCTTAAGCCCAGCCTTCTCCATGGCTTTTGCGCGCTTGATTTCTTCCTGTGCGGCGGCAATGACGGCGCCGGGGGCTTTAAAAACACTCATGCTGACGCCGGTAAACTCGAGCGCGCGAAAACGGTTGATGGAATACGGATCGCCACCGTGTTCGCCGCACACAAAAATTTCGATGTCGGGATTAACATAACGCAGGTTGCGGTTGCCCTCGGCAATCATGGCTTCCACAGCTGGCGCCACCTGGGCAAAGGGATCAATGGGCGTACCGTTGGGCATGGTGCCGTACCAGCCCTGTTTAATGTACTCGCCAATAAACGGCCCGGCATCATCGCGCGAAATAGCCAAGGTGGTCTGGGTCATGTCGTTGGTTCCATAAGACACAAAATCCAGCAGATGCGCCACACGGCCTACCATTTTAACCATGGCTGGGTCTTCCATCATGATGCCAAATTTGGCGGAGGGAAGCTGATCTCCCAACCGGAACTCGCGTCGCACACGGTCAAACATGTCGCGGAAAAACTGCACTTCGCCGCCGGTGGATGGCAACGGAATTTCGATCTCCATATGCGGATGCTTTCCCTCTGCCATGAGATCGCTGACCGCGATAAACGCAGCCCGCAACTGCATTTCGTAAAAATCAGGATAAAGCACGCCAAAGCGGGCCGAACGGTTTCCGAGCATGGGATTGCTTTCGTGGCTGGCTGTAAAGCGTTCATGCATTTCTGTGGATGAAATTCCAAGTTCCTTGGCCGAACGTTCCACCTGCGAAAGATAATTATTTTTAGCATGGTCGGGCGTAAATTCATGAAATGGCGCATCCAAAAGCCTTATGGTACAGCCATGGCCATCCATGACGTTGAGAATGGTCTTAAATTCGTCATAATAAATTTTTTGGATTTCTGCCAGCACAGCCTTTCGTTCGCTTGATCCCAGCGGATGACGCCCAAACATAAACTTTTGAATCGAGATCAGGCGGTCTCCCAAAAACATGTGTTCGGTACGCGCCAGCCCCACACCACGTGCGCCAAACTGGCGGGCCTTGGCCACATCGTGCGCTTCGGCATTGGCACGGACTTCTAATCGGGCAAAAGGCCGCGCAAGTTCGATCATTTCAGAAATTTCAGCTGGCAGACCCTGGATATCAATTTTTTTGACAGGCCCTTTAATCACCGAACCATCGCTTCCATCAATGGAAATAACGTCTCCCTTAATAATCGTTTGCCCGCCGGCCTTAAACGCCACAATCCGACCACTTTCTTTGACAAACTCAATTTCGCTGGCACCCACCACGCAGCACTTGCCCCAGGCCGTGGTCATGATGGCGGCATGCGACACCTTGGTGCCGGTAGAAGTTAATACGCCTTCTGCGGCTTCCATGCCCTTGATGTCTTCCTGATTGGTCATCACCGTGACCAGAATTACTTTTTTACCGGCTTTAACCGCTGCCAAGGCTTCGTCCTGCGTAAAGACCACCTCGCCCACAGCCGCACCCGGGCTGGCGCCAGCACCCTTGGTAAGCACCTGCGCCGATTTTTTGGCCGCCGGATCAAACGAGGGCAGCAAAGCTTCGCGCAGCCGCGCAGCATTGACGCGCAGTACCGCTTCTTCGGCAGAAATCAAACCTTCTTTGTACATGTCGAGGGCAATCTTGACCTCGGCAAAGGCCGAACGCTTGCCACTGCGTTTTTGCAACCAGTAAACTTTGCCGTCTTCAACCGTGATCTCGCAATCCTGCATGTCGCGGGCTTCTTTTTCGAGCCAGCGTGAAATAGCCACAATCGGCTCGTAGGTATGCGCCAGTTCGGACATGCCTTTAATGCTTTCAAGCGAACCGCTGTTGCGCACACCGGCCACCACGTCTTCGCCCTGGGCCATCTGTAAGAACGTGCCGTCCACCACATCACTCACAGCTCCGGTGGTGTTGTGGCGCGTCATAAGCACACCCGTGCCGCTGGCCTTGTTTTTATTGCCAAAGACCATTTCACAAATATTGACGGCCGTACCCCAGTGGTGCGGAATGCCATCTTTTTGGCGGGCAAAGGCAGCGCGCTCGTTGTGCCAACTGCGAAAAACAGCCTGTGACGCCAGAATCACCTGCTCACGTACTTTCGACGGATCAGAAAATACTTGCAGTTGTTCAGATGTAAAAAAACTTTTATAGGTGCCAATCAGATCTTTTAAATCATCAACCGTCAGTTGGGTATCGTCCTTGACGCCCCGGCGCTCTTTGATTTCTTCCAGGGCATGTTCAAACTTATCACCGCCCAACTCAAACACCACATCGCCAAACATCATGAGCAAACGCCGGTAACTATCAAGCCAAAATCGAGCCTGGGTTTCAGCTTGCTCCAATTGCTGCTGGAGTTGCTTGCGTCTGGCGCGGGGCGCTTCCATTTGCAAACGTAGACTGGTGGCCTGTGTGTCACACCTGCCCACCAAGTGATCTACGCTGGCGTCATTAAGGCCAATGTTAAGAATGGTGTCCATCATGCCAGGCAGCGAGGCGCGCGCGCCAGAACGCGCCGAAACCAAGAGCGGATTCTCAAGGCTGCCAAAACTTTTTCCGGTATCGGCTTCCATGCGGGCCAGATTTTCGAGAATGGTGCCACAAATCGCGTCTGTCATTCTTCCGGATTCAAGCATGGTCGACACATGACAAGCAATGTTAAATGTGGCCGACGTTAAAAGCTCATGACCGGTTTCTTGTTGGCATTTTTCAGCCAACTGGCAACGCATTTGATACAGGCCATAACCCTTGCCACCCAGCAGGGCCTTGGCCTGGGGTTCGGAAAGTTTTTCAATCCACGGGATGGTCTTGCCTTGTTCAAAGTAATAGCTGATGACGCCCTCTTCAATGTAACGGCTGACTTCTGTAGAAACTGCGTTCTTAGACTCCAGTGCTTTGGCGGCGGCAGCATTGATCTCGATGGCAAGCTGCTGCGGACTAAGGTTGGAAACAGTAACTTCTTCTTGATAATAGGCCTCTGCAGTCATGCCGTGTCCACGCATGGCGCGTACCACAATGTCGGCACCGCCAAAATCGACCACGTCGCCCGGACAAAAACCGGCCTTGATAAAACGCTGGGCGCTGGCCTTGGTATCGGTGAGTAGATCTGGCCCAAGGCGAAACCCATCAGAATTTAATTCAACCCGCGTGATGGCAGAAAAACGTAAGCGTGTGGCCCCTAACATGTTGTGATCTCCTTAAATGAAATCCGCCGCTAGTGCGGGGTCAGAAAATATCGTCACACGCATGAAAAAATGTATTGGGTTTTAACGAAGTACATCCAAATATCCTGAAACTTACCGCCATGAGAGCCGATAATCTTGTCATGCAGCACCGCCTGGCCGCCCTGCGTCTTCCGTCCGACTGGCTTCGCAGCGATATCGAAGCTGCCATCCGGCGCCCTTTTGAGCTTGCGCCAGCGCTGACGGAACCCTTTAACATGTTTGACTGCCCTGTCATCACCCTGTCCGACCAAAGCACCCTAGTCGTTGGCCCGCTGGAACATAAGTTTTTGTTTCGTCCCGGCCAGGGTATCACCTTAAAAGAACGGACAGAACAAAAGTTAGCGGACGGTTTTCTGCTGGTCGGATCGAATGCCAGGCATCTTGCAGAAGGGCTTAAGCATAATCCCTATTTCAGGCGCCTGCCGCTGTTCTTAAGCGCCGCCCGATATCAACGCCCCGTATGGCCCTCGGAGTTTTATAAGATGCGTCATGAACTTAAAGATATTTACCACAACCACATCGATCCGCTGATATTGCACCTGCTGCTGCCCTGGATTGCAGCCTTTCGAAAGCAATACCGCCGCGATCCCGAAATTTTGATTCCCGCTTGTTCCGAAGGCCACCTGTGCGCGAGTATCCGCAGGCAGACTGGAATCCATAGTCATGGGATAGACGTGACAAGGCAATTTAAAAAACATTGGTTGCTAAAGCGCCTGCGTAACATGCGCATTGCGGATGCCTGCCACTTGCCTTTTGAGGATCAGTCCTTTGATGCCGTGGTTGCCAGCGGAATTGGCACCGAACATGTCAATACCACCGCAGAAACCCGTTTGATGCTTCAAGAGTTTTATCGCGTCCTGCGGCTTTATCCCAACGCACAAGCTGGCCCACACATTGGGGGTCTGTTGATGTGGACCGGTTGGACACGTTTTGTCCTGCCCGAGCCGCACCATGTCACCGGGCCGCATACTTTTTTAGAACCGTACTTTGAGGTTTTTAATTATTCGATGCAACCCCTTGAGGGTCGGCAGTTTGTGGTTGCTTTTAAAAAAAGCCTGTAACCCGAATGCCCAGCCACAAAGCCAAAACTCCAAAAACCACGCTGGTCGTGACATTGGACAGGGCGATCAGGGTTTCGTGCCGTTGTAGCAGATACACCGTATCAAGGCCAAACGCCGAAAACGTGGTGAAGCCGCCCAGCAAGCCGGTAAAAAGAAACAGGCGCATGTCCGCACTTAATAAATCATGTTTTTCGGCCAGTCCTGCCAGGATTCCCGCCACCAGACAGCCAAGTACATTGACAAGTACGGTGCTTAACGGAAACTTCCAGTCTGCCGTTGAATGCAAAACAAGTCCGCCCAGTTTGTATCTGGATACCGCACCCAAGCAACCTCCAATGCCCACCAGAATCAGGTTTTTAAAGAGAATCACAAGCAAAATATTAACAGCCGTCGACACCCCTGCATATCTGCAAAAGTTTAGAAGACCTGGAATCAGGGAATTTCAGTGACATGCTGTTGAGCCATCGCGCATCCTCGTCCGAAGGCATTACGCAGGCCAGCATCTTAGACGGACGCAGCCCACAAGAAATTTATCAAACCCCTTTTCCAGTGCCCGGGCATGCGCGCATGCTGACCCCAGACCAAGTGTCTGCCATTTACGAAAAACGTGCCGCCAGCAAACACGAAGGCGGCAAGGGACTCAATGTGTTCATGGAATTTTTTGGACCCATTTTGCTTGGCACTGCAGCTACGTTGGACCGTTTGTGCTTGCTAGAAGATGAACTACGGGAACGTGTCCCCGTCAACACGCAAGAAATTTCACTAGAAAAATTAGGCTCCCTGCAATATGGCGGCATTGACCCGCGCCGCCTCTTGCATTACCTGGCGTTGACCGATGCAGCCTTTGACGCGGTGCTGGCCGATGAACCTATCCATGCGCTTGAGATGGATCATGTCTATTACGTGATCGGCGGCAACACCAAGGCCACTGCCGCATATATGCGCGGTAAAACCAGTTTGCATTGTCAGGTCAGCGCGCTCAATCACTTTAAACTGGGTGAACAAACCCGTATGAGCGAAAATGTGCTGCGCCAGCTGTGGCAGTTTGAAGATTGGGCGCGACAGAACGCTTACGCCGGACGGCGCGTCTACGCCTGGGACGCGCTCAAACAACAGTTTATCAAGGACATCGTTAGGTGGTTTTAAGAATGCGAATGATTTCGTCCACTGCCTCGCGCAGCACCTGCCAAATGGTCTTGCGCTCTTTTCGGGCAATGGCCTCGTGCACACCGCGCCGGTAGCTGGCTAGTTTTTGCACATAGATATCGGTCATATGGCGCAGGCGGCGCTGGCTCATGGGTTTTTCAAGGTGGTCGTAGACACCCAAAATTTTGAGTTGTTCCCGTTCGCGCACGCTGGCCTCACCCGACAAACTGATGACCATGGCATCGGGCCGCAACTGTTTGATATTGCGCATCAGCTCGATACCCGAAAGATCAGGCAGGTTTAAATCGATAAAGTAAAGATCGTAATAAAACTTGCGCGCCATCTGCAGGGCCTTTTCACCAGACACAGCATAAAACACAAAGTGCCCGGCCTGGCGCAAGGCCTCGGCATACGTTTTGGCCAGCAAAGCGTGGTCATCTACCAGGAGAATCTTTTTTTGGTGCTGCGCCTCGATGGCCTGGTCGATCAACCGCTCGAGGTCTTCTTTACGCACCGGTTTTTCGACCACTGCCGCAATGCCTTCAGCCTTGGCTTTGCGCACGCTGGCATCGGTCGCAAAAGCCGAAGTCAATATAAAACTGGGTTTGTGGTCGTAGAGCGCCAGCTTTTGAAAAAGCTGAAAACCGTTGACCACAGGCATGTGACTGTCGCTGATCACCACGTCAATGGCGTTTTGCGCCATGTGTTGGGTCTTGATGATCTCAATGGCCTCCTGGCCGCTTTCGGCTAAAAAAACCTGGTACTTGTCGCCATCGTCCACCAAACCGCTGATGCCTTTAAGGTGCCGTTTATTGTCGTCAACAATCAGTACCCGCCGCCGCGAACCGGGCGTTTTATCTTCCGTGTTCAATTTCTTTCACCGCCGGTAAGGAGATGCAGAACTCGCTTCCCCCGTTGTGATTGCGGGCCCAAATGCGTCCGCCCCATTGCTCCACCAGTTCTTTGCTGATGGCAAGGCCCAGACCCTGACCCGCAATCCGATTACTATTCTGATGGACGCGGACGTTTGGTTCAAATATTTTCTGAATAAAGGCCTCGTCGATGCCACCCCCCTTGTCGGCAATGGTAATCACAATCTCGTTTTTATCTGCCAAACGGTTGCTGCTGATTTGCACCGACGTATGGGCCGGAGAGTATTTAAGGGCATTCGAAAGCAGGTTGAGAATGACCTGTTTTAAAGCCTGCGGGTCAATCTTGGCCAATACCTGGGGATGGTCGAGGTGTGTGCTTAAGGCAATCTTGGCCTTGTCGGCCTGGGCCTGAAACAGGGTAACCGCATCCTGGATGACCGAAGAAATTTTAACCTCACAGGTCGGGGTTGCCGATGGCGCAGCGGCCAGTTTGTCCGCGTTCCCGCCCAGCTTTGCACCCAAAGGTTCATAGCGTGAAGCGTTAACCAGGTCCACCAGACGCATGACCTCGGCATAAAGAATTTGAACATTGTCCTTACGGTCAAAAGGCAGTTCCTCTTTGGCCAGAAGAGCTTCGAGGTAGGCGGCCATGGCCGCCAGGGGGGTCTTAAGTTCGTGGCGCAAAAAAGCTTCTTTTTCCTCGCGTTGTTCGAGCAATTCTTTAAGTTCCTTAAAACGCTTTTCGGCTTTCCACAACTTGTCCTGAAAGCGTTTTTGAAGCATGTAACTGTCGTCGGAGGCATCATCTGAAAAGTCGATCAGACTTTCTTTAAGCGCCCGAATGCGGCGGTCTTTTTCGCGTGTCAGTTCGTACAATTTGTTGTTGGCCAGCAGCAAGCCCAACATATCCGCAATGTAACACAGCAGGCGTATGTCTTCAGAGTGATATTCGCCCTGGGCCGGATGCTCTAGCAGCGCCACTCCAAAGGTTTCTCCACGGTGTGCCACAGGCAGCACCCAGGCCAGGCGCAGCTCACGGGCCAGGGACTGCATCGTTTGCCAGGTATCCACATCAGCCCAGCCTGGTTTTTTACGCGCAAAGGCCAGGGGATGCTGCAGTTTG
>JAHFDA010000030.1:13349-34207 GCA_023249225.1 bacterium
CTGATCTGCACTTGACCCTGAAACAGGCATTCGTATGCGCGCGTCACGTGCGGATGGGTATACACCCGCACACTTTGCGCGGCATAGATCACCACGCCACTGCCTGCCCCCTGGGTGACATCATAAAAAAACTGCAACAAGGGTTCGAGGATGCTCACCATATCGATGCCTTCGCTGGCTTTGCGCAAGGCCGTCAGCAATTTGGCGTCCATCCACAAACGGGCGGCACGTTTACGTTGAAAGCGCCTGATTAAAAACGCCAGGCACAGGCAAGTCAGCGAAAGTAAGGCGATCTGCCAAGGCATGCGAAAGCTAGATCATACTCATTGGTCCAGTGATTGGTCTATAGAAACAAACAAATCCTATGAAGATCCATTGGGAACAAATAGTTGGGTGGCAAACATGCGGTTGGAATCGGTCCAATTTGAAGATGCTTCCTTGCGATCTTTAAGCGCTTGATAACCCCACATGCGGCTGTCGAGCTGATCCAGGTACGAAACCACCAGCGCCTCAACGGTTTGGGGTATCACGGGTGAACCATATTCAAGCTCGCCGTGGTGCGACAATACAATGTGGTCGAGTTGCAACTTAAGCCCAGACGGAAAGTCAGAAATCTCGGCCGCATGGCGTTCGATCAGTTGCAAGGCCATGGGCAGGTGACCAATCAGATGACCGACATCGGTGTAATCGATAGAAAGTTCGTAACTTAACTCTTCGGTTTTCATGAGATCGTGCAAAAGGATACCGGTCTGCACCAGTTCAAGGTTAAAATCGACGCCCAACGCCTTGTAATGCGCATGCGCCGCTTCGGACATCAGCAACAATGAATAAACATGCTCAATTAAGCCTCCCCGGTAAGCATTATGCAAAGCCTTGGCCGCCGGCGCTGCCAGAAATTTTTTAACCCGCTCATCGGTAAAAATAGCCTTTAACAAGTCTTTCAGGGCAGGTGTTTTCATACCATCCATGCGCTGTTTAACCTGGGCCCACAACGCCTGAATATCGGCCTTGCTGCTGGTAACAAAATCAGAAAGATTGACCTGCTCAAGATCCAAGCGCTGCATGCGCGAGATCGTGACCTGGGTTCGTCCTTGATACTCCTGCACCACTCCCGAAGCCGCCACCACGTCGTTCTTTTGAATGACATCGACCAGGCCCAGAAAGTTATCCCACATATTGCCCTTGAGGCTGCCCGATTTATCCATCAACTCAAGCGACAGGTATTTACCGCCATCACGTTTGTTCTTAAGCTGAAAGTCCACCAGCAGGAACTGGGTATCGAAGGAATGGCCCACTTTTAAATCTTTAATAAAAGTTTTCATGAGAAGAATAGGTTACTCTATTCGGTGACCAAGGGCAAAATCTGCATCCGACGACTTGATAAGACTGGGCTGTTTTATTTTAAAGATTCAATCGTTTTTTTAACAGAACCCTGTAAACGTTGCAAGGTTTCCAGTGCTTTGGTTTGATGGGCTGCTTTGTGCAGGTAAGACCAGTCCATCTTTGAATAATTGACCAACATGATCGCTTCAGCTTGCAAGCCCATTTCCTCACTTTTCCATTCCTGGGCAGCGACAACACGATCCAAAACAATGTCTTCCAGACGCAATATATGCAGCCGATGCCCCTCAACGTAAATCTGGTTGATGTTTTCAATAAACAGGTCTCCAATTTGTACCGGAGAAGGCGGAAACTCGATTGGGATGGGGAGGTCTGGATGATACCAATGCCGGTTATCGCTTTCGCGCTTGAAGCCCGCCTTTTCCATTGTCTCCCTGATCATTTCCAAATCTCCCCCTGGCAGAACCATATCGATATCAGCGGTCTGATAACTACCCAGCGTATAAAATTCAACCGTTGCGCCACCCACCAGCACCGGAACCAGCTTCAATGGTGAAAGCAGCTCGGTCACATGGCATGCCAGCAAAAGCTGCTGCTTATATTTATGCGGTTCCCGTCTAATGTCCGGTATGTTTAGCATGATCCAAGTAGGCCTGATAGCGTTCCAACAATCTCTGTTCAGCAGGATGTCTGGGTTTCTTACGACTCAAGTCCTTGCCTTTATACTGTTGACGAACAAGCTCGTTGAGTTTGTGAAATAGTTCCTTGTTTTTTACCTCATACTCACCGAACTCGATAATTTCGTGGATGCGAAAGTTCATGGTTATCCCAATACTTCTATACCACCTAAGTACGCCTTTAAAACCTTCGGCACTGTGACTGTTCCGTCTAGATTCTGATAGTTCTCCAAAATGGCCGCAAACGTGCGTCCCACTGCCAAGCCCGAACCGTTTAAGGTATGCACATACTCTGGCTTGGCATCCTTGGAGGGCCGGTAACGAATCTTGGCGCGGCGGGCCTGGAAGTCTTTAAAGTTAGAGCAGGAGCTGATTTCGCGGTAGGTGTTTTGCGATGGAAACCAAACTTCAAGATCGTAAGTCTTGCTTGAAGCAAAGCCCATGTCTCCGGTGGATAGCGCCATGACCCGGTAAGGCAGTTCGAGTTGCTTGAGCACTTCTTCGGCATGACCGGTAAGTTCTTCGAGCGCTGGCATGGACTGCTCTGGACGCACAAACTGAACCAGTTCAACTTTATTGAATTGGTGCTGCCGAATAAGCCCACGCGTGTCAGCACCATAGGTCCCCGCCTCACGGCGAAAACAGGCGCTGTAGGCCGCATATTTAATAGGGAGCTCTGTTTCGATGATTTCATCCATATGCAAATTGGTCACCGGCACTTCGGCGGTGGGCGCCAGATAAAGATCGTCGTGCGCACACTTAAACATGTCTTCGGCAAATTTTGGAAGCTGTCCGGTACCCGTCATGGCTTTGGAGTTGACCAATACCGGCGGAAAAATTTCGGTGTAGCCGTGACGGTCCGTGTGCAAATCGAGCATAAAGTTAATCAGCGCGCGCTCAAGTTTGGCCCCCCAGCCGCGCAAGACCGTAAAACGTGCGCTGGCAATTTTAGAACCCTGCTCAAAATTTAAAAGCCCCAGACGCGTACCGATTTCGTCATGCGACTGAACCTTAAAATCAAAACGGCGCGGCTGTCCCCAAACACGCAGTTCCTGATTGCTGCCCGCATCTGCGCCCACCGGCACGCTTGGATCGGGCATGTTAGGAATAAACAGCAAAGCGTCGAACATTTTGCTTTCAAGGTCAGCGGCCGCCTGGACAAGCTCTTTGACCTGGCTGGATATGTCTTTAAGCAAGGCCTGCTGCTCGGGCGTTGGTTTTCCGTTGGGGGTAAGCTCTTTTTGCTTATGGCGCAGTTGTTCCTGGGCTGTCTGGGCCTTGCGCCAGGTTTCATCCGCTGCCAGCGCGCGTTCAAACAAGGTGGTATCGGCACCCCGGTTTTTGAGCGCCGTGCGCAGCAGATCCGGACTCTTGCGCAAGATTTGCGGATCGATCATAAATGTTTGGGATACGACCCGATCACCTTAAAAAACGACGATCTCTTTTGGACCGCTTCTAATGCTTCGGTAATGCGAGCCTCGGAGCTGTGTCCATCCAGATCCACAAAAAAAAGGTAATCTCCCAGCACTTTTTTGCTGGGGCGCGATTCGATTTTAGAAAGGTTAATACTGCGTTTGGCAAACTCACCCAGTGATTCGTACAGGCTGCCCGGCTGGTCACGGTGCGCTGCAAACACAATGCTGGTGCGATCATGACCCGAAGGCGGCAGTTGCTCCTGCCCGATGACCACAAAACGCGTGACGTTGTTGTCGATATCCTGGATGCCCGTCATGAGCACATCGAGGCCATACATTTTGGCCGCCAGTTTATTGGCAATGGCTGCGCAAACATGACTTTTTCCGTCAAACATCTCGGGGGCTACCGAAGCCACACGCCGGGCGGCATCTGCCGTGCTACGGGCCGGTACGGTGTTGGCCGATGGTAGGCGGTTGCGCAAAAACTGGCGACACTGGGCCAGGGCCTGCATGTGCGAAATGACATCGCTGATGTCATTGAGTCTGGTGCCTGGTTTGACAAGCAGACAATGTTCAATTGGAATATCAATTTCTTGAATCATTTGAAGCGGGTTATCCTGTAAGAACACGTCCAAGGTAGTTGTGACAGAACCTTCTACGGAATTTTCGAGCGGTACCACGCCCTGCTCTGCCTTGCCAGTCACCACCGCGTTCATCACATCAAAGATGGTGTCGTATTCAACCAGCTCAAAAGGGCGACTTCCTTTATACAGGCGCGCTGCTTCACTGGAAAACGTGCCATCCGGACCTAAAAAACCCACTTTGGTCATGTAGGAATTAGTTTAACGGTAAAAAGCAGCCCGGTCATTTTGTAGCAGTTAGAACCCCCAGAGTGACGGGATACCCACCCAAGACTCTGCAACGGAACTCTGCCGCCACCGATATGAGGACATGCGCCGCGCCCTCCGCCCGGAAACCGGTCTCTTCCTCGGCATGACACCCGCCTTACTCCGCGACTGGCAGGCGGGAGAGGCGTTTTTAGAGAGCCTTTCACGCAGCCGCTACCAGGATCACCTGGTACTTAAAGGCGGCCGTGCGCTGAAGTACCTGATCGCCATGGATCGCCCCAGCCGCGATATGGATTTTACAGTGTACGGACTTTCGTCAGACCAACCCTTTATTGGAGGCATGACACAGGAGATTGCCTTTGCCAGTAACGCCCGTGAGTTGCGTTTCTTACAAGTGGATACCCAAGTTGAACGCACCAACCCCTACCTGGTGTACCGGCACCATTTGGCCTACGTTTTGCAAGGCATGGTCGGCCGAATTCAAATCGACATGCCGTTCGAGCCCCTGGTAGGTGCCACGCGGCGCAGCGGGAGTATTCCGCGCCTGCGCTTGCGGGTGGCGGGCGGAATCGTTGCGCCGTTTGAAGTGTGGACCCAGCCGCCGGAAAACATGTTTGCCGAAAAATTCCACGCCCTTGTCAAAGCGCCAGACATTGACCAGCGCATTTACTACATTCGCTTTTACTACCACCTTTTTAAATTGATCCAATCTGGAATTTTGGGTGCTGATCAAACATGTCACGCTCTGAAGCAAACATTTATCAAGCGGCGCACACGGCTTCCGGAAACCTTTTCCCCTGTTCATGGCGAATCGCATACGATGCAGATGCAATGGGAACGTTTTATTGAACGTGAAAACCTGCGAGATGTTCCCTGGAAATTTTCTGCAACGGTTCGGAGCATTGATCGTTTTTACGCGCGTGTGCGTCCGTAAGCTGTGAAAACAGCCTCTCCACGCTGGCCCGCTTGAACAATTGATACACTTTCCGTATGGGGATGGCAATCAGACGTTTGGGCCTATTGATCGGTCTGCTGATTTTTTTGGGAATGACGTACCTGACCGGTTGCACTTCCACCAGCCAAACTACCAGTTCAAGTTCTTCAAGCAGCTACCTATATTACGATACGCACTCCCACCTGCAACCTTCCGAAAGCGGCGGTGTCTTGAGTTTTACCGGAGGCGCCGACGTGGCGGTGGCCAGCATGAACGCCTGGGGCGTCAAAAAAATTCTGGTCATGCCGCCGCCCTTTTCCAGCTCCTCCGAGCAGACGGCCACGCGTTACGAATGCACGGACATGTCTGCGGCCGTGAGCAAGTATTCGGATCGCATTGCCCTGCTGTGCGGCGGCGGATCGCTCAATATCATGATCCAAAATGCGGTGTCGGGCCAAAGCATCAACTCGGCCAACTTTAAAACGGTGGCCCGCCAACTGGCCGATACCACGGGCTTTGTCGGCTTTGGCGAATTAGCCGCCGAGCATTTCTGCCTGGGCAGCGGTCACATTTACATGATGGCCCCGCCCGACCATCCCCTGTTTTATGCTCTGGTGGACGTGGCATCCGAAAAAGCCGTGCCCATCGACCTGCACATGGAAGCAATAAGTTCGACCATGTCGTTTCCTACGCTGACTTCTGGTAGCTGTTCGTACAATCCGGCAGTGCTGACGCCCAATATCGACAAGTTCAAAAATCTTTTGACCTACGCAGGCGCCAAAAGCCCCAAGGTCAAAATCGTGTGGGTGCATGCGGGCTGGGACAACACCAGCCAACGCAGCACCACCGTGTGTGACGAATTGTTGGGGCTCTACGACAATCTGTACATGAACCTCAAGCACTCCAGCGCCGACAGCGTCAGCGCCAATCAGGTTTTGGATTCCAGCGGCAATATCAAGTCCGAATGGTTGAGCCTGTTTAACAAATATCCCACGCGTATCATGATGGGCGCCGACCACTTTTTTGCTCCAGCGGGCACAACTCCTCCGGGTCCGGGCAGTTTTGATTCGAGCTGGGCCATCATCACCAAACTGGCCACCGCGTCGTCCAACCTGGCGGTCAAAATCGGTTACGAAAATGCGCAGACAATTTATAGTCTTCAATAACGGATTTATAGCGCTGGCCGTATTGGCGGCGCTGGCAATCTTTGGCCATCCGGGGGCGCAGATTGCTTCGGCTGCCGAAGAAACTTCCGCCAAGGGTTACGTCGACGTACACATGCACCTCGACGGCAGTTATATGGAAGGCGGCCCCGGATCCGGCCGACCTGCCCGTGACTACGAGTCGGCTGCCGATCACCTGATTGAAATGATGAACCGCGCGGGCGTTGAAAAGGCTATAGTCATGCCACCCCCGCAGGGGCCGAAGCAACGGGGTGGATACACGTATCAGGAATTGCTCGGAGCGGTGCAAAAGTATCCGGGCCGCCTGGTTTTAGCCGCTGGTGGAGGCGAGTTGAGCCCGCTGATTTTTGGCAGTGATCCGAAATCGGTTTCGCCCAAACTCAAAGAGGAGTTTGAACAAAAAGCCCAGGGGATCATTGCAGACGGGGCCAAGGCCTTTGGCGAAATGGCCGCACTGCACTTTAGCTTTGGGCCGCAACATCCGTTTAAAGAAACCGCGCCGGATCATCCGCTATTTTTGTTGCTGGCAGATATTGCGGCGCAGCATAACCTGGCCATCGACCTGCATATGGAAGCCGTGCCGGAAGACCAGTCCCTGCCGCGCAACTTGGCCGGACGATCTTCCGCCAACCCTGCAACGATACGCGCCAACCTTCCGGCCTTCGAGCGCCTGCTGGCCCACAATCGCAAGGCCCGGATCGTGTGGCAGCATATCGGCTGGGACAACACGGGCTATCTGACCCCGGAACTTTTGCGTCGGCTTCTAAACGCCCACTCCAACCTTTACCTGGCTATTAAAGTGGTACGCAATGAATTTGAACCTTTCCGCGCCGGCAACGATCTTGTGGATCCGGATCTGCGCCTCAAGCCCGAATGGAAAAAACTGATGAGCGATTTTTCTGATCGTTTTGTGGTGGGCGCCGATGAATTTGTGGGTATCCCCGATAAAACGCGCCGCAAGGGACCTCCCAGCTTCGAAGATACCTGGACCGTCCTCGCCCAGCTTCCGGCGGACTTGCGCCTGAAGATCGGCCGCAGCAATGCGCTGCGAATCTATAACCTCAAGTAGGGAACCGATTTTTTTTTTAGAAGCCTGGCTCGGATCCACTGAAATATCTATTTTAATAGATCGATATGTATGCAATGCCCCTAAAATTTACCCTCCGCAACTTGGCCGACCGACATGAGCACGCGCAGTATCGGCCCTCCAGCTATTGGAAAGCTGTGGCCCGTGGCGTTGTTAGCATTTCGGACGCCGTCACTTACGCCGCCGCCAAAAACCAATGGCGCCTCGAAGACATGTACTTCACCACCGACCCCGACGCGCGCTGCAGCGTGCACACCTCCAACCGTATCAAGTACGTGTTTGTCGTTAAACATATTGGAAGCGGTGAAGAAAAGGAACTTGGCAGCGACTGCGTGGCCTCCGCTTTTATGGCCGATGAATCGCAAACCCTGAATGCCGAACTGCTTGCCATTCTTGAAGAACTCAAGCAAAAGGAATCCGCGTTAGACGAACTCAAGGGCCATCCAGAACGACATCGCGTCCAATTACAACTTTTTGAAAGCGAACGCACAGCCAAAATTGAACGCATCAAGGAACTTGAAGCGCAAATCCAAAAACTCAATCAGGATGCCATGCATGCCACCACTCACGACACGCTGGAACACAACCGCGCCAAAAACGCCGTGTACTTTATCGAAAAAGGCGACCAGCTTTTGGAACAACTCGACCGCCTGTGGCTGCTGCGCGGCCTGGTGTATCACGACGATCCACTGCGGCGCAGCGCCGTGCTGACGTCCAAGCTGATGAAAACCACCCATGCGGCGCTGAATTCACTGCGCGGCCTGCGCAAAGGCTACGTGTACTTTAAGGACATCGACGAAAGCGTGATTGAAAAACTCGACGCCGTTTTGTGTTCCAAAGTACCGTTTTTAAGCCGGAGTTTTTACGCCGGCACACAAATTCCTGATTTGGATCCCGCGCTGGATGCTGCCGACGCAAAAATTTTCGCGTTTGTGAATTTTGGTCAGCGTCTGCGTGGCCTATATAACCACCGGCTGCGGAGTAACAGCTCTGGCGAAGCATTGTTTAGACCAGCCCAGGTAAAACTTATCGAACGTATGCACACCCTGTGGGAACAAGGCGTGCCCCTGTCACAGGCCGAGTACGACAAAAATGAACTGACCGAAAACGCCGTAACGCTGATGCGTCTTTACGAACACCTTAAAAGCAGCGGCAACCTGCTGACCAAGGCGCAGCTGCGCGCGCGGCATCCGGAACTTGAAGCGCATGTGCGTGAACTCCTTAAAAAGAAACCGCATTTGGACAAGGACGAGCGCAAGCTGCTGGCCGCCTTTATGCGCAGTTTTCACGAAGGCCTGCTGCTCGATCCCGCAGGCGCAGAGCGCCTGACACGCACACGCAAGCCCAAGACGCAGCTTAATGAGCGCCAGACCACCACCATTCAAAAGCTAATCAATACCAACTTTGCCAAAGGCCAGAACCCGCCTGCCGAACGCCTGATCAAAAAACTGGGCAATGCCTGGCAACATGATGGTTTATTTGACGACGAAGATTTGCAGCAACTCGAAGCTACCTGGCAGGCCCTGCAAAAAGCGTTGGAAACCGGCAACCTCGGGCTGGCCGAATGGGAAAAACACTTTCCGGGCATCCAGCGTTTTGCTCTGGCCTTTGGAACGCATACATTTCCTGCGCCCGCCGGACGCCGTACGGGCACGGGGCCCCGTGCCCCCAGGTTCTTAGAATCCCTAAGCGAAGACCTGCGCCAAAAACTAGGCCGCAACTTTACGCAGCGCAATTTTCAGGGCCGCAAACTGACCTTGACCCGCGCCCAAATCGACATCCTGCTCGAATGTCGGCAGCACCTTTCGAATACCTATGTAACCCAGCCGGAAGATTCGGCTGACGCAAAATTATTGTGGCCCTTTAAGCGCCTCGATCAGTTTCTGCGCGTGGCCGAAAGCACATACGACCGCAATCTGGACGAACACATGCGCGCCGAGAAAATCAGCATCCCCTCCCAGAAGTTATTGCGCTCACTGGGATTTGCCTCGCAGGCGGCGTTGGATTTTGCCAGCCGTTACGTTTATATGCGCGGCGAAGATGTTCAAAAAGATGCGGCCTATGAACAAACCGTGAGTGCCTGTCGTGTGTGCTTGCAATCCCCTGCGGCTGATCAAGGAAAGAAACCCATTCCAACCCTGCCCCCGACCGTCAAACGCCAAATCGAAAAAATGGTGGCGCAGTGGGACGAAGGGTTTTATTGGATTGCGAATAAAGCCGTGGAATTGCCAACGGATTCTGGCCCGGAATATTTGGTTTCTGTGTGGATCGCGGCCATGCTGGAAAATCCGATGGAAAATACCCCCGCCGGAATAGCGTATCTGGACGGTTTTTTCGGCACAGCGTCCCCCATCAAAAAATCCGATGCAAGAGTGGCCGTGGCGGAGCGTGAGGGCTTAAAGATTCTTGCGCAATTAAAAGACAGCACCCTGCCGGAATTTAAAAAACGGCCCTTGCTTGCGATCCTTTCAAAACTTTTACCCTGGATGCGCGACCACTCGCAGGGCGGAGTGATGGATGCCCGCGCGGTGGCGGAAAAACTGGGTTGGGAACTGGCGCATACGCATCAATGGGATGTCATCCTGGCGGCGATGAATGCGGTGTGGCCGGAATTTCCGAAAAATCCACAACAATCGTTGCCGTTGGGGGTGGGCGGGGCGGAGACGGTATTGGGGGTCGACGGGACACAGACGCCCCACCGGGGCGTCTCTACGGATGCGGAATATCATGCGATGGTTCATGTGTTGATTGGGGCGATGCCGGGATTACGGGCCTTTGCGGGGAAAAATACGGATCAGGATCGCTGGCGCTGGCGGCATCAATTGGACGTGGAACGCTTTAACGATGCTTTGATCATTCCGGTGCTGAAGAACACTCGCGTTCCGCTAGCAGTCCGGCTGGAGGTTTTGGGAATTCTGCAATACGAGATCGACCGAAACAACGCCGAGTTTTACTCGCCATTTCTCCGCAAGATAGCCGAACAAATCAACGCCGTTCTGACTGCGGTGGACGAAGCCACGCGACGGACTTATGAGGAACATTTGGAACAACTGCGCAATCCCGCACCTCACGTTCCCAATCGGGCCCCCGCAACAGAACGTCCGGTTTCAAGTAATGCGGAACTCGATTCGTTGATCGCCGGACTCAAGGCCATCTGGCACAGCCGCGCCCTGTCGGCCAACCAACAGCGCCATGCCGTTATTTTGGAGGAATTCATCCGCCAATACTATCCACGTCAAAAGGATGCAGACTTTCCGGCCAAATTGTTCGACAAGGCCAAAACCCTCTTGAAATACGTCTACCGCCTTAGCCCCGACGAAATCCGCTTTGTGGAAGGTGATCCAGGTAAAAACACCGTAATCATTACGGGGAAAGCGGTTCTTTGCATCCGCGCCCGATTGAACCCGATAAATAAACAAGAGCCTTAACATGCAACTCAAACTCATTGCCCTGCGCGAGACTATGTACGGTTTTACCGGAAATCCAGAGGTTTTTGAAGACGCAGGCGTGGCGGACAAAATGCAGCGTGTCTTTGTCAAAACCAATTTCAACGCCATGATTTCTGAACTTGAAGTACTCAAAATATCCCGGGGCGGCACGCTGACTGTGGCTTATGTCGAAGACGACCTGACTTTTCAGGACATGATTGGCCGCTTTCTCGCCAGGCGCGGCATCACTCTCCGAGCCTTTTCTACAATAGATGCTTTTACCCAGGCCTTGGCGGAACCCGACTTTAAACCCGATGCCTTGATTTTGGACGGGTATCTTGCAAAACCCTATGTCGTTGAAAACAGCACGGTTCCGTTGATTCGAAGAATTGTGGCGTTGACAGAGAGCGCATCGCAAACGAGCATGGAAACCAATCCCCCTACAGCAACACCAGTGTCGGCCATGGCTGCAGATCCGATACGCGCTGCAACCATCCTGACCGATACCGAGGTGAATGCGTGGTTTGCAAATTCCCATCTGCCCACAACAGACCTTTTACAAATCATTCGGAATAAATTGAACCAGCGCCAATGGAAAAAACAACTGGCTGATGCCCAAAAACACGTCCGCACCCAGCAAACCAAAGACATGATCATTGCCGCCCTGTCTTTTGCGGTGGCCTTGCCTTCGAGTGCCGTTGAAGCCTACCCCCTGTTTACAAGCGGACTGAACAGTTCTGCCGAATGGGAGTCATTTCTTTTATTTGCGCCGTTGGTGATATTGCCTCTTATGCTGGGAAGCGCCTGTGTGGTCAACATTATTAAAAATCAGATCGAGCTTAAGCAAGCCGAGGGAAAGAAACCATGAACACCTCTGTGAACACCCGCCCATTCGCAGGGGGTGTTTTTGCATTCCGCCGCATCGCCGTTGACCTGCTTGCCGACGCAATTGGCCGCGCCACCCCGCGCGATAAGGTCGACATCCGCATGACCCTGAATGGAATTTACCAGCAGCGCTCGGTCGATTTTTTAGAATCCATCGGCGTAGACTCCGGCGAGATGTACCCCAAGCTGGGCCGCGACCGCCTTTTTATGGGCGGTCATTTTTCCGGCGCCTTTAGTGCGCACGTCATGGACGGCGAGCCCCGCCCGCAGCTATACCCCGGAGCGCAGGTGTTGGATCTTGGCGGCGGCATGGGCCTGGTGGCACTGGCGCTATTGGCCATGGTTGGCCCCGTGATCCACATTCATTCGCTCGATAACAACCACGCCCTACGCCATTACTTGCGCCTGATTCAAAAGGATCTGCAGGCCAATAACCTGGCCGCCTATGCCGACTGCATCCGCCCCGTGGCCGGCAGCATCACGCAGCTCGAAGCGCTTTCGCAGGCCAACGGAACAGTGCTTTCGGGTCCGCGCTCGTACTTTTTGATTACGGCCCTCGACACGCTCAAGTTCGTAGAGCCGGAAAAAATCCACGGCATTCTTAAACAAGCCTTTGAACTTTTAGCGCCCGGCGGAATGCTGCTCGCTTACGATTGCAGTTACGGCGACGAGTTTGATCCACTCGACCAGGCCTACGCCACCTTGCAAGCGCAGGGGTTTTTTACTGGCGCTGAAATAACCTTGCAATCCGAGTCGCTGATTGCCGGCGGGGGTGTTCTGCCCACCCGGCGGCTGGCGATACGGCGCACGTTATAAGGCAAACACTTGTTCCCACGCTTTGCGAGCGGCGCGCTGATCGCGGGCCGAAAGGGTGCCCAGTTTACGGAGCATTAGACTTTCTTTAAGCGTAACCACAAAACCCAGCCGTGCGCGCGATGGCGCCAGCAGACCCGCCGCCTGCCAGTCTGCCACCGCATAGTCGCCTTTCAAGGCCTGTGCTTCCACATTGCTCGTCACCATGGCAATCACGTATAAATTGCCAAACTGGGCCGAACCCAAAACCGCCCGCACCAGACCCGGCCGTTTTTTGGCGATGGGCAAATCGGTAAACGGAAACTGCACCAGGGCCACATCCCAGGGACGGAAAATTTCAGAGTTTGTCATAGGCCGCATCCGCCGGATGCTTCCACTCCGCAAAGGTCTGTTCCGCCCCACGCAATAAGGCCTGATACTCCACCTCGTTGGTAAAGTATGCTTCCAGCGCCTTTACGATAACGTTCTTCATGCTCGTTCCCGAGCGCATGGCCTGCACCTTGAGCATTTTAACGAGTTGTTCGTTGCCGAAATCCAGGGTCAGTTTTGTATTCATATGCCCTCCCGACTACATTTTTACATATATACATTAAGATGTATTTATGTTTTAAAGCGATTCAGTCTCTTGAAATAAATGAAACCCATCCAGATATTTTTCAAAAAGCGCCCGCCGTCTGATACTGGACATATATAGACTACCCATTAAACTTATATACATGAGTATCGTGAACTTTAACATTCCCAAGCCCTTGGAAAAACGCGTGGCGGAAGTTATGCGGGAAAAAGGGTTCAGCAGCAAAGCCGAGTTTTTCCGTTTTGCGGCCATCTTTTTTATAGACATCGTCAACAAGCCCGCGCTGACACAAGAGGAACGGTTCAATTACCTGACCCATCTGCTGAAAACCGAAGTTTCCAAAACCTACCGGGGCAAAAAAATTCCCCCGCTTAAAGATCAGCTGGCCGGACTGTAATGGTTCAGGTCGTTGTCCTGCCCTATTTTCTCAAGCAACTTAAACCTTACGCCAAAAAACACCGGCATCTGAAAGATGATTTGATCCAGGCGCTGGAGCAGTTCCACCCGGCCGCTACGGATCATTTGGGAAACCGGGTTTACAAAATTCGTATCCGTTCGAGAGACCTCGCCAGGGGCAAAAGCAAATCGTTCCGGGTCATTGCCTTGCTCGTGGAAATCGAGCAGTTCCTGGTGCCGATTACGATTTGCTTTAAGGGCGACCGCGAATCACTCACTACGGGCGAGATCAACGATCACTTGGAAGCTGCCTTGTTCGAGCTCCGGCGGCAGGCGTATATGCATCCGTAAACAAGAACCCTCCAACGAAACCTGCAACAATTTCCAACCCTATCCGATAATCTCCATATGCCCCTCCTCCTCCTCCGCCGCGCCGCTGACGCTGCTACTGACCTTGTTACTTTTTTACCCGGTGATTTACCGGTTAACCCCATCGACATCACTCCAGCAGAACTTTATGAGTTGTTAACCAAGGGCTACCAGTCCGAAGGACCCAAACGTGCCGCCACGCGGGCATACTTCAAGCATGTAGAAGGTTTGCTCGAAACCAACCGTCTTGCGGATATTGCCCGTACGCTGTTTGCGCTCATCCGCGTCATCGAAAGCCGCGCCGTGGAATACAACCTGCTCACCGACCCGGACATGCAGATCCGAAAGCAACAAGCACTACAGGCCGGTTACGAATATGTGGCGCTGATTTTGCTGCAAATGTTCATCAGCAAGCCCAACGAAACCATCGAAGTCATTGCCCGACACATGGTGCAGCAGGACCAGGCCGGAGACTCGGCACATACGCTTGGGGTTTTTGCCGCCCTGATAGACATCAGAGGATATTCCGATTATTTTTATATCAAAAATTTTATAGAGCTGTTTAAACAAAGGGCACCGCTTTTGAGTTCGCGGTTTCATTTTTATTTTGAAAACGAGCTGGATAAAAACAAGTTGCGGGAATCCACAACACAGCGAAGACAATTTCGATCTATGAGCGATCCTGTCATACAGGCCATCAACTATTTTGTCACTCCCATAATGACAATAGCGGTTCTCGCAAGCACGAAGTCGCTGTGGGCCACCATTGGAGTTCCCGGAATTATTTGGCTTGAAATCTGGCTCTTAAATTATTTCAATCAAAGAAAGCAGAATACAGAAATATCCAGACTGGCCGAGTTAGAGAGCATAACCCCGACTTCCCTCAAAAAAGAAGCCGAGACAGCCAACGCGGCGCGCACCCCAATGCTTACAGAGCAGGCCCCGGAAGATGCCGTTGATCTGCGTGCGCGTGAAGCGGTAATCGTACAAAAGGGGAAAGCATCACAGTAAAAGATTGCCCTCCTACGGTCTGTTAAGCCATTATTTCTTCCAGCAAAAACTGCGTCTTGGCCGGGACCAGTTTCTTGGGGTAGTAACGCTCAATAACCTTGTAAACGGCTTTAATGCGTTTGATGCCCAAGTGCCGGATTAAGAACAGCACGTCATCCCGGTCATGGGTATCTATCCGGGCCGAAATACATTTCATCGCCAGCATGTAGTCTGCCTTTGGCGCCCATACGCGCAGGTTCGAAAGGTTGAGTACCTCTTGCTTGGGAGGATCCGCGCTGAAAAAACCCTTGGCGGCATCGTTTAGCCATGATTCGTCGACACCCATGCGTTGCGCCACGCGCTTGATGGCCTTGCGAATGACTGTCGTAGGTTCAAATATTCCGTCGATGTCCTTGGTCGCCTCGCGAGATTGAAACACCAAACACATCACCGCGCCGCCACACAGACCTACCTCACCCATGTGGCCCGTGCGAGCCAGTTCTGCGTTGAGGGCGGTCAAAAGTTTTTTGATGGTCTGCGCGTCAAACATCATGCCCGCTCCAAAAAGTTTCCCAGCACAAAAACATTGCGCTTGCGAAAATGCACTGGCGATTCGACCAGCGCCATGGCCTTTAAGTTTTCGACGCCGCTGACAAACCACGGATTTTTGAGCCTGGGCATGACCGCCGCCCACCAGGGTTGCGGCAAGTTCAACTCGTCGCAAAGCGTTTCGGCCGTAGAAGTAAACAAGGCCTGCAGCTCTTCCGAAAGCTCCAAGGCGGGCGCTTCGGCTACATAAGCCAAATCACGTTCGCGACGAAACGCGTCTACAAAATCAAACAACCAGATTTTCCATGACTCTGTGCCATGCGCCAGCACCTGCCGGGCCACATACTTAAGCGCCAGCGGCGGCAAAACAAACACGTTTTCCACCGCCCGTAATACGGTGCCTTTGGGATAGTGCATCGCCTCGGCCACCTTATCGAGGCTCGAAATCCGCCCATCATGCCCGCCGCCTTCCATAAGCTGCACGGAGCGAAACGACAAAGCGCTTAAGTTAGCCAGCCTGCGCTGGGAAATGCCTTGCCGGTTTCGGGCTTGTTTTAACGAGGTCATAGTTGACATATTATAATATGTCACTTTTAAGATGATCTGGGGTTTGGAATAGATGCAACCCGTACAAATAAATCCCGGGCATCCACAAAAAATCAACGGGCACAAATGCTTGACCCGTAACTAAGAATCCAGCGCCTGTTTGATCAGCCTTGGTAATTCGTGGCATAGATATAACGGCACAGACAGCATCCGATAGTCCACAAAACCACCTTGGGGTAAGCGGGCTTTGACCGGTTCGATGCTTAACATACCATCGTAAATCCGTAGCGCCAGCGGTGGCTGATGGGCAGACACAAACTGGTGTAGTGAGGCCAGTGTGCTGCCTCTTCCAAATTTAACTTCGATTGGCAGTAAATAGGACTGATATGGATAAACATAGTCTACTTCGGCCTGTGCCGGGCCATGATCGCGTTGCCAAAAAAATAACTCGGGCGCACTACAGGTACCTAGTAGCGCCAGCAACGTTTGCCCTACGTACTGCTCGGCCAAGCCGCCCTTATAGATGGCGGAGATATTGTCGCTTTCTATAATCTGCTGCGAAATACGATTGAGATGTTGGGCCAAACCCACGTCTAGAAATAATAGTTTGGGCGATGCTTTTCTTTTTGGAAGCATCGGAAACGACACCGCCTGCAATCGTGGCACCCGCCGTATGAGCATGGCTTTTTCTAGCAAACGACTGGCAGCAATGGCCTGGCTGCTGGCAACCCCTTCAACATGCGAAAACTGCACCCGTTGGCCAATATGTTCAGCAGCCATTTTAAAAACAATTTCCAGATGATGCACATTAACCTTGCGGCCGTATTTTCGAAAATCGTCCTGAAAGGTTTTCAGCAAGTCTTCCTTGTGGCTGTCTGCCTTGATGAAACTCTGACTTTCATAATAACGGCTGACAACCTCGGGCATACCCCCTAACAGTAGATAGTTGCGTAGCAAATTGCGTGCCTTTTGGTGCAGGGGATCCAATATATTTTCAGTCAGCGGGACTTGTCGCAAATAGTTTGCCAAAGCATCTTCGCCGACAGCCCATAAGAATTCCAAATAGGAAAAAGGATGCAGATAACGCATCGTAACCCTCCCGACCGGAAACGCGGTGTCAGCTTGATCCAAAGCAAATTCCAAAAGCGATCCTGCCGCAATGACGTGCAATTGCGGCAGTTCTTCATAAAAATAACGCAGGCTAGCAATCGCTGGAGCACAGGCTTGAATCTCATCGAAGAAAATCAGCGTTTCGCCTGCCGTGATACGGGTTTGTGTAACAACTTCTAGCTTTGCAATGAGTTCGGTGATCGGAAGACCCGAACTGAAAATGGGTTCCAAATGCTGGTGACGCTCAAAATTTAAGCTGACCACGTTTTTAAACTGCGCTTTGGCAAAGGTTTCAACCAGATGAGTCTTACCTACCTGCCTGGCCCCCCTTAATATCAAGGGCTTATGACCGGGATCATTTTTCCATTCCAATAGATTGGGCAGGATAGATCTTGGAAAAACCATTACCTATATTATAGGTTACACTTTACTATATTAAACATAAAATATGGGTTACTTTATTAATTAAAAATATCAAAATATGGGTAGTTATGAGGCTTCAGCTATCCCAGCACATCTGAAACTTGCCTCCATTACAGCACCGGCTTATTCAGCACGGGCTCTACGCTAAAAACAAAATGCGAAAACTCTTCGTCGACGAGCATGCAAAACTTGCGGCAGGCGTCGTAATCGGCGCTCTGCAGAGAATGGATGAGTTGCTCCAGGTTACGTACCAGCAAAGCCGCCTTCACCGCCTGCGCCGCTTCGTAAAAATTCTGGGTCTGGTGTTTGAGACGCTCGTAGTTACCCAAGTCGAGATCTGACTTAATCTGGTTAATGTCGTCATAAGACGTATGTAAGAATTCATTTAAAAGATTTTTAATAAAACTAATATCCCCGTCATACTCGTTGCGTAAGGCATCGTAGTTAAAAGCCAGCTCTGTGGAAACCGTGAAACTCTCGGCCACCGGTTTGCCTCCGGATATGCCCTCGGAACCACGTTGTAACCATGTATTTAGAATCAGCATAAATTCTTCTGTCCGAAATGGTTTAGAAAGATAATCGTCCACCCCCGCCTCAAAACAACGCTGCTTGTCCCCCGGATTGGTCAGGGCTGTCACCGCCACAATCGGCACGCGCCTATTGTGAGCCTTCTCATTGAGGCGGATATACTGTGTGGCATCAAAACCACTCATGATGGGCATGTTCATGTCCATCAAAATCACATCGTACATCCGCGCCTTGGCAGCCTCGACCGCCAGCGCCCCGTTTTCAACCACTTCGCAGTTGTGGTCGTGCCGACCCAACAAGGCACACATCACCTTGCTGTTGATGGCGTTGTCTTCCGCATAGAGCAGGTTGGACATAGCTACTGGTCTGATTCCCAAAATTTACAACTTTTAAACCTTCTCAAATGATCCGGTTTAACCAGGCTTCTGCCAGGGAATAGGCTATGGGTGAGCTACGCTTTAAACGCGGAAGAATTCACTCTGTTGCAACAATCTATCCAGCAGCTTGCACAGGGTCAGCCTGTGCATCTCGTATCCCGTTCACAACATAACCCGGCCTTTGAGCAACTGATGCAAGCCTTAAGTCATTCTTCGGAGACATTAAACCAAGCCATCGAAAATTCGCTTAAGCACACCGCCCGCTTTGTGATCGAAAATCTGCTGGATCGGCTCCCCAGCCCCGCCTGGATCTCAGATGCCGCCGGGCTGTTGCAACACGTCAATCCGCACACCCTGGCCTTGCTTGGATTTTCTGACGAAGCACTGCTAGGTCAACCCGCAAATAAAATTTTTTACATTCAACGCGAAAGTGCGGTTGAACCCGTATCTATGGATGAGCTTCTGACATTGGATGTATCCACATCAACTTGTTTTCTTGTGTGCAGCGACCAGCAACTTGTACCGATCTCGGTATCCTCGACCAAGGTTTGCAACGCAGACAACCAGGTTGCACTGGTGGTTTGTATCGCGCACGACATGTCCAAGCAAAAGGAGCTGGAACAGCAACTCACCGAACAGCTGCATGCCCTGCAACAAGCCAGGCACAAAGATGAAATGTCGATGCGCGAGGCACAGGCGGAGCGCGAAAAAGCCGAGGCTTCGGAACAAGCCATGCATGCGCTTAAAGACAAGGCCGAAAGCGCCAACCAGCTTAAAAGCGATTTTCTGGCCATGGTCAGCCATGAACTGCGCACTCCCATGAATGGCATCCTGGCCATGAACGAGTTGCTATTGGACAGCGAACTTAATGCCGAATGCCGTGATTACGTGCAAACCATTCAGGTGTCTGCCGAAGCCATGCGCGGCCTGGTGGTGGATCTTGTGGATTTTGCAAAACTCAACCAAGACAAGGTAAGCATTGAAAACGTGCCCATCGACCTACGCCAGGTGCTGGAACAAGCAGCCGACCTGACCGCGCAAAAAGCCTTTCATAAAGGTCTGGACTTTAACGTGTACATGGATCCAAAGATTCCTTCATCTGTGCTCGGCGACCCCTTTCGCCTGCAACAGATCCTGATCAACTTAATCAACAACGCCATTAAATTTACCCCCAGCGGCGAGGTGTGGGTCGAAGCAACACGCGTCCATGAAAGTGACCGCGATATTAAACTGCAGTTTTCGGTCAGCGATACCGGAATCGGTATTCATAAAGACATGCACGCCCAGATTTTTGAACCCTTTATGCAGGCCGACCTATCCACCACCCGCAAATACGGGGGCATGGGCCTGGGCTTAAGCATCAGCCAACAGATTGCCCAAAAAATGAACGGGAACATGGGCGTGGTCAGTGAACTCAATCAAGGCTCTACCTTTTGGCTAGAAATCACCCTGTCTAAAATCGATGGCCTGCCGCCCGAACAACACCAGCCTTGGACGCAGGCCATGCAAGCCCTGGTTCACGGAACATGCCCCACTGTGCTTTTGGTAGACCCACACCATCAAGCAGCCACTTTATTGGGACAGTATTTTGACGCTTTTAAATGGCCCCTTCAGACGGTAGACAATTTAGACCTGGCCTGGGACTTGATCGAAAAACAAAAGATTACACCCGAAACGCTGGCTGCCATCCTGGTGGATGCACAAAGCAGTGGCAACACCTGTAAAAACCCTTTGGTCTTTGCTGAAAAAATCCGTACGATGGATGCCTGGGCACACACGCCATTGATCTTACTGTTGTCATTTGGCCAACGCGACGACATCTTAAAATATCGTCAGCACTACCAACGCTTTCTTGCCAAACCCATTAAGCTTCAAAAGCTAATCAATGTTTTGGCTAAAGATCACCCCGCTTCTGACGCCAGCGCAGTTTCGGTGGTCTTGGTCGAAGACCATCCCCTGCTGCGTAAAACCACCGCCAGACTGGTCAGCGACCTTGGGTACCATTGCCACACAGCCAACCATCTGTCCGAAATCGAAGCTGCGCTTACTACGGCGGCGGCCTGCCTGTTGAGCTGGCCCTTAAAGGCTGTCAGCCTTGAGCAAATTCATGATTTAAGGCAACGTTACCCAGACGTCTGCTGGATCGTGGCGCAGGCCGACACAGACAAGTCCATCGATGCCCACTGGGCCGACCTTGGGCGCACGATTGCCAAACCCTTGAAAAAGGCGTCACTCGCGCAAGCATTGGCTTCCATCAGCCCATCCGAAAGTTCACAAAATCCAGCGCCGCAACTTGACATGAGTCCAGAAAAATCCAGTTTGCTTGATTATCATGCAGCGCTTGAAAAATTTAACGGCGATGAGCACTTTTTAAAACAAGCACT
>JAHFDA010000031.1:0-17232 GCA_023249225.1 bacterium
TCTGGCTCCAGCCCCGACAAACGGATCATTTCACGGGCCATATCCGCAATTTTGACCGGCTCACCCATGTCGAGCACAAAAATTTCGCCACCCTGGCCATAAGCACCCGCCTGAATCACCAACTGCACCGACTCGGGAATAGTCATAAAGTAACGCGTGACATCAGGATGCGTAATGGTGACGGGTCCGCCCATTTCAATTTGCTTGCGGAAAAGCGGAACCACAGACCCACGACTGCCAAGTACATTTCCAAAACGCACCGCCATAAATTGAGTCTTGCTTTTTTTTTCTGAAGCACACTGAACCAGCATTTCAGCAAATCGCTTGGTGGCCCCCATGACATTGGTGGGATTCACAGCTTTATCCGAAGAAATCATGACAAATTTTTCTACCTCAAACAGCATGGCCATATCCACAAGTTGTTTGCTGCCATAGACATTGTTTTTAAGCGCCTCAATAATGTTTTCTTCCATCAGGGGCACATGCTTGTGCGCTGCCGCATGAAAAACCACTTCGGGCCGATACTGGGTAAAAACATGTTTAAGCCGCGCATAACTGGTGATATCGGCAATGACGGGAACCACTTTGACGGCCGGATAATTCAGCAAAAGCTCCTGATGGATGTGATAAATGCTGTTCTCGCCATGTCCGAGCAAAATAACCTGCCTGGGAGAAAGATGCACCACCTGGCGGGCAATTTCAGATCCGATGGACCCCCCCGCGCCCGTAATCAAAACACATTTTTGGGCCAGGTAATCTGAAACCTGTTTAAGATCGATCTGGATGGATTCGCGCCCAAGCAGATCTTCGATCTGAACCGGACGGAGTTGATCCACGCGAATTTTACCACTTAAAATCTCGGTCAGACCGGGCGTAATGCGGTAAGTGACTTTTGCGTTACGGCAGAGCCCCACCACCCGGCGAATATCCTTTCCGGTGGCAGAAGGCATGGCAATAATGATTTCGTTGGGACGATATTGGCTGACCAGCTCATCCAGCTCATGAGTTGTTCCCAGGACAGAAAGTCCCGCCACCACCTTGCCTTTTTTGTGGACATCGTCGTCTACATAACCCATTAAATGATAGGCCTTGGATTTATAGCGCCGCAGTTCCCGTGCCACCATGACGCCGGCCTCGCCCGCGCCAATAATAAGTACGGCTTGTTTCTGGCCCCCCGGTTCCTGGTAAAGAAAATAATCGCGGTAGAGACGGATAAACACGCGGCTTGAACCTACCAGAAGAAAGCAGACAATGGTATTGACGACCAAAAGTTTTTCCGGAAAATCAAAAGCGTGGGTGCTTATTTTTAAAAGCTCAAACAACAAGGCCGACATGGCGCAAGCTGTAAACAGCTTGAGCAGTTCTCCCACCGATGCATAGCGCCAAACCGTTCCATACAAGCGCAAACTCCAAAAGATCATGACTTGTGAAAAGGCCAAAAGCAGCAATTCTGTACGCCAAAGAATAAATACGGGGGGCAAAGCGTTGATTGGAAAAATCAAGAGCATCGCCAGCACAAACGAAAAAATCATGGAGCATATGTCTAAGCCAAATAAAATCAAGACCTTTTGATGGCGTCCCAGTTCAAACAGTTGATTCATACGCGAGAACAGCATAAAGAGTATTACGAGTATAGCAAAACCTCGATATACAACGGGATTTGACCCCTGCGATGTGATTTAAGATTAATCGTGTTTTTTAGAGTATTGTTTCACTCCCAGGGTCACCCCCAGAGCCATTAAAATAGTCATGAGAAGTACAGTGACCTCCAGCACCCTGGATCCGTATTGATAAAGCAGGGCCATGAGCCCACAAAATAGGGTCCACCCATAATAAAGCCCGGCCACCTGGCCATGTGAAATGCCGCTGATGATCAGCCATTGATACAGGTGTTCCCGATGAGCCTGCCAGACCGGCTTGCGCTGCCAGGCACGCCTGCCAAATGTATAAAAGCTATCCCATAAAAACGGAGACATGAGCATGATCATGGGCACAAGCACTTGCGAAAGATCACGGGCAATCAGCAGCACATACAAACCAAAAAAGAACCCCAGAAAAGTGCTGCCTACATCACCCATAAAAATTTTTGAGGGGTGAAAATTAAAAAGCAAAAATCCTGCCAGGGCCCCGGCCAATGCCAGCAGCGCCACCCGATAAGGATGCCAGCCTACGGGAGTTAAAAAATACAAAAAAAAGCACAACAAAATGCCAAAGCCACCCGCCAGTCCATCGGCCCCATCCATAAAGTTATACATGTTGATGCAACCCAGCATCCACACAAAACTTAAACCTTGCAAAACCCAAACCGGAGCAGACCATTCGTATCCCCACAACGCCAGAGATTCTAAGCGTACCCCCAGCATCACCACGGCCCCACTGGCCAACACTTGCAAAGCCAGTCTCAATTTAGGCGATAGTTTAAAAAAGTCATCGGCCAAACCCAGCAAGGCCACCGCAGCGGCAATGGCCAAAAAACGCCATGGAAGCAGAATGTTAAACCAGCTTAAACCCTTGAGCACCACATAAAAAACCACAATAAAACCAACACCCCCGATGCGCACTTTGGGAATAGTGTGTGAAGAACGCTGGTTGGGAATATCGTGGATGCCAAAGCGTTTGCCTAAAACCCAGGTCATGGCCGTCACAAGCACCGATCCCAAAAACGACACTGCCAGTATTTTCATGACACGCGTTCGGTACTGACCCAGCGATTACTCTGCAAACCCAGCAATAATTTGATAGCCCCCACCAACAAGGCGGTATTCACCATGAGAAAATAAAAAGGGATCCATAAGGCTTTGTGAATCTTGATGCGGCATAGCGCCATGATGCCGGTGGCAAGCATCAGTGCCACTCCGATCAGTTCAATGACAAACAACGCTTGAAAGACCGGCAGCATACGATATTGAATCACCAGCCAGGCTTGGATCAGCAGGGCTGCAGGTGCCAGCCAACGCAACACCCGATGCCCCCAAAAGACAAAGCACAGGCCTGGCTTTTTGATATATCCAAGCAAACGCCATAAATGAAACAAAGCCAGGTAATGTCCAGCGCCATCACGAATGTGGCGGCGGAACTCGCTTTGCCAGGAAGGCGCGACATACTCGTTGGCTTGCGCCTGCTCGGCATAAACCATATAAGCATGTTGCAAATACACTTGCATCGACGCTGTAAAATCGTCGTTAATCACATTCGATGGAAGTGTCTGCCAAAGTGACCGCCGCAAGGCGTAGATACCTCCGTTAGCACCCATCACCAGTCCCAGCCTACTTTCATGCCGCTTTAACCAGGTCTCAAATTTCCAATAAAAACCTTCACCCCCCTGATCTTCATCATTACGTACTGGGTCAAGCAACTTTAAGCGGCCACACACACAACCTACCTGACCGTGGCGGAATGGATCGACCAATTGTTTTAAGGCATCGCTGGCAAACAAGGTATTGGCATCTGAAAAAACCAGAATCTCCTGGGTGGTTTTTTCGACCAGCCGGTTAAGCACATTGGCCTTGCCCATGCGCGGAAATATCTGCAACTTAACATCGGCCGCTTGAAACCGCGCCACAATATCGTGAGTGCGGTCGGTCGAACCATCGGAACCTATGTAAAGGGTACGTTTGTTTTTGGGATAATCGAGATCCAGAAAGTTTTGAATTTTTTCAGCGATGATTTTTTCTTCGTTGTAGGCTGCCACCACCATGGCCACCGTAGGCGAATGGGCTTCATGAGAAGCTGACGCCAGACCCCGTGAAAACCGGCTCCATAACCACAGGCACAGCGGATATCCCCCATAGGGAAAAACAATCACAAACGCGCAGAGCAGCCATTCCCATGCGGGGTACCCCCAAGCTGGCATAAGACCCCTTAACGGGACTGCAATACAACTGCTTTGGAATGTGCGGGAGTCTTGGCCTGATCTATCACCGGATCCTGCGTTTTTTGCAAGGGGTCATACCGGTCAGACACGTTGCGGAAAAGATGCCGGGAGAAAATAAGAAAGGATTTGATGGTCTTCTTGGCCTCCTGGGGTTCGGTAAAAAGCTGCAAGGCTTTACGGGCGATATAACGCGGACGCAAATAATACCGGCGCCGGGCCTCATCACACCAGTCTAAAAGCGCCTTGGTACTTAAACCATCGCACATATTGACCACAGAATTGTGCATCCCGTCACTGGTCAGCCAATCACGATAGGATCCCGCCACGATGCGGTTTTCTTTTTGAGCCTGGGCATACATTTCGGTGCCCGGATAAACAATGACCGGAAAAAACTGGGCTGTATCTGCCCCGGAATGGATTGCAAACTGAAAGGTTTTTTCTAAGGTTTCGGGCGTATCCCCCGGATTACCCGCCATAAAACAGGCATGCACCTTCATGCGGGCTTTCTTGGCATCCTGCACAAACTGATCCATCATCTTGGTGGAAATACCTTTTTTGATGTTATTTAATACGCCTTGATCATAAGACTCAAAACCGACCACCACCAGACGGCACCCGGCCTTTTTCATGATTTGAAGGGTCTCATACTTTAGGTTAGATCTTACCTCGCAGGTCCAGGTTAACTTGTTGCCCCGCAGAATGAGCTCCTGGCAAACCGCCTTGGCATGTTCTTGATCCATGCTAAAGGTATCGTCGTCTACCAGCACATCCTTAACATCTGGAAAGTGCTTGGCAATAAATACAAACTCGTCCGCAATATTCTGGGGTGACCGGGCCCGATGCTTTTGTCCGAACATGGTTTGCGGATACATGCAGAATGTACACCGGGCCGTGCAACCCCGGCTGGTAAAAATGGAAATGATGGGGTAACGGCAGTGGGCATAAAAATAGTTTTTATAATTGAGGTGCTTTAAGTAAACCTGGCTTAAAAAAGGAATTTGATCGAGATCCAATAGAAATGAACGGTTAGGGTTGGTTTTAATATGGTCCCCTTCGCGATACGTTAAACCGGCAATGCCAGAAAAAGCGCTTTTAGATTGTACGGCCGCCACCAGCTCACGCAGGGTTTCATCATATTCATGCCGACATACCGCATCAATGGCAGAACTTAACTGCAGGGTTTCTTCGGGCAGCGATGAGGCATGGGTACCCACCAAAACCATAAGGGCATTGGGATTTTGCTGCTTTAAGGCGGTGGCAATTTCAACATCGTTATAAATGCTGGGGGTGGTGGTGTCACACACAATCAGGTCGGGCTTAAAGCCACGCACTATCTCGTAGACCTGTTCCGGCTGCAGCCCGTCTGCCGGAGCATCCACCAGATCACATTCATGACCATGTTTTTCGAGGTACCCCGTGGCATTGGCGAGCCATATGGGGTAATAAATCGTGCCGCTTTTGGTTACCGCCGGACTGCGCGAGCAACGGGAGAATTTGGGCAGGAAAGGAGGGTTAAGTATAAAGATTTTCATGGGGTTTGATGATACCACAAGACTGGCCTACGGTTTTCGCGCCACAACGTATTCCGCAAAACCCAGCAGATCCCAAAAACAACCGCCGGAAACGAAGCCAAACACACGTATGGAATTGAGCAGCAGCAAGGGAAGCAAGATGACGCGCACCCAGTCACGACGGGTGCCACCCCGCAGCACCGTCATGCCCTGGCGCATCATGAGGTTGTAAAGTTCCGGTAAAGTATAAATGCGACAGTGCGTGGGGTCATCAAAATAATTCAAAGTTCCCCGCATATGCGGGAAAAATGTGCTGCGCAGCGACGGATATTCCAAATAGATAATGCCGCCAGGTTTAAGCTTGGGTAGCAGTCCCGCCACCACCAGGTCTCCGTTGGTCAAATGTTCGATGACATGGGACATCAGAATCACGTCAAAAAACTGATCCGGGATGGCAGTGAAATCAAGCCGGGTCAGATCCATGGCATAAAAGGCTTCCATGGCGGCAAAGTCTGCCGCATCGTTATTATAATTTCGATCTAAATCCACTCCGTAATACTGACAATCCGGAAACCAGCGTTTGGTGACCGAAGCCGAATGGTTGCCCACACCAATGTCGAGAATCTTGGCAGCGCGGACGCCGGAATAACGCCGCATCTGCTTGAGCCGGTAAGGCATTAAAAAACTACGCGCCATCGGGTTATCCTAGTATTCTTCTACCGTTTTAGCCACGGCGTCCAGCTTGGACAGTATTGCACGCAAGGCGTCCTCTACCTCATCCACAGATATATCCATCATGCAGTAGTGCTGTGGACTGACGCAGCCCCGTTGCCAGCAGGGACTGCAAAAACGGCGCTTGTGCAAAACACGGCTGCCTGGCGCAGGCTGCCACGGCCCAAAAATCTCTGGCATCTGGGGTCCATAAAGCGCAATCACGGGCGTCGACGTGGCCGAGGCCAAATGTACGAGACCACCGTCCGTCCCCACCAAAACACGCGCCTGTGAAATAAAGGCCGCTAATTCCCCCCAAGAAAACTCACCTGCTACGGAACGGACACACCCGGCAATGCGTGGATCAAGTTGCGTCATGATCGCCTGATGCAATGCACTTTCGTGTGCAGCACCGATCAAAAATATTTTTAGAGCAGGATTCGTTGCCAGCACACGTCCAAACAGTTCTGCATAACGTTCCGCAGGCCACTGCCGGTAAGGGAAGGGCGCGCCCGGCGCCAACACCAGGTATCCTGCCGACTGGATATCCGCTTCTGCAAGCCAGTCTGACACTCGCCGCAGCTCGGCATCAGAGGAAAACACGCTGATATGACCCAGGTCGCGCAAGGGGTAGCCTGCCGTTGCCAGTGCCGCCGCCACCAACGCCACATTGTTTTGTACGCCCCGGGCGCTGGAATGCACGGGCGTCCCGGTCAAAAGACCCATCCAGCCTTTACGCAAGGGATAAGTTCCGTAATCGTAAAAGACCGCCCGGCCATATTTGCCAATAAGGACGTAAGGCAAAAGCCGCGGACTGTAACGCACCAAAACCACCGCATCAAACCACTGATCTTCCCAAGGCTGGTCTTGTGTCTGGGCTGATGCGTCAAAACCAGGCTTGCGGAATTTTATGGTGTCCAGTTCCCAAACGTGCTCAAGTTCCAACTGCGTCTGGGATTTAAAAAATGGCGCGGTGTAAGAATTAAGCAGCAGCGAAACTTTTAAATGGGGATGCTCGCGCCGCAAAGCCTTTAAAACCGGCGTCAGCATCAGCCCGTCACCCATGTGGGCCAGTTGGATGATCAGCACGCGCGCAGGTTCCGAAGAAAACATGCGGCGAAACCGAAACCTTACGAGCGCATGGCCCCTTGCCGCCGCACGAAACACCTGGGCCATACCCCAGGAGGCCGCCGAGCGAAAAAAACTTTGCAAAAAAAACAGGCCAGACATACGTGTATTTTATCAATTTCCCCATGCTACACTGAACCGGTGACGCTGGAATTATTCTGGTATTTGGCGCTCATATTGCTGTGTGCTGTGTTAATGCTCTCTAAGCAGAATCATAAATTTTATGGTTTTATCGTTTTTTTGGCATTACTTATATATTCACTGATTGTACGTTTTTCTGGATTTGACGTGGATTTTCGCCAGTATTCGATGGCTCTAGAAGGAAAAGCTTTAAATACATTCTTTCAGTTTTATTCTGCCCGGGAGTGGCTTTACTGGGCTAGCGCATCTTTATTGTATTCTGTGGTCAAGAGCAAAGAAATAACTTTTACCCTGATTGATTTAGTTTTGATTGCCCTTGTATTTAAAATCCGTAAAAATTTTGATCTGCCTTATTATTTTATCCTTTTATTTTTTATATTTTTCCCGTCCGTCATGGGCATGCAAAACATTTATCGTCAATTTATCGCCACAGTACTCATTTGTCTTGCCATTAGCCTTAAAACAAAAAAAATTAAATGGTTGGTGCTGTGTTCGGCTGTATTTATCCATAACTTTTCGTTTTTATTTATGCCATTGGGCTTCGTTCACCGCAACCAGATCCGAAAGGAAAAATACAATATCCTGTTTTTTATAGCTGCAACGGCCTTCATGGTCATGTTGCCTTCGTTAAAAAACTATAAATCTTACGGCGACCCGGGTTTACAATTGGGCACAGCCTTTGTCATTCTTTTGTTTATCATCCTGGCTGGCATCCTAATGTCGAATCAATTGATCATTAAAGGAACCATGATTCCCTATTTTTGGGAAGGGACCTATATATGTTTTTTTTCTCTAGCCTGTTTTTTGATTCTCTCATCTTTTCAAACCGCACGTGTTGCTCTGGCTGGTTTACAACTTTTATTACCGGTCATTGTTTTAAACATCGAAAGCCGCTTTGTACAAAAACGCATGCTACGCCTGGTATTGCTGGTACTGGCAGTAGCACCTACATTTATCTTTGAAAACGCTTTTGTATTTTTGTTAACCTCCCGACAATTATAAAGTGGTAAAAGATCTCCCTATTGCCCGTATGCAAAACAAAATCAATTACGCCACCCAAAACAAGGGACTACGAGCTCTCTTGAGTCTGGCCGACTTTATACTCGACCTGGCTATGAGTCAGCCCCCCTCTGCCGTCCCAAGGTCCAAGACCCTCCCCCAACGCATTTTATTGGTGAACGGTGCCCATTTGGGAGACATCCTTTTAAGTACAGCATGCATCCCTGTCTTAAAGAATCTATTTCCTAACGTTGAAATTGGCATGCTGATTGGCAGTTGGTCCAAAAGCCTGGTGGAAAATCATCCCTGGGTTAAGCACGTACACGTGGTGGATCACTGGAAACACAACCGACAGCCCCTAACGGGGTTACTCAAACTGTGGCACTATCTAAAAACCCGCCGCCAGGCCCAAAAAGAAATCCATATGCTTTCGTATGACATCGCCATCCATTTCAACCCATATTTTCCGGACCTGTCCTTTTTTTTATGGCAGCTTGGCATTCCGCTACGCATTGGTTCTTCAAGCGCTGGATGCCGGGCACTGTATACCCATGCCATAGACGGCTTTGATCAAAACCAACACATTACCCGCCACTTTTTACGGCTGCTCAAAGTGTTATCGCCCCAGCCCTTATCCGAGAACATCCTAAGACCCCTGCTCCCGGACACAAGTGTACCCAGCCGGGAATTTCAAAGCCTACAAACCCTGATTCGCACCCATTCCCAAAACCATTACCGGGTTATACACGTGGGTGCAGGCGACTCCCATAAAATGTGGCCAGAAATAAAATGGAAGGATCTCATCAACTGTTTATCAGAAGAAGATTATTTGATTGTTTTTACCGGCAAAGGGACCTCTGAAAATACCATCATTAAACGACTGGTTCAGAACCACAAGCAATGTCTTAATGCCTGTGATCTTTTGTCGCTTCCGGCGTTAATTCAAATACTACGGGATGCCGAATTGGTTTACAGTGTCGATTCCTTGGCCGCTCATCTGGCTGCTAGCGTTGGAACTCCTTGTGTATGCCTCTATGAAACTCCAGTGCAGGCCACGGTATGGGGACCTCTCGGCCCCTGGGTCAAAATTTTATTTAAGGCCGAGGCGCAAGCAATAGCGGTGTTCAATGCCGGAGAAGAATTATTACGAAGCAAAGCCGAAGGGTTTAAAGAACCGAGCTATTTCTAAACTCGGCGCACCTTGTTTTCAACCAAGCACAACCAACCCGGCTGCCCAGTATTCCGCTACCTTATCAAAATGAGGCTTGCGATTAAAGGTCAGGTTATAGCCATAAGCCTCGAAATGATAGCCTGCCGTCGGCTTTTCGCCTTCTAAAGCTGCCAACCAAAGCAAGGGCGGATAGAAATCCTTATTGAACAGCAAATCGGGAGCAGCAATGACGGCGGCAAAGGTATCGAAGCCCCCGGCAAGCATGAACTTATCCGACAATTTTTGAACTAACTCTCTGGTCGCCGGAACCGAATACTCGAGCAAGCAGGGAAAATAGTAACCCACCACATCTTCATTTGCCGTTAAACTGACCAGCTTATCGTGGCGGGTACCCGGAACAACTGTAAACCTGTTTTTCAAAGTTTCCTTGTAATGGTTTTTGAATCCGTAAGACGGAAACATTTCTGAATACGCAGAGGTAGCGGCCGGTATGTACATGCTCTCTAATTTTTCACCGATATCGCCCGGTGCAGATTTCGGAATAAAAAAAGGTACCCCAACGCCTTTAACGATGTTTTGAGTACGCGCATCTGACTCAAGCCCCTGCAAGATCTTTTTTGACCGTGCCGCAAATGCTTCTGCCGTAAGCTGGCTGGCCGAACCCAAATGACGGCTGATCCGCGCGTATATTTCGGCATAATCGACCTTGGGTTGATTGATCTGAAAATAGTGCCTGGTCTTTACATGAACCTCGGCGCTTAAGCCCCGCGGTATGCATCGGCCATTGGCATCAAATAGATCCTGATCAGAAAGCACGACTGAATCTTTTTCGTTTAATACTTGTGTGGTCATAAATTACACCGTTACCAAGGTGCGATCAAAGGGCACGTAAGTCTTACCATCTTCAATCACCGAGTCATGATCCGTAAAACCCTCGCCATAAGGCACCGGAAGATGCGTATACTTGGCGGTCACTTCCATGTGTTTTTTAATGAACAGTGGATCTTCGCCAATCAGACAATCGGGTCGGTAAGGCCCCGTCCAGGGATTGCGCATGCCCCTGCCCAGAATTTCTTTTAATGAAGTGCTTTTAACGTTACCAAACGAAAAATCGATGTAGGGGCAAGGCGTGACTTCACCTGTGGAAGTCACCGTAATAATACCCTTGACGGTGATACAGCCCTTAAACGAACCATAGGTTGGCGTCATATGCGTAAACACGCTGTACTCTTTTTCCAACTCACGGACGATATCCGCATCTTCCTTATCAATGACGAATTCCGGGTGATTGGTGCAGGAACCGGTGGGCTTGGCGTAAGAAACATATAACCCAACGCCTTTTTCGGTCGCATATTTACAAAGATCATGAAATTCCTGGGTCTTGGCCCGGCCTTTAACCAGCACCGTAGACAGCAACAGGTTTAAGCCCGCATTTAACGCTGCATCTACGCCCCGCATCACCCTTTTATAGGAACCTGGTTTATTTCTAAACTTGTCGTGATCGGCTTCGATAAAACTATCGAGTGACATCTGAACTTTTTCCACACCAATACTCTTAATATGCTTGGCGCGTGCGTCATCTAAAAACCAACCATTGGTATCGGTAATGACATAATGTTTTTCTGGATCGATGGCAGCCACCACCTGGTCAAAATCTTTCATCACCAGTGGCTCGCCGCCCGTAATAACAAAGCGCGCCAAACCAAGTTCATCGGCTTCTTTGGAAAGCTTGCGTATATCGTCATAATCAATCTTCGGCCGTTCATCTTTTACCTGAATCGTTTTTTCAAGATGCCGATCCATATAATATTCGGCCGAGCAGTGCGTACATTGAAAGTTACACAAGTAACTTTTTTCTAGTCTGATAATCGGACTGATTTGGCCAGCTTCTTCCATGGCCGAAATATTGGCCAACTTGGCCGCCACGTAAGGCCTGCGACGCGCGAGTTCGCCACGCTTCTTCGCCTCACCCTGCGTTAAATTAGGATTTAGTAGTACCGTATCATTTGTACCCAAGCTCATATGTACCTCCCGGTCTTTGCTAATAACAAACCAGGGTTGCAACATTACGATTATTCGTGGGAGCTGTCAATCAAGAGATTAATACTGCCGGAAAAGACTGGGCCAAGCGTTTAACATCCGCACTTTGGGAACGATCAATCCACATGAGGCTATTCTGCAATCATATTGCAAAAATGTCCAAAACCATTTCGCCCAAGTCGATAATTGAAGCACCGGCATGACCCAAAAACGTCTTTTATTTTCTTGCGAATTCTACGCGCGCGATGAATCGGGCGCAGACTGGGTCTATGAAACCTGTATTTTGTCATTTAAATAACTTCAAGACCAAAATCACGTAAAACCACAATGCTTAATCTAGAATCATATTCTTTCTGAATGGGATCGTACTGCAACGATCATCGGGAAGCATAAATCATTCCCAAGCCCCGGCGGTGGTGCGGGTCGGGTAAAGTTGTCACCGTATAGCCAAGCGCGTTCAGCCGGTTAATGAGAATGGAGTGTCTTGGATAATCTGTTTTTTCATGAAATTCCATGGCAATATTTTGAATGGGGGAAAACCATTCGTCAGGGGAGTTAAGCAAAACATCATATTCGCTGCCCTCAATGTCCATTTTAAGCAAATCGATATGTTGTTTTTCAAGCATGTGATAAACATCTTGTAACGTATATCCCTGAATTTCGAGGATTTTAACGCCAGGGATTTGCTGATGTGTGACCGCATGTCCAACCGAGTCTGGCGCCAATTTAAGATAGATTTTGGAATGAGCCGAGACTAGGGCTCCGCGGAATATATGGGGAACCGGAAGCTGGTTGTTTTCCAAATTTTTCTGGATATAATCCTGGTTTTTATGAAAGGGCTCTATGGCAGCTATGGTTTTCACGCCCATGGCCGAAATGACCAGGGAAAACAAGCCAATATTTGCGCCCGCATCAATGACAACCAGTTGGCTGGGGTCTTTGCTTTGAATTTTTTTTAAGTTGTATATATCCAGTTCTATAATCTCGCGTATTTCATCGATTACAGGCGAGTCCGAGTCGCAAGAAACGCTAAAGATCTTTCTCTGCCATCGAAAACTGACGGTTTGTTGGGTAATGTCTGGGCAAGCCAGATGCATGTAACAACGGGGTTTGCCTAAAAGACCATCTATTCCAAGGGCAAATCGCAAACTTAAGCTATTCCAAATTTTGCGCGGGTCGTATTTGGCGTAGGGAATAAATTCTTTGATGGCAAAAGATCCTTGATGATGGTTCATAGGTTATATATTTTTTGAATCTGATGTTACGCCGTCTTAATGACAGGTGCAATTTTATAGTAATTAACTTGATTCGGCACGAGTTGTCCAACCTGTGGGGGTCAATCCATTGGCATGGGATGTGCCTTATCGAAAATAAATCGTAGCACAAAGCGATATAATTGAACTGATGATTTATATTTTAGGTGGAAAAGGATTTATTGGTTCGGCTTTTGTGCGTTGGTGTCAAGCCAATCAAAAAAAATACGTGTGTATTACCCGTGAGAATTATCAATTGTTTACCTCCACAAATTGCGAAATTTTGATCAATGCCAATGGCAACTCCAGCAAACCTCGCGCTGCCAAAGATCAAATTTTTGATTTTGAAGCTAGTGTGGTATCGGTTAAAAAAAGTATCTCGGATTTTAAGCCTGCGATTTACGTTTACTTATCTTCCTGCGACGTTTACCCGGATTGCTCGAACCCGGAATCAACTCGAGAAGACCAGCCCATCGATATAACACGGCAAAGCGTTTACGGGTTTCACAAATGGCTAGCTGAACAATGCGTCCAACACGATTGCCCCAAATGGCTGATTTTTAGAATGGGCGGTTTTGTGGGCCCCGGACTTAAAAAAAATGCTATTTTTGACATTATCCACGACAGCCCGCTCTGGCTCGATTCCGAGAGCGAGCTTCAATATATGTCTACCGATACATTGGCGGCATGTGTCATGGATTTAGCCTTTAAAAAAATCGTAAACGAAATCTATAACATATGCGGACAAGATACCGTGCGCTTAAAGGACATAATGGATCGGGTAAATTACACCGGAAGAGTAACTTCACACTCACCCAAAGCTAAGTATCAAGTTTCGATCCAAAAGCTTTTAACACAAAGGCAAATTCCATTTTCAAAAGACGAAGTGTTTCTTTACGTAGACAATCCGGCATGACCCAAAAACGTCTTTTGTTTTCCTGCGAATTCTATGTGCGTGATGAATCGGGTGCAGACTGGATTTATGAAACTTGTATTTTACAAGCTGCCACACTCAACGGCTGGGAAGGTCATGTGCTTGCGCCCAACGACATGAAACAACTGCCAGACCGCTGGCATGCCGTCCTGCGACGCCCTGCCGTCAAAGCAACCACACCCTGGGCTAAAGTCAGGCTGGCTCTGCAGATTGAGCATGATATTGTGAAAGGATTTAACAAGGTAATGTCTTCCCGCCCAGACATGGAGGCGGCACTTCTGGCTTCCAGTTTTACTGGCATGGAATTTTTAGGCTTTGTTTTAGCCGCTCTGCGCCTGCGGCAGCGCTGCCAGAGGGTCATGGCCGTGTTTCGCTTTCCAATCCACGAAGCCAAACACCAAGGATGGATTTACCGCATGACGCACATACTGCTGCGTTGGTTTTATCCTGTCCAATCTGTGTGTTATTTTACGGACACCCAAGCATTGGCCAAGTCTAACGGCGCTTATTTACACTCAAGCTTGCGTGTGTTGCCCATTCCACATACGACTGCAAGTTCTGTCCCGCAACTCACAAATTCCGTCAGTATTTGTTGTTGGTGGGCCGGACTGCCCCGACCCGAAAAAGGCTTGGCCGTTATGCAAGCTCTGGTTAGACAACCGAACAACAACCGTGTCCAATTATGCATCATCGTAGCCGAATCCGCGCATTTGAAAAGTTCAAATCCAAACATCGAAATCCAAACTGTGCCAAACAGTCTTTCTCGTACCCAGTATGAGACATTATTGAACCAAGCAAATATAATCCTTTTGCCATATTACGCCGAAAACTACCGGGAACGGTCTTCGGGCATTTTTGTTGAGGCAGTAACCGCTGGAAAGGCTGTGTTAGTACCTAAAAACACTTGGATGGCGCAAGAACTGGTTCGTTATGGCCTTGAACAATTTGCCATTGAGTGGTCAGATTCCACCCAACTGCCCGACATTATTCACGAGGCAGTACACTTGCATCGCAGCCAGAATTGTTTTTTAAAGATGCAGACCGATTATCAAGCCTTTCACAGTGTGCGCCGTTTTGCGGATGTTTTACAGCAGTATTGGTCATAGTTTAACGGACTTTTAGCTAAAGCCGTAATCCATCCGACCAATCCGCATAATGCGTCTGAAACCAGGCAATGGTTTTTCGCAGCCCATCTTGCAAAGACGTGGGGCAACTTAACCCAAGAGACTTAAGCCGATTGACGTCAAAGATTTTAACCATCTGCCCATCGGGCTTGCCGGTATCCCACTTGATATCACCTTGGTAGCCCACCTGTTGGCGGACAGTTTCGGCCAGTGTCTTGATGGAAGTGATTGTGCCCGAAGAGAGATTGACTGGATCGCTGGAATTGTAATGCTCAATAAAATAAGGTATTGCCGCAGCCACATCGCTGGCATAGACAAAATCCCGTTGGGGCGCACCACTGCCCCACATGGTAACCTGCGAGACACCTGCCAGTTTAGCCTCGTGATACCGACGGATCATGGCTGGCACCACATGTGATTCGTTTTCGCGATAGTTATCGTATTCTCCGTACATGTTTCCGGGTACGAGCACCACCGAGTTTAAACCATGCTGCTGACGATAGGCACGACTGGCCACAAGGCCCATTTTTTTTGCCATCGAATAGCCCGCACTTTCTTCTTGGGGATAACCATCCCACATCTGTCCCTCATCAATGGGAGACCTAGCCTTAGCCGGATAACTGCATCCGCCCATGGTATAAATCAACTTATGAATTTTGTGTTTAGCCGCAGCTTCAAATACGAGCGCCATCAATTGATTATTAATGTAAAAAAAGTCTGCCGGAAACTTACCGTTTGCTCCAATACCTCCCGAGTATGCTGCCAAATGTATCAACACATCCATTGGCTGTTCAGAAAACATCTTGTTGACTTGCGTAGGATCCAGCAAATTATAATCTTGTGAAGATAATCCAATCAGGCTAGCATTGGGATACTGCATTCTTAAAACCGGCAATAGATGCCTACCTAAAAAACCTGCTGCACCAGTCACTACAATTTTCATAGGTCAATCCCATTTTCCGGTCTTAAAACCTAAGTCAAGTATAGCAATGATCCGTTATACTTGAAATTCATGGTCCCATCAAAATGCTGTTGATAAACCTTGGAGATACCATCTATTTTTAAAACATCATCGGCATCCATAAAATAAATAAACGAATCTGTCGCATTTTGAATTCCATAAATCACGGATTTAGCTCACCAAGATGGGACTCAAACATCCGGTTGTATTGGTTGATTTGTTCTTCCTTTGAGGGGAACCACTTGGATTCCAAATAACATGTCAAACCCATTGCCAGGTTCAGTAGCGTCAACGACCAATAATAAAGACTGATCCTAAAGGGTTCCTTCCAGAAACCCCTTACCATAAACCTTGCGACGGGATATATATACATCTTGGAAAACGCAAATAATTGACGTTTACTTTTAAGCAGTGTTTTGACATCGTAGGAAACATACACACCTCCTCGAATCAATGTGTCTGGAAGATGCCAAACCTGCAAATGCTGAATTTCAATGGTTAAAGACGCTTGGGCGCGAAATTCCGGATGAATGATATAAGGCGCATGAATGCGCGACGAATCGTAAGTGACTGACCCCACGAAAAATCCCCTGGGCGCGACCGAAACAAAAGCCCGTGTCCGATGTCCAAACATATAATCCACACGTTTTCCGTACAACACACCCTTTTTTTGACGTAAAAATTCGTCCGCAGCCTTTAAATCATCCAGAGGAATTAACTCATCCACAGCCATGTATATACCATATTGCGACAAGCTTAGATGATGCAGGTAATGTACAAAATGATTTTCGCTTTTTTCAGGTCCACTGCGCCTATAAACGCTGGCACCCAGCGCCTGCGCAATTTCGCAAGTCCGATCTGAACTTGAATCATCAAAGATCACGACATCTGCAGTATTTCGATAGTATCGGATAAATGGCGCAATTCTATGTTCCTCATTATAAGTTGGAACCACAAGTTCAATCCGCTTGCCACTTCTCCGGTCGCAAATAAGCTGAAGTTCCATTTTTTCAGTTTCTCCCGTTCAAGAGAAAGTCTTCGGCTTTCTGATAATCTTCCGGGATACCAATATCGATAAAATCAGATCCTGCATCAAACGGCAGTATCCTGGCCACCTGTTTCTGTAAAATTTCATGCTCAAAAGAAAATTTTTGATGCAGCGGAAAGGGATCCAAAGTGGCTGGATCTAGAAGATAGCAACCGGCATTAATATACCCCTCCCGCGCCAGCGGGGATTTTTCTTTAAAAGCAAGCAAGCGGAATGGTTCCCAATCAACCTCTACCGAACCATAGCGGCGGGTATCCGGTACACGTGTTAACGCTACCGTTAGCGGACTGCCATGGGCGCGGTGATGCACAAGCATGGCAGAAAACTTCAGGTTCAG
>JAHFDA010000031.1:17242-34012 GCA_023249225.1 bacterium
CACCGGATTTGACCCAGTGTGTTGCAAAGCGAGTTTGATGGCGCCGCCCGTACCCAACGGAACTTCTTCTACGGAAAACTCAACGACAAAAGGTAGATCCGCCAAACCACGAACGTGCGCCATGACCTGCTCGGCCTTATAAGACAGCGCAAGCACCACCCGCCGAATTTGAGGAAACTTCTTAAGTTGATCTAAAATATAATCTAAAAAAGGCCGACCATTGACATCCGCCAACACCTTGGGAAAATCTGGCACAGCCGAACGCAAACGCGTACCCAAACCGCCCGCCAAAACAATGACATCAATTTCTGACATTGACTCTTGAAACCCTAACACATATATATAATAGAACTGCCTTGGCTATCGAAGTTAAAATTAACTTCTAATAGATCTGCCAGCGCCTTACGCACCGACGCTTGTTTTTCAAGCGGCACAAAAAAGAAAACAAAACCTCCGCCACCGGCACCGGCAATCTTTCCGCCCAAGGCACCCGCACGGACTGCTTTTTGATAGATATCGTCGATAAATCCGTTGCTCACCTGGCTGGAAAGCTGTTTTTTAAGCTCCCAGGACTCCCCAAGCAATCCGCCCAAACGGCCCAACAACTCCTGCTCGGGCGCATTTGAAATTAAATCTGCCGCCTCGTATACCATGGCATGCATGCGCTTTAAATAAGCATCCTTGCTCATGGCCCTGGTGTTGCGCACCTGTTCTTCGAGCACCTCGCTGGCAAAGCGAGTTTGTCCGGTGTAAAAAACCATCAGCGAAGTTTGTAACAACTGCCGCTTGGATGCGCTGATAATCACCGGCTTAACCTTAAACCCTGTCGCGTCAAATTCGATGAGATTCATGCCCCCGTAGGCCGCATGCACCTGGTCCTGCGATCCCACATTTTCGCCAATGCGTTGCTGCTCAACCACGTGGGCATCCTCTGCCAATTGTTGCTTGGTAGGCATCCTGCCTTCCAATGCATACAAACCATGCAGCAAGCCTACGGTAAACGAAGATGACGATCCCAGGCCTGTTCGCGCCGGAAGATCAGCAAAAATATGGATATCCAGGTAGCCGTCGATACCCTTGTATTTAAGGCATTCCCTGACGCTGGGGTGCTGAATGTCGGCCACTTCGTGTGCCAGTTCGGCCTTGGAATACCCCACCCGGATTTTATAATCAAAAAAAGCGCTCAACCGATTGATGCTGATGTAGGTGTACTGGTTGATGGTCACGCCAAGCACCGCGCCTTTTTCGCGCAAATAATAATCGGGATAATCGGTGCCACCGCCAAAAAAACTTAGGCGCACCGGAGTGCGTGAAATAATCAAGCTTGCACCCCGCACATATGCTCAACGGCCGCTTTTAAGTCATTGACCACATGGTCGGCACGGGAACTGGCGCAATGATCACGTCCGTGACCCGTCAGCACCAGGTAGGTTTTCATACCCAGACTGCGTCCTGCGTCAACATCGCTGTTTTTATCGCCCACCAACACTGCCTCCTGCGGATGAATCGCCCATTTAGACAAAAGCGTTTCCAGCATTTTTGTTCCGGGTTTTCGGCAGCCACACCGCTGGCGGTATTCAGGAATACTTGCGTCGGGATGATGCGGACAAAAAGCCGTTTCTTGGATGATTATACTGTTTTTTGCGAACAGCTCCAGCATATGCAGCGTTAACGCATGGTAATCCGCCTCGGTAAAAAATCCCCTAGCAATTCCGGCCTGGTTGGTCGCTATAAAAATAGGAATTCGATTGTGCGTCAGGATCTTTAACGCCTCCAAGACTCCAGGCATCAAGATAAAATCTTCCTTTCGATAGACATAGTGACGCTCTACGTTAATCGTGCCATCGCGGTCTAAAAACACCGCCTTCATGCGGTGATGATTAGACGTTTCCATAGGCAGAATGCACCTGCGTGAATCCCTTAAGCAACTCCTGGATGCCATCGTCCAGCGAATATTCTGGACGAAATCCAGTTTTTTCGATTTTTTCATTGGACACAATATAATCACGCTGATCCGGATCCTTGCCGACCGGCGCTTCTAAAAACACAAAATGGGGCACCTGTTTTTGAATGGCCTGGCAAAGCTCAATCTTTGACAGATTGGCATCCGAAAGTCCGACGTTATACGCCTGCCCCTTGAGAGACTCAAAATGCCCGATGCCATGTAAAAAAGCCCTGGCCACATCGCGAATATGGATATAGTTGCGCTTAAAATGTCCTTCGAACAGCACCAGAAAACGATCCTTGAAAGCACGGTAGGTAAAGTCATTGACCAACAAGTCAAGTCGGATACGCGGGGCCATGCCAAACACGGTGGCCAGCCTGAAGCTAATGGCGTTTTTGTGATCCAGAATTATTTTTTCGGCCTCCACTTTGGTACGGCCATACAGCGATATGGGTCGCAGGGGCGTCTCTTCGGTGCAGAACTTGCCTTTTTCGCCAATGCCGTAGCCGCTGTTGGTGATGGGCACTAAAAAACGCTGCTGGGGACTGGCAAGCTCCACCAACATGCGAATGGCATCGAGATTGGTGGTGGTGGTCGCAATCGGATCGCGGTCGCACATCGGAGCGCCTACAAGTGCCGCAAGGGGAATAATGATATCCGCCTGCTTGAGCAGTGGCAGCATTAAATTTTTGTCCCGGGCATCCCCACGCAGCAATTGAAACGTCTTAAGGTGACACACATGCGCCAGACTAGACTGCCGGAACACGAAGTTATCAACCACAGTAACGTGAAAACCCTTTTCAAGCAGGGTGGGCACCAGAATCGAGCCGATATAACCGGCACCGCCTGTCACCAAAATATGTTCTTTCATCTTGTTTCCACTCCTTTGGCAAATTCTTATACCGGTCAAATTATTTCGAGATAAACATCCTTAAGTATGACAACTTTTAAATCCTGTTTAAATTTCTCTTGAATCATTTTTACCACTTCACCGGAATAACTGGCCGCCATGACAACGACCGCCTCCGGAGGATCCAATACCGCATGTTCCGGAGAAACAATCGGAATATGCGTGGCATGCGTGTATTTTCCTTGCTTGAACGGAGCCGAATCGATGACATATTTTATTTTGCTTTTCAAACCAGCCATTGCAAGAATCGCCAACGCCTGATGCCCGGCCCCCCAGGTAGCCACCGTATTGGCGGGAAACTGGCTTAGAAATTGATCAAATGATTTTTTCAGCTCCAGTTCCTTTTGTTTAAACCGAGCAAGGTCGAGTGCGTTTCTTTTCTTAACGACCGCCGAAATGATGTAGTCGTGCCAAAGCACATTGCATTCCAGCACCTCAAAACCATTGTTTTGGAGCAACGCCCTTAACGTTGCCTGGGTAAAATAAAACAGGTGATCGGTAATAAATTCCGAAAACAAATCATTTTTTAAAATCATGTCGAAGTTGGGCACCTCGACAATGCCCACAGCGCCTTCGGACAAGTTGTTGGCGATGCCCTGTAAAACCACGTTAGGACTGGGCATATGTTCCAAAAAGCTCATGATAAAAAAGGCATCGTAGGGTTCACCCGAAAGTTTTTGGCCAACACTTTCGATGTAATCTTTTTTAACATCCAGCCCATTTTTCTGACAGTATTCAACAGCGCCAGCCTCAAACTCAATGCCGCTGGCCACAGCGCCACATTTTTTCATGATCGAAAGATAGTCGCCCCGACCGCAACCCATTTCGATGACCTTTTTATTTTTTAGGTTGAATCGGTCGACAAAGGCCTGAAACTGCCCCATGCGAAAGGTTGTCATTTCTTCAGAAAAACCGGCAGCTCGAATGACTTCTTTGTGATAGAAAACTGTATCGTTACTAAGCTGCACCAAACCACAGCCCGAACACTGACATAAAATCAGGTCAATACCCTTATCTTTTTTGAGACTCGATTGATCTGGAAAATGCTGGGCGGCAGCGGGCATGTTGTTTTGCACCAACAGAGGCTTGTCAAAAAATGGGCTGGCGCAAACACGGCAACGATCAACTGGCATAGCTTAGATGTGATCGCGATACATTTCGTGTACCCGAACCAAATTGTCCGGACAACGATCGTGCCATTGAATAAAGCCCGGGTCGCTGGGATTCAACCCCTTATTTGCCGGCACAAAACTCGACGGCAAGCGACAGTTATATAAAATCGAAACAAAATGCCCGCGGGTCTTGTGCCCGCAAATGACCTGATGGGTGCTTAATGGAACTTCGTCAAATTCAACCTGGGTTTCCAGTTCGGTCTCGGCCACCTTTGAAACCCGTTCTTCAAAACGTTCCTTATAGCGGACAATGCCGCCCGGCAGATGCCAGCCCCCGCCGGCAAACTGATCCTGACGCCAAGCCAGCAAGGTGCGCTTGTTTTCATCCTTGATCAGCAGATCCACATTCACCATGGGTGTCATGCGGGTGATAAAGAAAAAGAGTTCTTGAGGTAACCCTTTATTGGCGTCAGGCACCAAACCGTCCAAAAAAACCAACGCATCGTGAATCGTCGGGCTATTGATATCAAAAATAGAATTTTTAGGTGTAATTTTAGTAGTGGAATTCATCAGGATTCAGCAACTCTTTTCTAGATAGGTACCAATCATATAAATCGGCGATACCTTCGTCAATTGAGGGGATTTTTAATCCTGTAAACTCCGCAAGCAAACGACGGTTATCACCGCTGTACTCCAATACCACCTCTTCACTTTTGATTTCGACGGGTGAATTTGATTTGGAAATTGCTTTGACCTTTTGAATAAGTTCGGCAAAGGTATAGGTGCGTCCCGAACAAACATTGTAAACCTGATACTTGGGTTTGTTTTGTAGAACCCAGCGCACCGTATCCACCAAAGTGTCGATGTACAAAAAGTCATAGGCCTTGTTCTGGCTTACCGTCAGGGGCAAGCCGAGTGCCGCTTTGGCGCAAGCCGCTGGAATGACCCGATAACGCCAATCATCATATTTGCCGAAGAGTCCAAAAAGCCTAAGGTTATAAATGTTGTTACTCTTAAGCGCAAACTGGGTCATGGTGTATTTAGAAAGCCCGTATGGATCGGCGGGCACGTGCTGGTCAAAGTAATCTTCGGACATTTTGGGTTTCCAGTACGAGCGGCCAAACTCTGCACCAGATCCAAAGTAAATCATTTTTCCAAAATGCGAGGAACACCGGGCCATATTAAAAAACATGAGCAGGTTGTTTTCGAGCACTTTGTTGGGATCCTTGGGCGAGTTAATGGGCGCGGCATCGTAAGTGGCCGCATGAATGACGGCATCAAATTTTCCATTTTTTATTTTTTCTTCGACCGCAGTCGTATCTGCCAGATCCAGTTCTTTGCGGGTGCAAGCGACAATATCAAAGCCGGAACCCAAATCTTCGGTAAGATGCCGGGCGATAAAGCCCGCCCCGCCGGTAATTAAAACTTTTTGAGGCATTGACCCAAATTAAACTTGTGTCGCCACAGTTTCCAGCGCCAGAGACTCCGGCAAGGGCTCAATGAGCATATGGCGCATAAATTCTTCGCGGGGCAGAAAAGGCGCCAGATCCTCCATGGGCAGGGACTTCATGACGCCGTTCTTGTCCATGACGGACTTCACGCGGATCAGAATCTTGGCCTGAGGGTCGATACGGACATTGCACAGAACAGGGCCTGGCACATCGAGCACGGCTTGGACCTTATTTTTAATATCCGTATGGTCTGCGATTTCTGCTGTCTTTAGGCCATACGCCTGGGCAATTTTAATCATATTGGGCAAGGTGACCCCACAGTCGGGACCGCTGGCCACATAGCGGCCTTTAAAATAATTATCCTGGGTGGTTTTAATGGAGTTATAACCCCCGTTACTCAAAATAAAAAATTTAATGGGCAAATTGAGGCGCATGACCGTCTCAAGTTCTTGGATATTGAGCTGAAAGCCCCCGTCCCCGTTCACGCAAACCGTGCGCTGGCGGCCGCTCGCCAGGCAAGCGCCGATGGCGGCTGGCAGACCGAAACCCATCGATCCCAAGCCTTCGGTATTAATAAGGCGCTGGCGTTTTTTTAAACGGAACGACTGCATGCAAACCTCCACGCAGGGACCAGAACTGCCGCTGGCCATCAGCTCGCCTTCTTGCAGCAATTCGGACAGCACATCCATAAGCACATAATGATTGACATAATTTTTTTCGGCCCAGTATTCCGGCAACACCGTGGGATACTGGGTTTTAAGTCCGTTGCAATATTTTTGCCACGCCGTTTGATCCGGCAATTGAACCCGATGGATCTGTTTTAGCAGAGCCGTCATAAAATCATGAGCGCTGATATCTGCCGCCACCGCCATGGGAAATTGCAGTTTCTTGAGCTCGCTGGGGTCAATGTCCACCACAATTTTTTGGGCTGCCCGCGCAAAGTAGGGGTGGTTGTATGCAGTCTGACCGGCATCGAGCCGCGCGCCGATACTGATCAGGCAATCGGCATTTTGCTGCACAAAATTGGCGCAGCGCTGACCAATGGATCCCGGCCGTCCAAAAAACTGGGGGTGATCTTCCCAAATAAGGTCAGAACCCTTCCATGTGGTCAGCACCGGAATTTGAAGCACATCCACCAATTTCAGAAAAAGGTCCGCCGCCCCTGCCATTCGAATGCCGTTACCGGCAATGATCACCGGACGCGAGGACTGGTTAAGAATTTTGATGGTTTCCGCAATCCATCCCTCAAGCTCCGTGCGACGATCCGCACCGGGCTCGGGCACAAAGCCCTTTAATTGACTTTCGTCGATCAGGGCGCCTTGCACATCAAGGGGAATATCCAGCCACACCGGGCCGGTACGCCCAGTGGTGGCCAGGTGATAAGCCTTTTCCAAATGAAAGCGAATCTCAAGGGGTTCCATGACAGTGTGCGCATACTTGGTAATCGATCGGATCATGGGCACAACGTCAATTTCTTGCGGGCCCATCTGGCGCACACCCTTGTTGCCCTTAAGATCGGCCCGCTTGACCTGCCCGGAAATGACGATCATGGGCGTCGAATCCAGCCACGCTCCCGCCACTCCGGTAATGGCGTTGGTGCTTCCCGGACCCGTAGTCACAAGTGCCGCACCCAGGTTTCTGGTGTATTGGCCATAAGCTTCGGCGCCAATGGCCGCCGCCTGCTCATGCAAGTTGCAGACATACTGAATGGGTTTGCCGCCCAGGGCATCTACCAAATGCATGCAACCCCCGCCGGACAACACGAAAATATGGCCGACGCCTTTTTTAGATAAAAAATCGATGACAAAATCCGCTACCCTGATCATTTAAAGTCTCCTTGGTTGTGATGATCCCTTGCACGCGTAACCCAAGACTGAAGTCATGCCGCACGGGCCTTTACTATACTTGCGGATCCCCTCTTGTTTTTAAAACGTTTCACCAGATCCTTGGTATCTTTGTGCATCTTGTCGATGATTTGGTCAAAATTCTTACCGTTAAATGCCTTACCAGCAGATTCTTTCCAGTCATAAACTTCTTGTAACGACTTGTCGATTTTCATTGGTTTCTTCATAGCTTGTTGGGAATTATTCTACCGCTCCATCTGTTAAAAAAACAGGTGGGCTCTTCCGCGTAATCGTGTAGGTGCTTTTATTGCTTTTATGCCCTGAAGGGGCAAAATATTCATAGCCGGGGCATCGCCCTGGGATGTCGATCAGTCCATTATTTCAGCCCTGTAGGGGCATAATAAATTTGTGGCGCATCCGTTTTTATTGCGCCCTTTCAGGGCTGAATATTTCGGGGGTGCCGCGTTCACCCAGGGCAGCGCCCTGGGCTATATTGTTGCCGCGCCTTCAGCGCTCGGAGATCACGGGTCAAATCTGTATCTGGCAAGGCAGCAAGCCCCGCCCTGCTGATTATTTTTTCAAAATATACCGAATCGCCTTATACACCCGGGCGACGGGTACCACGCCTGGCTCGAGTAACAGGTAGGGTGGCACATGGGGATCATTTTTTGTATGGGAAAGTTCCTCACAGTTGGTAAAGCTAACCGGAAAGCTTAACAAGCCCTTGTCGTTGCCATGGGGCATATCGCCAAAGGTCGCAACCTGGTTTTCGTTGAGTCCCAGCCTTTGCAAAATGGCCTGTACGGCAAGTCTCTTGCTATCCTCGTGCAAACGCCTGGTCATATGGCAAAAGTGCTTGTCCCCTGCCGTGACGCTAAAATCGTTGCCGATCAACTTTTGCATGTCCATGACCACCTCTGCTTGTCTGGCAACGTCTTTTGGAAACATAAAAGTAACTTTTGCTTCTTCGGTAAAAATCCGACCAGAAAAAGGTCTGCCAATATTCAACACCGCCATGGGAATGAATTGCTCCCAATTTTCGCTATAAAATTGTTTAAATGTGGCAAGGCCCTTTTCGCTTAAATCCTTTGGCTGAAGATTGACTTCGGCATAGGCTTGCCACTTGGCAACCATCATTTTCACTTCGTCCAAAGACAATCCGTAATTGTAAATTTGCTCTAGCCCCCTGGCATTAAGGCAGAACAGCACCGTTCCATTTCCGCCCGCAATATAAGTTGAAACCGCGTCTTGATGATGGCGGTAATATTCCTCAAGCGGGGGCACAAAAATCTTGAGGGCCGTTGCCGCCCGTGCCGTAATCAAACCAGGTGTCTTGCCCCTGGCCAAGATTTCCTGGATTAAAGCCAAGGCATCTTCGGTCTTATGCTGCTGCCCGTCCGAGAGCGTTCCGTCGAAATCCATGGCAAAAAACTGACAGTGTTGTTTGGCTTCGGCTAACTTTACTTGGGTAATTGAGTTATGGCCTGCACCACTTAGCTCATCCAATGGGTCAATACCGTTTTTCTGTCCTTACGCTGATTAATTTTTTCATCAACGTAAAACGAATCGTTCTTGTCATGGTTGGTTGAGATTTCCTCAAAGATCACGCCATTTTTTGTACTCATTGCATGACGCGTGCCCTTTTGCACTAGGATGATGTCACCCGGGGTATATTCTTTTTCCTGACCATCCAGTTTAACAAGCATGCTTCCCTTCAACACATGAAAGGTTTCTTCTTTAAGCTTATGATACTGTTCGGGGTGGGATTGTCCCGGCAACATGATGATCAACTTTTTACAGTACTCGCGGTTTACATAATTGATTAAGGTAGCCCCATATTGATCAATGTGGTCTATACCATAGTGGTGCGAAATTTCGAGTTCCACTTTTTGCGGAACAGTGATGTTGCTTTCAATAATTAACTTTTTAACGTCTTGTACCGTCTGATAAATTTTTTCACGATGATTTAAAATAGCTACATCACTAAAAAAGACTGCCTGCCCAGCTTGCATGTCTTTTTCTAAATAAAATTCTGTGTATTTTGAAAAATCGTTGGCTAAAATCTGGTTCTTTTGGCTGGGAATTGCAAAAAATACATTTTGAGTGGTCAACTTTTCCCCTTTTTTAAGGGCTCCCCTGCAAAACACAGCCCGACCTAAGGCCCGCAGAGTTTCTTTTTCTTCAGCAGTGATATTCACGCGGTGTTCCGCAGAAGCTCCCATAATGGCAATGGCATCTTTTGCGGATTGCAACCATTCTTTAACCTGTTCAGGCGAGGCTGAATAATTATTTAAACTATATTGATCGGTTGCCACGCCCACATGCTTTTCAAAGGCACGCGCACCTTTGGCAATGGCCATTTTGATGATTTGACTATTAGAGGGATCCTCATGGGTGGAAAAACCAATCTGAATGCTGGGGTATCTTTTTTGCAGAAGGTCAATCTGATTCAATTCCATTCTATGCATGGACGTCGGGTATTCGGCCACACAATGCATCAATGCAAAAAATTTATTCCGGTTAGCAAAAAAAGTCACCACGTTATCAATTTCTTGAAGCGTGACCCCGGCAGTTGAGGCAATCACCGGCATGCCTACTTTGCCAATGCGCTCTAACAATGGCCAGTCGGTAAAGGAACAGCTTCCAATTTTAATCGCATCAAATCCGTGCCGTTCGATTCTATCAACAGAAGCCTCATCAAAGGCTGTACAAATGACAAAGTTTCCGCCTCTTTTAGCTTCATTGCGTAAGACGATAAATTCTTCTTCTTTTAAGCGCGTTTCCGAAAAACGCTTGATATATTTAATGTCCGTGCGGTTTTTATAATCAGGATGGATAAAGGTATCCAAATCACGGTATTGAAATTTAAAGGCAAAATTAAATTCTCCACGGTAGGCATCGCTAACTTTATTTATTTCTTGAATGATCTTGATGCCATGGTTGACATCACCCATGTGGTTATTTGCCATTTCAAAAATAAACAACGGTTTTTTAAAGAGTTCTGTCATGGAAAATCCTTTTTAAATTTTGGCCATTATTATATGTAACCTCTGGGCGATTAGCAAGAATTACCAAAATATGTTCTTTCATCTTATTTCAACTCCTTAGCAATATATTGTAAAACCAATGCAAGTCTCGATCTGTGCGGGAAACGCAGGATTAGCCTCCAGCGACTTGCTTATCATAATCGGGAAAGAAATGACGTGCGACTTTCAAACATTTTATTGTATAATTCAATTTGTTCTTCCTTTCCAAGAAACCACTTGAGTTCCAGATAACAAGGTATTGCCATAAATAGGTTTAGACATAACAAGGATAAATAGTAACTGCTAATTTTTAATGGTTCTTTCCAGAATCCCTTTACAATAAACTTGGCAATCGGGTAGACAAACATCTTGAGAAACTTAAATAATTGATGCTTTCCCTTAAGCAGGGTTCTGAGATCGTATAAGGTATATCGTCCCCCACGCTCCATCGTGTCCGGAAAATACCACACCTGTAAATGTTGCATTTCAATAGTTAAAACAGGTTTTAAACGGAATTCCTGGGTAATGATGTAAGAAGAGTGAGCAGTAGACGAATCATACTTTACCGAACCCAAACAAAAACCTCTGGGTGCACATGAGATAAACGCTCGGGTTTTATGACCAAACATATAATCAATGCGTTTTCCATAAACAACACCTTTTCTTAGCTTCAAAAATCTATCTGCCGCTAATAGATCGCTGATAGGAATCAGTTCGTCTACATACATGCAAATCCCATACTTTACCTTGCTCAAGTGATCAAGATAGTACACAATGTGATTCTCGCCTCTCTCAGATCCTGTACGTTGGTAAACACTGGCACCAAGCGACTGCGCAATAGCGCAGGTTTGGTCGGTACTTGAGTCATCAAAAATAACTATATCCGCAGACCCCTTATAGTAATTAATGAATGACGCAATTCTTTTTTCTTCGTTATAAGTAATGATAAGCAGTTCAACGCGCTCCCCACTTCTCCGGTCACAGATAAGATTGAGTTCCATTTTATGATCAAGTATAACAACAATCCCTTATACTGGACTTCATGGGCGGTTACGAAACACAGATTCTTACTGTTGGCATGCCAACCTTCAATTACCTTGAATATTTAAACACCCCTTTTTTAGTTGAAAGCCCATTGAAATGACGTTGATAAACCTTGGGGATACGCTACCAGACACTGCGGCTGATTTGTTGACGAGGTCTGTTGTTCAGGTTCAGAAATACAAACAACATGTATTATTGGCAGTCTCTGGTGGACAAAGTATTGGCACAATCTTAGACCGATTCATCCTTAAAAAAATATCATGGCAGAACATCCACATATTTATGGCCGATGAGCGAGTCGTTGCGTTAGACCATCTCCTATGCAACTATCAGATCATCAAGAAGCATTTAGTGGATCCCTTGGTTCAATACCACAGATTTCCCAAGGAAAACGCGCACCCCTTTGTCTATGAAGATCGGAATGATTTACCTTGTCAAATCGCGGCCTATCAGCAAACCCTTGATCGGCTGGGAAAAGCATTTGATGTTGTTCTGCTAAGTGCCGGAGAAGACGGCCATATTTGCTCACTTTTCCCAAATCACGACAGCATTAATAATAACGACGATACATATATTCATGTAAACAACGCGCCTAAAGACCCTTCTGAACGGATTAGTTTGTCTAAACGTCAGTTGCTCAAGGCAAATACTGCCATACTAATTTTTGATGGGATTCATAAAAAAAAAGCTTTTGAAAAATTTTGTGACAACAAAATTGACGAATTCCGATGCCCCGCTAAACTTGTCATGAACGTCACACACAAATATGTTTTAACTAGCTTTTAACAAGCTCTTTATGTCCACCAAAGCCGTTCCGTAATGCGGAAAGCACCTTAGATCCAAATGTAGGATGCGTATGGGAGTAAGTTCTGGCGTGAACGGAAGCTTCAAGCACCGGAACACGAATATTCATGCGACCGGCCTCCTCTAAAGCCCACTGGCCTTCACCAGAGGCCGAAACCTGACCGGTATATTTCCCCAAAGTAAGATCCTGTTCCAATTCCTTTTCAAGTAAATCAATAAGCCAACTGCGTATAACCGAACCATGCCGAAAAACCCTGTTTACCCGCTTTAAATCGAGTTGAAACGGAGCCTGTGCCAAAATATCAAAGCCCTCACCAATGGCCTGCATCATGCCATATTCAATTCCGTTATGAACCATTTTTACGAAATGTCCTGCGCCTGACTCGCCCATATACCCGTAACCATTTTCGACACATACCGCCTTAACAAAGGGCTCAATAACCTGAAAGATATTAAAATCGCCCCCGATCATCATGCATGCACCCCGCCGAGCTCCTTCGATACCACCAGATGTCCCAACATCCATAAATGTGATACCCCTCTCTAACAATGCTTTTTGACGTTTTTGAGAATCCTTATAGAATGAATTGCCCCCATCAATAATGATGGAACCAGAACCTAAATACTGTACAAGTTGATCAAGCACCTCATCTACAGAAGATCCAGCTGGTATCATGATCCAGACGATCTTTTTCGAGGGAAGTTGGTCAACAAGTTCTTTTAACGAAAAAGCAGGAATAACGCCAGCAGCAGTGATTTTTTGAATTTCTTTATGCGAGATATCAAAGGCAACAATTTCCTGGCGATGATCAATCGCGTTTAGTGCCAGATTAAACCCCATCCGTCCCAATCCAATTAGCCCTATTTTCATTCTCCCGCCTCACTCCTTTGCTTGATTCTCCCGGATTGCCAAAAGACGTACTCCCCCATGCCTCGCAGGTTCATCATGTCATCGTTTGCACCGATTTGAATAAATCTAGCAAGTTTTTTCGGTTCAAGACCCCATACGCCAATACGTTTCAGATGCTTTACCAGAACCCCTCGGTAAATTCCGCCTAGTGCCCAAGCGAATCCACCCACAATGATAAATCGATCGACACCGATCATCAGATGGATTTGTTGCATGACATTTGCCAGGTACCAAGACGTTTTCTCTAGAATCTCCAGCGCAAACGCATCCTTGTTTTTAATTGCCTTAATAAGGTGCTCATTGCAGATCATGCTGGGATTACCTTCTGAATAAAGCGTCAACTTAGATTTCCCATATTGCTCTGGATGAATTCTTGAATGTTTTCTGGCAAAGTTTTCCGTCCCACGCCCCGAAGAAATAGCCGAAAGATGCCCTATCGACCCGCAATCACATTGCATTTTATATTCCGTGGGAGCCACAAAAGCATGGCCAATTTCGCCGCCCATGCCCTGGGCTGAATTCAAAATGAGATCCCTGTGGCCAGTATCGTACACCTTGCTACCTATACCAGTGCTAACCGTGATCAAACAAAATCGCGAAATTTTTATTCGGCCATGATAAAACCAACATCCGGCACTAACATCGTTCAGAACGTATACGTTGTATGGCAGTCTGTCTTCTAACTTTTTTTTCAGCGGATAATTCTTAACCTTGTTCCCCCATAGAGGAGGGGCAGATAGCACCCTGCCGAGCGGATCTACCGGCCCGGGAAACGATATTCCAACCCCAAGTATACAAATACCAGGGTGTCTTTTTTTTACTGCTTCGACCACAGCTACTATTTTTTCTACGAGTACAAATGCAAGTTTTTTTCCGGCGTAATCGGGATGTACCTTAATACTGGGAGATACAACTTTATTCTTTACAGAATCTTCCAACCACCGGCGATCAACACAAAATACGTTGTACCTAAAAAATGTACCTCCAATATCAAAAACGATAACCGCTGCGTTTTTCGAAGTAAGCAAGAATTAAGGTGTGGTACCGTTAATTAGGCTACTACGGTGTACTCGATACGTTTCTTGGTCTGAATGGCTGGTTTAATCTGCGGGTCATCCATGCGTCTCCCAGAACAATAGTCACATACCTCAAGATACTCTTTTTCAAGCAAAAATTCCTTCATTTTACGTTTCATTGCGTCATAGTCACCCACTACTTTAGGCTCATCAATAACGTTGATATAGTCATCTTTAAAATCTGGAACGGCCTTGAGTCGTGCCACGTTGGCAGAAAATGGACATATGTGAAGTTCCCCCGCAGACAGGGTATTCAAACTTTTTGCACAACACGTCTTAAAGACTTCTTTCTGCTCTTCAATTGTCCGATTATGTTTATGAATCTTAGAGCAATCCGTCCAACCTTGCGCCTTTTTAGAATGAAAGGCAATACCTTGTTCACGTGATAAATCCTCTAAACGACTTAAATTTCTCGATAGTTCGTCATAATCTGTAACCATCAATATCACCTTAGGATTTCGCAACGACTCAATTTGATGCTCTTTAGGCAATATCGTTCCGTTGGTATAAATAGCCACCCTTTTTACTTTTGGTTCTCTAATCAAGCGATCCAGCACCAAATGAAAATTTTTGTTCATAAAAGGCTCCCCACCGATGAGCCTAAACTCATGAACTTCATCGATATACATGCACAGGTTATCAATAGCTGCAATCATATCTTCAACTTCGTAATTTACAGGGTTTTCAAAATACTGCATCAAATTTGCGCAATCCACACATTTCATGGAGCACTTCTCTGTAATCATGATGTCAATACTACGCACCGAAATTTTGTCAGGACTCATGTAACCGTCATGACAACTGGTACATGCGCTCGCCGCAAATTTGACCATATCCCTAGTGACCCTATTCGGGTATTTTAAGATATCAATACCTTCAAGAAACAATCCACCTATATGAGTGTTCGTAAAGCCCAAGTCATTGAGCTGTACCACAATATCGTTAATATCTGCAGCCGATACAATAAAGTGAGCATCCGAAAATCTTTCCTTTAATTTGGAAGTATGCACAACTTCCAAGCCACAGAATAAGGACTGGATCTTATGATGCTGATTCTCGCAAAAATAATCTACCTTTACACCCTGTTCAGTAAAGATATGAAATAATAGCTCGCCCACTACACTGGCACCAAAAATAATCACGGGTAAATCGCCTTTAGTAATTTTGTCAATGCTTTCAGACCGCAAACTCAATGCAGTAGCCACCATAAATTTACCTCCCATGAGAATATCTTTTGACCGCTTTCAGGGTACATATTAGCATAACAAGCAGTACCAGTCTCGCCTTTATTAAGCTAGGAATTAGTTTACTATCTCCCCCTGTAGGACGATAATAAGAGACCCGTATCCTAAATTCTTCATTATTTATCAGGTCATCCAAAAACCTGTATATGGTTCGATAATTGCTGCCATTAATCTGCCAGCACATACGCACCATTTGAACAATGGTGAGACTTGTATCCGCATGTCCCACTTCCTGACGGATCACCTCAATATCCATGCCAACATCTATTAGAAAACGTTCTATGTATTGAAATCCCTGTCTATGTCCAAATAGCTTTTGAGGGTTATTCCTTATATTCAGAGCCGCAGATAGTAAATAATTTGGGGGTTGCCGGTACTTATACAACGGAACATTGTGGAAATAAACCTTGTCTATAAATCTTAAGCAACTAATGTTAAAGGCAATATCTTCAAACGTTTTTAATTCAGGATCGAACAAAATATGATTATCTCTGATGATTGATGCTTTAAACAGTCTCCCCCAACAATATATAAACAAGGAAAATCTATTTGGCTTACTCAAATAGGATCTGACATATGTAACGATATCAGAACTTGTTAGAAGCATGCTCTCCGAAAATACGCGCTGGTGCCCTGATTCTTGTGTCTCATTGTCATGCATTTTAATAAAATCACTTACGACGATATCGGCGCCCGACCCTCGATAACCCTCGAGAAGTGCGTTCAAAGCATCACGTTCCAGTAAATCGTCGGCATCCACAAATAAGATAAAATCACCTTTCGAAGCTTCGATGCCAGTATTCCTGGCTGCGCCCGGTCCACAATTAGGCGTATGAATCACGTGTATCCGTTCGTCTTTGGCGGCGTACCCATCACACTGGTCGCCACTTCCGTCAGTGGAACCGTCATCAACCAAGATCAGCTCAAAATTTTGGTAAGTTTGATGAACAATGCTATCCAAGCACGAAGCTAAATATGATTTCGCATTATAAACCGGGACAACAAGGCTAATCATGCTGTGAAGAGGCGCGTTGTCCTCGTCCTCCGACTTTAATCGGGACGATTCAATAGAGTTAAGATTCATAACCGGTTTTGTGTCCCACGTACGGACTGGAAGACGCCTCTTTGAACCCCATGGATGCTTCACATTGTAACCTAATTAATCTCCCCATCCAGCCACTGCCATTTCAAGTTTTGAGACCGCCCTGCTCATACGGTATCATGGTCAAAGTTTAAATTTATGATTTGTCATCGCATCTTGAATTTTCAAACGGCACCATGGATCTAACACTGCTTGTTGATCACCGCAAAGGAAATCGGCTAGAAATCGTGGTGCCCGTTTATAACGAGGGCAAGCGCATCGGATCCTTTATTCAGCATTACCGCAACCATGCCTATGTGGTG
>JAHFDA010000084.1 GCA_023249225.1 bacterium
TCTTGCCACTCACCTTTGCGCAGCACCACGGCGGTTTTGGCTTGCATTCTCAATAGTTTTTTAATGGCCTCCGAAGCACGCCCCTTGGCCACGGCTTCCAGCAGTTTTCCCAGCATGATAAAGGCTAAAATCACGGCAGCGGTTTCGTAGTACACGTGCTCAAAACCTGTACGCGTTAGACCCAAAAGCTCCAAACCTGTGCTGATCAGGCTGTAAAGAACCGCCGCGCCGGTACCCACCGCCACCAAGCTGTCCATATTGGGAATGCGGTTGATAAACAACGCCTTCAATCCATGGATATAAAACCGCTGGGCCATCCAGAGTACTGGAATCAAAAGCACAAGTTGTATCAGCAAATCGTAACGCTCAACCCAAAAGGGCAGCGGCAGCTTGAAATTCTGACCCATGCCAAGTAACAGCAGGGGCAGCGAAAAAATCCACGCCACCAGGGTGCGTCCCTTCCAGTAAGCAAATTCTTCTAGCACCAGATCACGCGCCGATTGGATCGATTCCAAAAGTTCGGGGTTGTAACCCGCGTTTCGGATGGCGTCAGCCATTTGCTTTGGATGGATGGCACTGGCTTGGTAATGAATTTCGGCCAAGCCGCTGTGCGGATCCAAACGGGTTTCGGCAATACCCGATAATTTTTTAAGGGTCTGTTGCACCACGCCCGCACAGTGCGCGGAGTGCATGCCCCCCACCTGAAACAGCACTTTTTGATCAGCCACGGGCTTATTGTCACTTGGGGCAGCGTAAACTTCCATGTTAATGAAGCCCTTTCACATCAAGCGTGACAAAAGTCATGCCCCGCTGCTTGAGTTCGGGCAGCGCCAGCAGCAAGCCTTCGGCGGTAAAGCCTTGCGGACGGTTCATGTGTAAAAGGATGATGGATCCGGGTTTTGCCGTGAGCAACTGCTTTTTGATTTGTTTGGCACTGTAAGATGCGCCGCCATCACCGTTGACGTTAAACCCCACGGGCGTATAGCCCATTTTCTGGATGAAATCCACAGCCTGTGCGTCATAATAAGCCGTCCCAGCGCGAAAGAGCGTGGGTTTACATCCGGAAAGTTGTTCAATTTTTTTGGCGTTGCCCTGGACTTCTTTTTGAAGTTCGTCCACGCTTCCAGTACCTCTAATACCGTAAGCGCCACGCCCTGTCACTGAACAAGGCTTATGCTCTAATCCATGATTTCCGATACTGAAAAGTGGCTGCTGCGCCAACCACGCAAATTCCCTGGGATGTCGGTCTATCCAACGGCCACTGATAAATAAAGTTGCCGCAACGTGATTGTGAAGCAGCATATCCATTAACTGGCGATCATACCCGCCTCCGCAGGCATCAAACGTCAACGCCAAAACGTTAGCCGAACTTTGCAAACGTTGACGGATACCCGGCAGACGTTGACCCCAGGCTCTTTTGGGCGTAGAAAGGTCTTGTTCAGCAAAACCCGATCCCGCTGTCATGAGAAAAAAAAATGCGCCCGCCAGCCAAAGAAAAAGAATGCGCCTCAAGTACCCTTGATTTTATTCTAAAAAGGTTTATATTTGCACCCGACTTAGCAAACATGGCTGACCCTGCAGCAAAAGAACCATCCAGTGCGCCTACAGAATCTTTAAGCTTCGGTCAGAAACTATGGCGTTTGTTGGTTGGCTCGCCCCGCAACCTGACCGATCCTAAACTGGCTCACCAACTATCGCTGATCCCCGTTCTGGCGTGGATCGGCCTGGGTGCCGATGGACTTTCGTCATCGAGCTACGGCCCCGAAGAGGCCTTTCTAAGCCTGGGCCAACATGCTTACCTGGCCTTCTTTATCGCCATCGCCATGGCTGCCACCGTTTTTATCATATCTTTGGCCTATGCCCGCATTATCGAGGAATTTCCACGCGGCGGGGGCGGCTATGTGGTAGCTACCAAACTACTGGGAGAAAAGGCCGGTCTGGTGTCGGGCGCAGCCTTGCTGGTGGATTATGTGCTCACCATTACGATTTCAATTGCCGCCGCTGGAGATGCCATCTTCAGTTTGCTTCCGCCTGAATGGCATGCCGCCAAATTGGCCTTTGAAGTGTTCTTGATCGTCAGCTTAACCGTCCTTAACATCCGTGGTGTGCGCGAGTCGATCCTGACGCTGGCGCCAGTATTCTTTTTGTTTGTGATCACGCATGTGGTATTAATCGCAGTAGGTTTGTTGGGACACCCACAGCAATGGTCAACCACGGCTGCTGCCGTTGGCACGGGTCTCGATCACGGTTTGAGTACCGTAGGCACGGTAGGTCTCTTGCTGGCGTTGATACATTCGTATTCGCTGGGTGGAGGTACCTACACGGGCATTGAGGCAGTCTCAAATGGCATACCTATGATGCGTGAGCCCCGCGTTCAAACAGCCAAACGCACCATGCTCTACATGGCTGTGTCGCTGGCTTTTACAGCTTCGGGATTGTTGCTTTGTTACATGCTCTGGAATGTGACCCACGTCGACGGCAAGACCTTAAACGCCGTACTGGCCGAAAATATCACCCATGGTCTGCCCTTAGGCGGCTTGTTTGTGGTGCTCACCCTGCTTTCAGAAGGCGCTTTGCTGGTGGCGGCCGCTCAAGCAGGTTTTCTGGGCGGTCCACGGGTGCTGGCCAATATGGCCATTGATGGGTGGGTGCCCCATCGCTTGTCGGCCCTTTCGGATCGACTGACCACTCAAAATGGCATCTTGCTGATGGGCATTGCCGCCATGGCCGCGCTGCTGTACACGCAGGGCAGTGTCCGCCACCTGGTGGTGATGTACAGCATCAATGTGTTTTTAACCTTTTCGCTTTCAATGTTGGGAATGGCCATGCTATGGCTGCGGCGCCCATTCCGCCGACGTTATTGGATTTCGAAAGTCAGTTTATTCAGCCTGGGCTTTTTACTGTGCAGCACCATCCTTTTAATAACCACTTACGAAAAATTCAGCCACGGCGGTTGGGTCACGTTGACCGTCACTGGATCGATAGTACTGCTGTGCTTGTGGATCCGTACCCACTACCGCAAGGTAGGTGCAGCGCTTTCGCAAATTAAGCCCCAACACGCCGAGGTTGATGTTAAACCCAGCAAGCCGGTCAACCCCCTGGACCACTCGCAACCTACGGCAGCCGTATTTGTGGCCGCCTACCATGGCCTGGGGATACAGACCGCGCTCAATGTCTTTCAGACTTTTCCGGGTTATTTTAAAAATCTGGTGTTTTTATCGGTCGGGGTGCTCGACTCCGGAGCTTTTAAAGGCGAGGGCGCTGTAGAAGATCTGACCCATAGCGTAGAAAAAACCTTACAAAAATACGTTGACCTCGCCAACTTTATTGGTATGCCCGCCACTTACCACATGGCCATTGGTACCGACGTGGTAGAAGAATCCGAAAAATTAAGCCGTCAAGTCGTACAGGAATTTCCGCGCACCACTTTTTTTGCCGGAAAAATTATGTTCGAAGAAGAACACTGGTACCAAAAAATATTGCACAACGAAACCGCCTTTGCCATTCAAAACCGCATCTTGTTTTCTGGACAGACCATGGTGGTGCTGCCCGCCAAAGTTGACCTGGCCAAAACTTAGAATCTTTAAAGCTGGGACTTTTTAGGCGCTGTCCGACCAGTGCTGTTGCTGCATGTATTTGTAAACTTCCAGCGCCAAATCGGCAATCAGGTTTTTGGCCCGGCGAAACGAAGTGCGTGTTTGCACCAGCACACAAATCAGATAGTCCCCCTTGGGGGTGTAGACGATGCCCACGTCGTGACAGATAGAATTTTCGAGACCGGTCTTGTGGGCCACATCGGTCACTTGTGGAAGTTTGGCAGGAATGCGGTCGCGGATACGTTGCTGGCGCAGGATATCCAGGCATAGCTGGGTCATCTCCGGCGCCAATAATTCGTAGCGGTAAAGTTTTTCAAAAATCAGAGCCATGTCCGAGGCAGATACAAAGTTTTCAATGCCCCGCCGACGGGCCGAAAAATCCATCATTTTGCGTTCAAGACGGGTATGCTGCAAACCAATGTTTTGAAAATACTGGTTGCAGTAGTCCATGCCCAGGGCGTTGACCAGCATGTTTGCGGCGGTATTATCACTGCGGGTGATCATCAGATCCATCAACTCGATCAGACTATAAGACTCGCCCAATGGCTTAAGCCATAAAACTCCTGATCCGCCCACGCGATCAGAACCTTGCATCTGCAGACGATCTTCAAGCTGCAGTCGCCCGTCTTGTACTGCCTGCAGGCAAGCTGCCATGATACCCACCTTAATCACGCTGGCCGCCGGAAAAAGCCGATCCGCCTGGTAGGCAAGGACACGGCCCGTTTGCATATCCTTAACCACAACGCCCACGTCACCTTTAAAAGCCATGATTTTAGATTGAAAGATCGCCTCCAGATCGCCCCAGTCGGTCTCGCGTTGCGCCCCGTTTCCAGAACGTGTTTCAGGCCGGGCCACCTCTGTAGCGGGCAGCAAGATTTCCTGCGCACATACCGCCTGCGTTTGAAACGCAAAACACAACCCCATCCAAAGCAATAAACGCAAAAAAAATCGATCCCTCATGAATAAATCCATTTTCTATTTTAATTATAAGCCTGACAAGCCAACCCCGCCTTAAGCTGCGCTGACAATTTTTCCATCGGCCAAATGTATTTGACGTCTGGCCTGGCGCGCAAAATCCGGATCATGCGTCACCATGATGACGGTGGTGCCCAGCTGTGTGTTGCAGTCGCGAATAATGTCCATGACTTGTTCGCCGCTGACGGAATCGAGCGAACCGGTCGGTTCGTCGGCAAAAAGATACTTGGGTTTCATAACCAGGGCACGCGCAATCGCCACCCGTTGCTGCTCCCCGCCCGACAGTTGCCGTGGCAAGCGCTGCATTTTATCCCCCAGCCCAAAACGCCCTAATAGCGCCTCGGCATAAGCGCTTTGTGTCCGTTCGGCCCCAGTCTTGCGGGCTGGAAAAAGCACATTTTCAAACGCGGTCAGTTCGGCAATCAGATAATGAAACTGAAACACAAAACCCATGTGCTGGTTGCGAAAATGCGACAGGGTTTCTGCTTTGGTATGGTTCACATCGAAGCCATCAATATGCACGAGGCCAGACGAAGCTCTGTCGAGGCTGCTTAAAATATAAAGCAGGGTGCTTTTTCCGGAACCCGAGCGACCCGTCAGCGCCACAAACTCGCCATCGTCGATTCTAAAAGCAATGTCAGACAGAATCCGCGTGGGTGGATCGCCGATTTCCTTGCCCACACCCGTGACCACAATACCCATGGCTTTACTCGGCCCCCGCGCGAATAATTTCGATGGGTGTCAGTCTTCCGGCCGATAGGGCCGGCAAAATACTGGCGATGGAGGCCGACGCAATGGCCAAAAAGGCGGCTTGGATATAAATGTCCGCGTTGCGCGAAATCAGCATGTGTCCGGTACCTGAACCCAATGGCCCACCCGAAAAAGGAATGGTTTCCAGGTAAAGTCCCAGTGCGTAGCCAAAAAGCAGTCCCAACGTGGCTCCCGAAAGACCCAGAATCAATCCTTGGACAAAGAACAGCAGCACAATATCTTTTGCGCTGTAACCCATTGAGCGCAAAATGGCCACATCTTTGCGTTTTTGCATCACGGTCATGGTCAACACGTTGTAAATACCAAAACCTGCCACCACCATCACTGCGCCCACCGACAGAAAGCGGATGGCATCCTGAATCTTAAAAATATTAAAGATGTTGGCATTGATCTGATCCCAGCTTTCGACCGTTTCTGAACCCAGCGCCGACCAGGCCTTGGCCAGACCCAAAGCCTGGGTATAGTCATGCAGCTTGACGGCAATTTCGTTGACCTGATTGGGCGTGCGATTGACCCTTTGCACATCGCCCAGCGCGCCATAAGCCTGGCTATCGGCCACTTGGACGCCAGTCTTAAAAATGGCCACCACTTTAAAAGGGGCAGGCTGTCCGTTGGCCAAAGACACCAAAACATTTTGAAACAAGCGCACACCCAACTTTTTTTTAAGGTCGTCGCCCACAGCCAAGCGGTTGCCTCCGGCCGCCAAATTGGCAAAGCTGCCTTCAATGACATAATCACCAATGGTGGTGACCTGGCGCTGCTGCAAGGGGTCGCAGCCAATCAGTACGGCCGGGGCTGTGGCCTTGCCATTGGAAAAAATGACGCTGGCGGTCAGCTGCGGTGTATAGGCCGCCACCCGGAAATCGGCTGCCAGCCTGCGATACCAGCTTTGCGGATTCGCCACCATGGCGCTGTCTTTACGACCCGAGGGCGCTGGATCCCAAAACACGTGCATAAATTGCTGGCCAAAAAAAGCCTGATCAAGCGTATGGTCTAAAAGAAATTCCTCCCGTGCCCTAATGTGCACATGCGCGCTATTGCTGACCAACTGGCCTACAATGTATTCCCTAAAGCCCAGCATGATTCCGGAAATCGAAATAAAGGCCACCGTGCCAAAAAAAATACCCAGCAACGTCAGCAAGGTTTGTCTGCGGCGCGCCACCAGGTAACGCAGCGCTAAAAAAATCACGGCGTAAGCTTTTGGCGAATATAAAGCACATCGCCTTCACGTAATTCACCGGCCACAATTTCTGCCATGGCACCATCCACGATACCCGTCTTTACCAGGAGCATCTTGGGCTTTGCGTCAGTATCCTTCAGGTAAACTTTTCCAGATTCGATGGCCGCCACTGGCGCAAGCAGTACACCACTGCGTTCGGCCACACCAATGGCCACATCTCCGGTCATGCCCGGCAAAAACTGGGATGGCAGACCCGCAACCCCGATACGCACATAAAAATTATTGTCATGCGCATACACAGATTCGACCCGGCCATCGTAGGATTCGTCACGCAGGCTGTCGAAATTGATCCTGGCTTTTTGCCCCTGCCGCACCCGCAAAGCACCGCGCTGTTCTAACGAAACCACCAGGTAACGGTCTTGCAAGTCGACCAAGTCCAAAATTAAGGATTGGGCAAAGACCGTTTCACCTTCTTTGACTGGCAGAAAAGTGACCGTCCCCTCAAACGGAGCCTTAAACGAGCCCATATCCTCTAGATCGATGAGTTTGTCGCCTTTTTTAACGCGGCTGCCCTCATTGACATACAGTCTTTGAATGGTGCTGACCGCGCCTAATTTAAGCTGGTAACGGTGTTCGGCTGTCACCGTGCCAATGCCGTAGACACTTTCGATGATGCTGCCCTTTTGCAGCGGTTCAGACAAGGTACCCCACTTCGACGGCTTGTTGCGAATCTTTAGAGTGGCCAAAAGCAGCAACGCCAACAATACCATCATGAGAACAATGATTTTTTGCTTTTTTGATCGCATCATGATTTAGCCTGCACTATTGATACTTTAAATGAATTGAATATACAAACCAAGGCCCGTAGGCCTTAGCTTGGTTATAAATCTGCTCGATTAACTCAAGCTGTGATTGGCAGCGACATCCAAGTCAACGCACAGCATCCCACTGTTGCGCCGTTTAACACTTGGGCGGTCTCGGCGACGGCTGCGCTGCTGAAGTAATCGTTTCCCATGATTTAATCGGCATTAAACATTTTTTATGGGTCGGATACTCAAAATAATTTAGATTTTCTAAAAAAATGGTTTATGTTACCAGAGACGTGATCCGATAATTGGATATTCATGTGCAGCCGTACAGTTCTACACCATCGCGTCAGTGAACCGTCTGCATTAGAAGCGCAGCAACAAGCCGCTATCCATGCCGAAGTAGAACTTTTTAAAACCTGCGGCTTTGTCAATTACATGATTGATGAGTTTATTAAAAAATCTGACACCGAGCGGGCAGAAAAAATTCACACGCTGTATCAGGCGGTTCCGCATTACCACCCAGTGTTCAAAAAAGAATTGCAAGTCTTTTTCGCTTCCGACAGCGGCGTGGTGGAACATTTTCGCGACCTTTACCTGGAGCTTCCGGTGACCACGCAAGTACAGGTTTTGGCCGTGTTGGCGTTGTGGGGCTCACGCGAAGGGGTGGCTAAGATAGAAAGTTTGCAGCGGCTGCTTGATCAGGTGACTGCCACCGGGATAAATCCTTATGGCCTTAAAAAAATGGCCGAAGTAATCAGCACGCTTGAGGGCCTTCCTGCGGCTGTGCGCACAGAGCTTTATGCTGCCTTCCGTAAAGAGATCCACAGCCCGGTGCTGCGTAATCGCATCAAAAGTTTTTTCGTTCAGCCGCCGCTGACCATCCTCCCAAAAAATGTAACCGAGTTATTGCGTTGGCGCAAAGATTTTCAGCTCTTGTATCTTAAATTTTTGGTGTTGGTGGAACCTTACGATCCGGCCCACGAAAATGCCGCCAGCCTGGTGGCTGAATCCTGGCAGCGCTATCAGACGCGGGTGGAACAAGACTTTGTTTACAGTCCCAGTGACAGCAGTGCTCTGCTAGAAGAGTTTGCACAAAAGCATGCGCAGCTTGTGTCTACGCTCATTGTACGCCTGAAAAATGACCAGATTGCACGCATGTTGCAAAAACTTGTGCAGCGCCACATAGAACTTGCGATGCTAAGGCGGGCCACACGTAGCCTGACTGGCCCAGGAAAAATCAGGCCCGATGAAGAAGATGACGATCCCCTAAAAATCACAGACGATCCTTCTACATGGGATCTTGGCGCAGAGGGAGAACCGGGCGAACTCGAAATGAGCATGGATCTGCCGCTTCAGGACTTGTTACGCGAGGCATTTTTGACGCAGCTCCCCGAAGCTCAAGCCATGCAACGCTTTAGTCAGGTGATGGGGATTTTTGGAAGCATCAACAAGACCCCAGAGTTAATGAGTGTGCTCGACAGTTTGGAATCTCTGCATCGGCCGGGTCTGTGGTATGCCTCCGGGCCAGGTCGGCGCGAGGCGCTCGACCGCTTGACTGAACAGTTTGGGGCCAAGACTGGCATCATTCTGGTAAGCGACAAGCCCGGTGTGGGCAAGGAAACTCTGATTGTCCAGAAACTGGTCGAAGACCACCAGCAGCAACGCTCCCGCTCACGCCTGTTAAACGATCATCGCTTGCTGGTGGCCGATGCCTTTAGCCTGTTGATGAATCGCAATGCCTTTAGCGGTTATATCATGTATCAAAAATACAACTCGCACGAGTTGCTTTATTTGCGTGATGTGGGCGCAGTGCTACACAACCCCGAGCAGATGGCTGGCCTGATGTTTTTAGGCCAATGCCTGGAGGCGCGCGAGTTTCGTTTGATTTGCTCGGTTACCCGCGCGCAACTGGCGCAGCTGCCACAAAAATTTCGTGATGCCTGCCACATTGTTGAGGTGGCAGAACCCAGTGACAGCGCCACGCTTAAGATCCTGGCGCAAAACCGCGAGTCACTCGAGGAAAAATATGGCCTGCGTATTCCGATTGCGGTATGCCGTGAAATTGTGCGGCATCCCCAGCGCCCTGGGTATACCCAGTATGGTGAACCTAAAAACAGTCTGGTGCTGCTTGAGGAACTGGCCGCATTTGCCCGCCATCGTTTTGATCAGGACTACGGCACTTTGATCGCCAGCGCCGAAAAAAAACTGGCCCGCCTCAAAAAACAAAGCCAGGCCAATGCCGATGACGTAACCTCGCTGGAAGCGGAAGTAAGGGCTCTGCAAGAACGGCAGCGCATCAACACTGACGCCGGCTGCACAGTGTCGTCCGAAGACCTGCGCCTGTTTATGCAGGAGCTTCAAAGCTCGGTCGTCATGGACGTAGACTTGCGCAAGAAAGCCAGCCGCCTTAAGTTGTCCAAGCTGGTACGCAGCCAGGTGCTTCAAAAACTCGATGCCATTGATCAGTCGCCTATGCCCAATACCGAAAATCAAAAGGATCTGGCGTGGGTTGAATTTGTTTTAAGCTTGCCGTGGGGAAAAATAACTTCCGAACCACAGGGCAAAGCGCACGAAATTTACGAGGCGCTTATGGATCAGATTGCGGAGCATTACTTTATCAATCCGCAAAACCGTAAGGCCATAGAAGATATTGCTGAAAGCGTGGCCAGCCGCTCCAAAGATGGCAAGGCTCCGCAACTTTTACTGGTCGGTCCCCCGGGTGTGGGCAAGACCTTTTTGGCACAGGCCGTGGCCAAGGCTCTGGGGCGCAAATTGGCATCGGTCAAACTGGGTGGGGTGCACGACGAGGCCGAAATTCGTGGCCACCGCAGTACCTACATTGGCGCTATGGCCGGCCGCATTATGAAAGCCATGGCCGAAGTAGGCGTGGATAATCCTGTGATGCTGCTCGATGAAGTCGACAAGATCGGACGCAACAGCATGCACGGCGATCCCAGCGCAGCACTTTTGGAACTTTTGGATCCCGAGCAAAATACAGGTTTTCACGACCATTACCTTGACTTTAAATATGATATGTCACAAGTGATCTTTATTGCTTCGGCCAATGAACTTAACGAAATTCACCCGGCCTTGCGCGACCGCATGCAGTTATACGTGCTGCCCGGCTACGGCATGGGAGACAAGGTTAAAATTGCCCGCCAGTTTACCTTGTCTAAAACCATGGAACGTTATCGTATTGATCCCAAGCAAATTCAGTTTGGCACCGAAGACAATGATGACCTCATTCGCTGGATTGTACGCAGTTACACCATGGAAATGGGCCTGCGCGATTTTCAGCGCCAGATCGACAGGGTTTTACGCAGGGTGGCCGTACGCGATTTGTATAAACACAGTGGTACAGAGCCCTTTGTAATTACGCAGCAGTATGTCCAGGACGTGTTGGGTGAGCCACGCAAATCACAGAGCAGTGATGGGCTGGCAGCGGTGGGGCGGGTTAACGGCCTGGCCTGGACCAGCCGTCTGGGCACGGTGCTTCCGTTTGAAACCCAGGCCACCCTTGGCGCAGGTCGCTTTGTTTGCACCGGAAATTTACAAAAAGTAATCCGTGAAAGCTGCGAGGTGGCGCGATCGGTCGTGCTGCAAATGTTTCAAAAACATCCGATTCTAAACAAACGTTTTAATGCCCATTTTATGTCGGGCGTTGAAGCGGGTAAGTGCCTCGAAGCAGGGCAGAATCCTTTTAGAAGGGTAGATATCCATTTAAATGCGCCTGATGGTGCCACACCCAAAGACGGTCCTTCGGCTGGGAATGCCATTGCCTTAAGCCTCTTGTCAGCACTGACCGGACTCAAAGTTAAAGGCCATGTGTTCATGACCGGAGCGTTGCAACTTACCGGACGTAAAGCGCTTGAGATTGGCGGACTTGATAAAAAGTTTCTGGCCGCCATCGACATGGAATTGACCGATCCCAGTGCCCCAGCCCGCAAACTGATCCTGATACCCGAAACCAACCGCAAAGAATATGACGAACTTCCACAGGAAATCCGCGAACATCCTTCGATCGAAGTAAAATTTGTTAAAAGTTTTGATGATATTGTCGAACTGGCATTGGAAGATGGCGAACAGGTGCTCAATAACCCGAATTAAAAAGAATTAAATCATGAACAATGCCACCAAACGAACTATTCTGCGTTGGTTTCACCTTGTCCTGGCAAAGCGGGGAAAGTAGCTATCTTGCAATGGCTCCCCCTCATGGATTCGAACCACGACTGCCTGATCCAGAGTCAGGTGTCCTACCATTAGACGAAGGGGGATCGAAGTTAAGATTATAGCGTTTTTTGTATACCCGCTAAAGTTGAAATCATTTCTAAAGACAGCCCCCGACCTTGTTTAAGACTGTTGCCGGGGCTGATATAATAATTTTCGATCCCTGGTAGCTCAATGGTAGAGCACTCGGCTGTTAACCGATAGGTTGCTGGTTCGAGTCCAGCCCGGGGAGCCAGTTCTGTTTGATAGACTCAAGCATCGCATTTTTTGCGGTACTTACCTTGTTTTTTATTGGTTCGAACCTGAAGTATTCACGTTCCAAGGCGGGATATCCTTTTTCGATAGGAACTAACCATT
>JAHFDA010000112.1 GCA_023249225.1 bacterium
GTCCGGCGGCCATGTTGGCAATCATCATGGGAACGGTAAACGGACCCACACGACTGGGACCCTTGCTCTGCAAGGTATTGCAGGCTTCTTCTAGAATTTCGATGCCGCCGATACCCGAGCCAATGATGACCCCGGTATGGTACGGATCCTGGTCAATCTTTACACCGGCATCCGCGACCGCCTGCAAACTGGCGCCCAAGGCATACTTGATAAACAAAGCCATGCGTCGGATATCTTTTTTATCAAGAAAGCTGCTGGGGTCAAAGTTTTTAACCTCGGCGGCAATGGTGGTGGCAAAACCGGTGCTGTCAAAACGGGTCACGGGGCCTACCCCGCAACGACCCGATATTAAGCCCTGCCAAAAGTCGGCCACTGTATTGCCAATGGGCGTAATAGCGCCCAGGCCTGTAATGACTACTCTTCGTTCCATATCCGCTCCATCATGAAAAATATGCGTCTAAAAAAAATCGCTCCGCGCTGTGTGCCCATACTGGAAGGGCCCACTGCGCGGAGCGATGCAAAATTTTATTTTACATGCGCCAAGATGTAATCCACGGTCTTTCCGATCGTGGTTAATTTTTCTGCGTCTTCATCGGCGATTTCAGTATCAAATTCTTCTTCTAGCGCCATGACGAGTTCTACGGTATCGAGCGAATCTGCGCCGAGATCATCGATATACGACACATCTTCGGAGACTTCCTCTTCGCTGACGCCGAGTTGTTCTACCACCACTGATTTTACCTTTTCGAGTACTGCTGGTCTCTCCATTGGTCACCCCTTTCCTATGTAGTCTGCCAGATCGAGACGCATTCTGACAACGATGTTTTATGCCATGGACATGCCGCCATCTACGGCAATGGTTTGTCCGGTAACATAGCCTGCAAGATCGGAAGCAAGATAAGCCACCAGGTTTGAAACGTCAAGCGGCGAACCAAACCGTTTCATTGGAATCTGCGCTTGCGCGGCATTCACTTGCGCCTCGTTGAGCTGACGCGTCATGTCAGTGTCAATAAACCCTGGGCAGATGACATTGGCGGTGATGTTTCTTTGCGCAAATTCACGCGCCACCGATTTGGTAAAACCAATGATGCCCGCTTTAGAAGCCGCATAGTTGGCCTGGCCCGCATTGCCCATTAAACCCACCACGCTGCTGATGTTGATGATGCGTCCAAATTTGTTGCGCAGCATGGCCTTGGAGGCAAATTTGGTGGTATAAAACACGCTGCTCAAATTGGTGTCGATGACCGCCTGCCAGTCTTCAGGCTTCATGATCGCCAGCAGGCCATCGCGCGTAATGCCGGCGTTGTTTACCAGCACATCCAGCTTGCTAAATTTTTCCACAGCTGCGTCGATAAGTTTTTTGGCGTCCCCCATTTGGGATACATTGGCCTGCACCACCAGGGATTGAACTCCTTTTTGCTGAAGCTCGTCTCCCAGGGCATCGGCCGCATCGCGGCTGGCGTTATAATTAATCACCACGGATCCGCCCTGCTCGGCCAGGGTTAAGGCAATCTGGCGGCCGATACCGCGCGCTGCGCCCGTCACCACACAGACCTTGTTTGCTAAAAACTGCATAAGTTCCTCCTCGATAAAGCTGGTTAAACTGCAGACGACTGGGGCAAACCGATTTGAACAGCCGCCAGATCAGACGGCGTCTGAACCGCGCTGGCCTGAACAGACTCCAAAGTCTGTTTCACCAATCCGGTCAACACCGCACCTGATCCCAGTTCGACAAAAACATTCACCCCTTGGGACTGCATGTAATGCAAAGAATCGGTCCAACGTACCGCAGATATCAGCTGCTTCGCAAGTTGTGTGCCGACTTGCTGGGGGTCGGCATAGGGTTGCGCCGTCACGTTGGAGACCACTGGAATCTTAAAGGGCGCAAAGGGAATGGGTTTTAAAAATGATTCAAAGGCTTCAGCCGCAGACCGCATCAACGGACTATGAAAGGCTCCACCCACGGGCAGTAATACAAAGCGCCTGGCACCGGCCACCTTAAATGCCGCCGCAGTAGATTCGGCGCGCAGCAGCTCGGCATGGCCGGTCACCACCACCTGGACGGGACTGTTATAGTTGGCAATCTGCAGCACATGCTGGCCGGCAAGATCCCGGCAGACCCCTTCGACTTTTTGAATGTCGTCATATTTAAGGATGGCCGCCATGGCGCCCGCTGGGGCTTGAGCCATGAGTTGCCCGCGTTTTTGCACGATACGCAGACCCTCGGCAAAGGCCAGGGCGCCCGAAACGGTCAAGGCGCTGATTTCTCCCAGACTGTGTCCCGCCACAAAAGCGGGCACGGGCCATTGATCCTTACAACTTTCCCAGATGGCCACGCTGGTGACATACAGCGCCAACTGCGTCAGTTCAGTCTGCATCAGCTTTTCTTCAGGACCGTTAAAACACAGATCTGACAGAGAAAAACCAAGGATTGAGTTGGCTTGATCGTAAATGGCACGGGCCTGCGCCGACTGTTCATAAAATTCCTTACCCATTCCCGGTTTCTGCGAACCCTGCCCCGGACAAAGCACCACGTACCGTGGGACATGTTCTGCCTTCTGCGTTCTGCCTTCTGCGTTCACAAACGCCCTCCCCAGCGAATGACATTGACACCCCAGGTAAGCCCCGCGCCAAAACCAAGCAGCATCAGCACATCACCGTCTTTAAGCTGTGTCTTATATTCGTCGAGCGCCAGCGGAATGGATGCCGCTGACGTGTTGCCGTAGCGGCTGATGTTGCTGGCCACCTGCTCGGGCTTAAGCCCCAGACGCGCGATGGCATGTTGGGTGATACGCTCATTGGCCTGGTGCGGAATAAACAGGCGCAGGTCAGACACCTCCAGGCCACACTTGGCCAAAGCGGTTTGGGCAGTCTCGATGATGACCTGCGATGCAAACTTAAAAACCGCCTTGCCATCCATGCGGATAAATTGGCGGCCCGACGCAAGGGTTTCGGCAGTGGAGGGTTCTTTGGTACCTCCGGCGGGAGTGCATAACATGGCTCCGCCGCTGCCATCGGCCCCCAGCTGGGTGTACAAGCAACCATGGCCGTCCGCACAGGGTCCCAACACGGCGGCCCCGGCGCCGTCGCCAAATAAAACACAGATGCCACGATCCTTCCAGTCGACCCAGCGTGACAGAATGTCTACGCCAATCACCAGAACGTAGCGACATTGGCCGCTGCGGATAAACTGATCGCCGACCGTGATGCCATATACAAAGCCACTGCAAGCCGCCGAAAGATCAAACGCACCCACTTTACGGCAGCCCAGTTTATGCTGCACTGCGCTGGCGGTGCTGGGAAACAGCGGGTGATCGGGAGTCGAGGTGCTGACAATGATCAGGTCAATGTCCTGGGGACTCAAGCCTGCGTTTGCAAGGGCCGCACGCCCGGCGGCAGCGGCCAGGTCGGAACTACATATTTCAGCATCGGCAATGTGGCGTTCTGAAATGCCCGTGCGCGTGCGGATCCATTCGTCGCTGGTGTCCAGGCCCTGCTTTACCAAATCATGATTGCTTACAGCACGCGGCGGCACCGCTGCGCCTACGCCTATGATTCCAGCGCCCTGCGCCCTCTGCCCGGACATCAGGTCTCGGCAGTGGTGGCCTGGTTCTGCCGCACCGCCTGATGGATGCGCTCAACCATCTCACCCTGGATCATTTCGGATGCCAGCGACAAAGCGCTTTGTATGGCGCGTTCTTTGGCCCGGCCATGCGAAATAACCACCGCCCCATTGACGCCCAAAAGCATTGCCCCGCCAAATTCGTCGTAATCTATTTTTTTGCGCAATTCGGCCAAGACCGGTTTTAGCAACAAGGCACCTAGTTTGGCGCGCCAGGATTTTAAAATGCCGCTGCGTAAGAAATACAGGATGGTTTCCACCACACCTTCAGACAATTTAAGCACCACATTGCCGTTAAAACCATCGCAGACAATGACATCGGCCTGACCTGAAAAAATTTGGGTGCCTTCGATGTTTCCCACAAAATGGACATCGGATTGCGCCACGAGCAATTGATGTGTGTTGATGGTTAATTCGTTGCCTTTTTCGGGTTCCTCGCCAATGTTAAGCAAGGCCACGCGCGGGTGCGGCACTTGAAAAAACACTTTGGCAAAAAGCGATCCCATTTGGGCAAACTGCAGCATCTGGCGGGGTTTACAATCTACGTTTGCACCCATATCCAGCACGATCACCCGGCCACTGCGGGTTGGCAAGACCCCCGTGATGGCCGGACGCTCGACACCTTCTATGCGCCCTAAAATAAACAGGGCAGCGGCCATGACCGCGCCCGTATTGCCCGCACTGACAAAAGCCTGGGCCTTGCCTT
>JAHFDA010000032.1 GCA_023249225.1 bacterium
TTCTTCTGTTTTGGATTGAATTTTAGAAATACCTTTTAACCAACGTACCAGTCCCGGATCGCAAAGATAAAATTTGGCCGTTTCAATCAGCCTGTGTTTGGTAGATCCAGTCCAGGGGGGCAATGTAAAACCCAGCAAGGTGTCTTCGAGAATCTGAAAGTAACCCCGGACAGTCCCTGGACTGACGCCACATTGGCGTCCAATATTGGCATAATTGATCAGCTGCCCATGGGTACTGGCCAAAGTTTCCAGAAACAGGTTAAAAGTATCCACCCCGCGCATACGGGCTTCATCATGAATTTCTTCCCTTAAATAATCCAACACATAGCCTTGTAGAAACTTATCGGGCTGCGTGGCATGATAATGCTGTGGATAGAGACCATGATTTAAAATTCGATGCAAGTCAGGCTGTTCTATTTCCGTGGTTGTCAGCGGAAACATTTGGTAACGCCATGCCCGTCCGCCCAGCAGGTTGGCAGCACCCCGTTTCAACTTGCGGGCACTGGATCCGCACAGAATAAAGCATGTTTGGGTGTTCTCTAAACACCAATGTACTTCATCCAATAACCTGGGCACTTTTTGCACTTCATCAAGTACCACCAGCGGAAATGCCTGCGCCACGACTTCTTCAGTAAGGCGATGTGGATCAATTTGAAGCTGTGTCTGCAAAGTTGAATCCAACAAGTCATACCATTTCGCTTTTGGAAAATTTTGTCTTAAGAGCGTGGTTTTACCTACCTTGCGCGGCCCCCACAAGAAAAAAGCATTGTGGTCGCTGACCGGAATCTTAAGGATACGTCGATATTGAGATAATCGGTACATTGGGTTTCGTTTATCTAGATTATCAGACCCATGTTATTTTTTAAAGCTCCTGCCCGTCCATGACTCATGGCATAATATTGAATATTCATGGGTTCCTGGGATGTTTTCATCCAGCAATTACTTAACGGTTTAACCATTGGCATGATTTATGCCTTGATTGCCTTAGGCTACACGATCGTCTATGGCGTACTGCAACTGATTAATTTTGCCCACGGAGAAATTTTTATGGCGGGTGCTTACATTGGACTGGCCGCTGCGGCGGCTTGGATCCTGGTGAGCGGCACAGCGCTGACGGGTGGAATCGCGCTGGCGGGCGTGCTGCTCTTTGCCATGCTGGGAGCTGCCGCACTGGGATCTCTGACCGAACGCTTCGCCTATCGTCCCTTACGCCAGGCACCCCGTCTGGCACCCCTGATCACGGCCATCGGCGTTTCTTTTGTATTGCAAAACGTGGTGATGCTGCTCTGTGGACCGGTGGATAAGCGTTATCCCGAAATCCTGGCTGCCAGGCAATACTCGTTCGGTTTAGTCAGCATGACCCACTATCAAATCATCATTCTGATTGTGTCAGTCACATTAATGCTGGGCTTGCATCTTTTTATTAAAAAGACGCGTACAGGCAAGGCCATGCGCGCCATGGCGGACGATACCCAGGCTGCCAGCCTGATGGGCATACCGGTTGACCGTACCGTTAACCTGGCCTTTGTGATGGGTTCTGCCATGGCCGGCGCGGGAGGCGTCTTGTTTGGTTTGTATTATCACACCGTCAACTTTCACGATGGCTACCTGGCCGGACTCAAGGCCTTTACCGCAGCCGTTCTGGGAGGCATAGGCAATATTCCCGGGGCCATGCTGGGTGGTTTGCTGCTGGGAGTGGCCGAAGGTCTGGGCGCCGGTTATCTTTCTTCGGAATGGAAGAACGTGTTTGCGTTTTTAGTTTTAATTGCCGTGCTGCTGTTTAGACCCCAGGGAATATTGGGAACGCGGGTGGTTAAAAAAGTATGAGGTCTCGCTGGGAGAGGCTCATTCTTATTGCTGTCGTCCTGGTCTTTCCGATCATGGATCGCAATGCCTATCACATTGATGTGCTGGTGACGGCAGGCTTGTTTATGATTCTGGCGCTGGGGTTAAACGTTATTGTCGGTTATGCCGGCATTCTTAATTTGGGTTATGCGGCCTTGTATGCCGTGGGCGCCTATACCTACGCATTGCTGAATTTGCATGCAGGTTTCCCTTTTTGGCCGGGTCTGGCGTGTGCGGGAGTGTCCGCTGCACTTTTTGCAATGTTGTTGACCCTGCCTGCGTTGCGGCTTTCGGGAGATTATCTGGCCATCGTGACATTGGGCGCGGGTGAAATCGTGCGTATTGCCCTTAATAATTTTGATTCCTGGACCGGTGGCCCCAATGGTTTGCTGGGCATTGCCCACCCGACACTGGGCTGGGGCGACTGGACATTTAACTTTGGCGTTAAATCAGCGCCGTATTATTTTTTGATTTTGGCGCTGCTTGCGATACTGGTGTTTTTTTTGCGGCGACTTTCTGATTCGCGCCTCGGAAGGGCCTGGCTGGCGCTGCGCGAAGATGAACTGGCGGCGGTGAGCATGGGCATCAATCCCATGTGGGCTAAATGCTCTGCCTTTGCGGTGGGAGGTTTTATTGCCGGGCTGGCGGGTGCTATCTTTGCCGCCAAGCAAGGCACCGTGTCGCCCGATAGTTTTGACTTTATTGTCTCGGTGATGGTGTTGGCAATGGTGGTGCTGGGCGGACTGGGAAACCTGTGGGGTGCTTTGCTGGGAGCCTTTGCTTTAAGCCTGCTGCCCGAACTATTACGCGGTTTTGACGTATACCGCATGCTGTTGTTTGGCCTGGCGATGATTTTGATGATGCTCTTTCGTCCGCAGGGCATCTTGCCGGAAATGCGAAATGTGGAACGCAGAATGCGGAACATCAATCGATGAGCACAGCATCCCCTGATCCTGTGCTGGTGCTTGAAGGCGTGAGCAAGCATTTTGGTGGCGTCACGGCTCTGGAAGATGTCAGTTTTAGCATCAAGCCTGGATGCATCGTCAGTTTGATCGGTCCCAATGGCGCTGGAAAGACATCGCTGTTTAACTGCATCACCGGCCTGCATCCCGCCGACACAGGCCAGATTTGTTTTGGAGAGTCACGGATGTCCCTCAACCACCTCAATCCGCATCAGATCATTGCGCAGGGCGTGGCACGTACTTTTCAAAATATCCGCTTGTTTAAAAACCTGACCGTGCTTGAAAATGTGCGGCTGGGTGCGCATACGCGTTTGCGGGCCGGACTTAAAGAAGCGCTCTTTCGGCCAGCCTGGGCACGGCTTGAGGAGCAAAAGGTAGAAACCCATGCCATGGAAATTTTGTCTTTTTTAGGCTTGCAAGACCGTTGCTTTGAGCTGGCGCAAAATTTGCCTTATGGCAGCCAGCGGAAGCTGGAGATTGCACGCGCACTGGCTTCGGAACCCAAATTACTTTTATTGGATGAACCGGCCGCAGGCATGAATCCAAAAGAAAAAGAAGTCTTGCGCGCACTTCTGCTGACTCTCCGCGAGCGGGGGGTCACACTGCTTTTAATTGACCATGACATGCGTTTTGTGATGCCGATTTCAGATAAGGTGATTGTGCTTGATTACGGAAAAAAAATTGCCCAGGGCACCCCTGCCGCCGTGCAACGCGACCCCGCCGTAATTGAGGCTTATCTGGGAAAACAAAGTCATGCTTAGCGTAACCGGCCTGCGGACAGGCTATGACAAGATCGAAGTGCTGCACGGCATCGATCTCCAGGTGTCTGCCGGAAAAATCGTCTCATTGATTGGCTCGAACGGCGCAGGCAAGAGCAGTTTTTTAATGGCGCTTTCGGGTTTACTACGGGCCTGGAACGGGCAGGTTGAATTTAACGGCCAGGCGATTCATGGCTTGGCCCCGGATGCCATTGTGCGCGCCGGTCTGGTACAAGTGCCCGAAGGCCGCCGTATTTTTGCGCACCTTACGGTGGAGGAAAACCTCGACTTGGGGGCTTATACTCGCCATGACCCCCCTGGCATCAGGCAGGATAAGGAAGAAATGTTCAAATTGTTTCCAATCTTAAAGCAACGTCTGCGCGGACTGGCCGGAAATCTTAGCGGTGGCGAGCAGCAGATGCTGGCCATGGCGCGGGCCCTCATGGCGCGGCCTAAACTTCTGTGTCTCGATGAACCCAGCCTGGGTCTGGCGCCCATGCTGGTAGAAAAAATATTTGAGATTATCCTGGGTATCAAAGCGCGCGGGCTGACGATTTTGCTGGTAGAACAAAACGCATTTAAGGCGCTGGAGATCGCTGATTGGGCCTATGTGCTTGAGAACGGAAAAATTGAGTTGCAGGGCACTGGCCTACAGCTCCTTTTGGAGCCCAAAGTCAAAAGTGCTTATTTGGGCGTATAAAAGCCTGGGGGTTGCGGACTAGGCGGACATACTCACGGGCTTAAGTTTAAGTTTAGGATTTATTTTTGCATTTTTAAGACTGGCATAGCCCCGATTTTTAAAATATTCCTTCCACTTATCCCAATAATGCTCTTTCCAACCAGCCTTGATGGAAGTGTATTTGTCTTTGGGAACCCCCAGGTGAACCATGTGCAGGTTGGCACCCCCTTTTGTGTCTTCAAAGGTTAATACCAGATACGAATCCGGATCGGTTTTTTTCCAGTCGCTGCAGCGCCATGACTGCACAATGCGTTTGCCGCGCTCAACCAAAAGCGTCTTGCCCGTAATATAGCCATTGTGCGCAGAAAAATCGCTGTCCGGACGCATACTTATTTTTACGGGTGATCCCGTTGAATCCGTGTGCATTTTAGCATTTATGTAAGCGCTGAAAAGCTCTACCGCAGCCACATTGAAGTTCACTTTTTGGATAATAATTGTAGTCATGATTGCCCCCATAAAAAGACTAGAAACTGATATTAAGTATATCGATAGGCAGGTTAAAAAAGCAATCTTAGAAGCCATCTTGGCAAGCGCTTGTCAGGCGATTTGTCCGAATGCTACAGCTACCGCCTGTCATATCAAGATCGCATTGTGTACGAAATTCATGAGCGCGAAATTAGGGTCATTGTATTGCGGGCAAGGACGCCTTACGGAGATTGAACTTACTTATGGCGTTGGTCAGGCATTTAATGCGGTGGGATAGCCTCAAAGCCATTGACTTGAAAATATCCAATATATGGATATTTTATGGTTGTTTTTTAGCCATTTTATGGCTATAGTATGACCATGAGACGCCTAGCTCTGACGCAATTGAAGCAATGGACCACATCAACCGAACGCTATCCCCTGCTGATTCGAGGTGCCAGGCAGGTCGGTAAAACCTGGTTGCTCCGTGAACATGGCAAAGACTACGCTCACTTTGTAGAAATAAATCTCGAGGCCGATCCCGAATATATTCCGCTATTTAAAAGTTACTTCGGCAAACCAGAACAACTCGTTCGAGCAATCGAATTGCTTTCGGGCAAAAAAATCGAAGTCGGTACGACCTTGCTGTTTATCGATGAGATACAGCAGTGCAAAGAGGCTCTACTCTCCCTGCGTTACTTCAAAGAAAAACTTCCCAAGCTCCATGTGGCTGCGGCCGGATCTCTGCTCGAATTCACATTTAGCGACCTTAGCTTTCCTGTGGGCCGCATTGAATTTATGCATTTATTTCCCATGAATTTTCAGGAATATTTACTGGCCCAGGACAGGCAGGATTTGGTCAATGCAATCTCCAGTGCCGATATCACGCGACCCCTGCCCCAGCCCGTACACGAATTGCTTTTAGAAGAGGTAGCCACGTATTCGCTTCTGGGTGGCTTGCCTGACGTACTTAAAACTTATACCGAAACACAAGATCTACAGCAATGCCAGAGCAAACAGCAAATTCTCGCCGCAACCTATCGCGAGGATTTTCACAAATACGCCAGCAAGACCAATATTGAGTACCTACGAATATTGTTTCAAGGCATTCCACGCTTGCTTGGACAAAAGTTCAAATACAGCCAAATTGATGAAAGCATCCGATCACGCGACCTGTCTGCAGCGCTCAATTTATTGGAACGTGCGGGCTTGGCCTACAAAGCACACCATAGCTCATCCAACGGCTTGCCGCTGGATGCACAAATCAATCACAAAAAGTTTAAGGTTTTTTTTATAGACATCGGCCTTTGCCAGCGCGTGTTGGGTCTGAATCTGGCCGAATTATATACTCAGCGCCAGAAATTACTCGCCAATCGCGGCGCCTTGGCCGAGCAGTTTGTTGCCCAGGAGCTGCTGAGTTATACGGCCGTCAATCAAAACCCTTCGCTATTTTATTGGCAGCGCGAACAGCCCTCCGCAAAAGCAGAAGTCGATTTGGTAACCGAACGTTGTTCGGAGGTTTTGCCGATCGAAATCAAAAGCGGTCACGGTGGCAGCTTAAAAAGTATGCGGCTATTTTTGCAAGAAAAATCTATTCACGCGCCTCGCGGTCTCAAAATTTCGAGTCTACCTTTTTCATCCATGGAGAACATCGATCATTGGCCGTTTTATGCTTTGCAGAAAATTGAACCAACGTGAGCCATTTGGACATCTTGTGTGCCTTACTCACCTGTCCCCAAACCCATTCCTAACCCAATAAAGCCTTCCGGCATTTTCGCCACCGATCGGATCGGCAGCATAGGCCGTAGGGTTTTTTCATAGGGTCCGTGCACCCGTGCCAAGGAGCCGAAATAAATGAGATGGCTTCTAGTTATCGATATTGATCGTACTACCAGAACTCCTCCCAATGTCTTTGTCATCTACCTTGGCTTTGGTCTGCGAAGTCTGGGCTTGTTTGGCTTTGCGGATGACGTTGTCGGAATTGTAAGCAGAGGATTTTTGCGGGGCGGGGTCTTTTGAGGCTGTACGTGTTGACTCGGGAATAGGCGCTTTTGGGGTCGTGGCATTAGAAGCTGGGTCTGTGTTTTGCTGGACAGGTGTTTTCTGCCAAGTCTGGAATTGTTGCTGCAAAGCCTGTGCCACAGAATCCTGTTGCCACTGATGTTGGACCTGCGAGAGAGATTCGTTAATATTATCAATCAGTTGATCCTGATCGTGACGCAACTTGTGGGCCATTTGATCCACCTGCGAGGCATCAATCAAAGTGCCCTGGTTACCCTGATGGCGTTGCACAATCGCTTCTTCGCGCTTGCTGCGCTGGTTTGCAAGCTCGGCTTCAGTCAAAATCTTGTCCGAACGCACAAAGGGTTTTCTTTCGCGGCGCGGACGCTGTTTAAATTCAGAGCGCATTTTTTCAACTTCGCCAAAGAACGATGGCTTGGGTATATTTTTTGCATTTTTAGGGTCTTTTGCCACGGCATCCATATAAGTCTTAAGTTCCGTTTGCCAGCCTTCAATCTGCGCTTTAGAATCGCGTTTCAACTGTTCACCTTTGTGTGAAATATCAGGCTTGCTAAAAATCGCTTGCGGGGCTGCCGATTCTCGAAACGCTTGCGCCAGGACATCGACAAAAGTCGGCCTGATTTTGCGGTTTTCTTGTTTCCAATTCCGCAGCACGCGGGCCTGTACCTCAAAAGGCAAAAGAAACTGTACTTTCAAAAACTCATCCGAGGACCACTTTTGAACGGCTGCCACCGCCTGATCAAGGCGCTCCTGGTTTAAGCCGGGTGCATCTGGATCTTGAAAATATAAAACTCCAAACCAGATTTTTTTTACAAGCGGCAAGGCATCTAAAATTTCTTTGCCCATGCCCAGCATTTTTAAATAAAAGTCCATCCCCAACAACTTTTGAAAATCACGGTTTTCAAGCTTAAAAGTAATGGCCGCCTCTTTAAGTTGAATCAGCTCTGTGATGGCGGGGGAAAGTGTGGTCATGATTTGGATTCCTGGGCCGGAGGCTGAATGATGGTTTTAAGTTTTTCGACCAGCTCTTGTTGAATCAATGCGCTGACAGACTCGATCAGTTTTGGAATCTGATCCTGGGGCAATGCCTTGACAGAATCGACGCCCATGTTTTGCAAGGCTGCTTTTAACATGTCTCTGGCCCGGGCCTGTAACAAGCTCTGATCAGGGCCCGGTTCAGTAAAGACCTTGAGCAGCGGATTATTTTGATCAACCGCCGGTATGCAATATTCCTGAACTTCCTGGATCAGTTCTGCCGTGGGCAGACGGTCGTAATAATCAGACAGGTTAACTTGCAGCGGGTTGCGTTTGTAACTTTGATGCACATCCGCAAAAATATCCAAAAGTTGCATGCGTGCCGCATTTGCGTAAGCCGTTTCGGGGTGGATCAGCACGCAAAGGTAGCGAATCCATTCTTTATCCCCTTTAGACGAGCGCAGGATCTGAAAAATTTGTTTTAACTGTCCATGATCAGGCGGATACATGGCAAGCAAATTGACAAAGGTCCACGGATTGTTCAGGCCGTCGAGAAACGAAAGATCCTCCCAAAACCCCTGATTGCTTTTGGGTGAACCTTTTTGCAATTCACCAGCCGTCTTGTTTTGCTGTGCCTGGGCATCTTTGGTCAGTTGATTGGCGATATCAATCATGTCTTTTGACACTCCCATTTTGGCTACCATAGTATCGAGTTTTTCTTTAAGATCGATGGGCGTGTCTTGAGGAAGCACCTTCTTAAATTCATACAAGCGGTCAATGATTTCCTTGGACTGGTTGAGCTGCAATCCGCTTAATGAGGTGTTGAGCTTTTGAATGAGTTCAACCTCTAAAGCCATGTTGCGGATCACATGCGTCTGGGATATGCCAGCAATATTTTTAACTTCGCGTATTTTTTCGACGAGCCCTTTTTTTTGAATCTTCTGCTTCACTTTTTCCTGAAATCGTTTCAGCTTGTTTGCAAATTGATCATAAGCAACATAGTTATTGGGGTGTACAAAAGGATTGCGCCATTCTTCCAGCCATGAAATAAGCGACTGGATCAAAGCAGGTGCACGCGTGATTTGCAGCGTGCTGCGACGGCCGTCGTCTTCATAACGCCCAAGCGAAAGGTGCGTGCGAAACAAACGAAAGTCCAGCGTTGGCGTATTGCCCGCATACCAGCAAACCCCCTTGCGTGTTGGACGCACAGTAAAAGACATGGATTGATCTAAGGCTTTAATGTCTTTTTCATTAGGGTTGCCAGCGCGCACTGCCTCAAGGAGCCGGGAAAGTTCATCCAGCTCGGCCTGCGGGTTAAAGGGCTGAACATGGCCGTTTAAACTTAAGCCCTGCAAGGCCGCCCGCTTTTGAAAAGCTTCGCGCATGCCCTCCAGGGATTTCAAAGCGTTGCGCGCGCCCATCATAAAAGCATCTGTATCCATGGGTACGGGCTTGTTCATGACCTGGCCTCCTCACGCCCCAGCGCAGTAAGAATTCTTTCACCGCCCAGGACGTTTTCGCTGGTATCTTTAATATTCTGACTCATTTCAAAATCGAGCTGTAAAAAAACCTGCTTGATACAGCGCTTGGTCAGTTGCGACAGCACCCGCACACGCCAGTGGTCATCGGGCAGCACATCTAAAGTATCGCGCACTTTTTCGACCAGTTTCTTTTGCAAGAGCGGGGCCCAGTAGTCGTCTAAAAAGGGCTGTTCCAGCAGGCGGCTCATGCGTACGGCTACTGAAAAATCCTGTTCACTTTCGATCTGCGGCAGGAGTTCGTCAAACTGATCGAACCAGAGTTTTAATATGTAGGGCTGGCTATTTTTTAAGCCTTCGAGCAAGGTGGCGCAAAAGGCAACCGACTGTTCCACCGTATTGGAAAAGTTTGTCAGATCCATGCGTAGCACGTCAAAAAAGTAGCTGGCGATATACTCGTGTTTGGTGTCGCCCCTAAGCATGGTCAATCTCCGTTAAGGTTTCTTTAAGCATCCCGTAACTACCTTCGGTCCCCGCCACTCGCTGCCACGCGGCCATAAAATCTTCTGGTTTTTCGGATTGATAAGCGCTTTTAAGATCCTGCGCGGCCTGAACCAGAGTTTGTGAGCGACCCATGGACCCCTGCCTGCTGGCATCGGCGGCGTCTGCCTGTCTTTGCTTGTCTGACAAACCCAGTTCCGGAATGACGGTCAGCGCCTTGCTCCAAAGTTCTGGCTTGCCACGTTCCCAGCGCTCTTGCAGGTTTTCAAGGAGGGTTTCTTTTTCCTCGGGTGGCAGCGCATCCCAAAGTTTGGCCAGCATTTGCATGCCCGCCTCGCGATCAGAATCTTTTTGTGATTCAGCAGCGGCCAAAAGCAGGGGTTCAACACGTTGCGTCAATTTTTTGCGCTGGGGTTCTGCAAGCTCCTTGTTTCCAAAGGCCAGTAGCAGATTTTGCATCAGCGCATTGTCCTGCCGCATGAGTTGCGTAAACCAGGTTTGGCTGCTGTTCTGTGACAATCCTGCCAGCGCACGCAACAGGACAAGTTGTCTGGGTGAGCTTTTTTTAAGCCCCTCGAACATTTGCTTAAGTTGTCCATCGTGTTCGTTAAGAAACAATTCCAGTGTTTCGGTCGGCAAGGCTTCGGAAGCACTGACAAAATCATTAAAGGCATCCCGGCTAGCCTCGCTTTGCGGGTTGGCCGCAAGTTGTTGTTTAAGCAACAGCATCCGTACTGTGGCTTGCAATATCGGTTTGGCGGCTTTTTGCAAGCTTGGATCGTCTGCTGTGACCGCGTCGAGGCTTTGTTCAAATGCAGACGTTCCTGTACTGGGGTCGTACAACAGCCCGTTAAGTTCCTCCAGGGTTTTTGCCTGTTGCAATCCGCTGTGCAAGGCTTGCACGGCCTGTTTTTGCGCAGGTGTTCTGGCCACGGCATTCATGGCCTCGCAAACCGCAAGGGCCTGTTTGCGGACCGGGCCCAGCGAGGGCTTTCCAGCCTGGGCCCTGCCAAGTTCTTCGAGCGATTTTAAAAGCTGGACTTTGGGATTTTGTTCAAGCTGACGCGTCATTTCTTGTGACGATAGACCCATCTTGGATAACGGGGCCAACTCGGAAATCAGTGATAAAAGCAAAGCAGTTTTTGCATTGGGAGCTTCTGGCATTGCGCTGGAAATTGGAACAACCACAGACTCTGAAGTTGTTTGGGCTTGCGGGTTTTGAGCGGACTGCACAAGTGTCTCAAGTTCGGTTTCGATGTTGTCCGGTGCAGAGGGAGTCGCTTGTAATTCCCGTGGCAAGGCCCGCACACATACTTCTATCTGTGCCCGTTTTTCAGGATTTGTTTCGCGTGCCCGTGCCTGGACTACCGCGCGAGCCACTACGCGTTGCTCGGCAGGTCGCATTTCGGGCAGCGCTGCCAGCACCCTGGCCATGGCCTCGGGTTGTTCCAAAATGGCTTCGGTCACGCTTTCGGTTTGCACCAGTACCCGCAATAAATCTTTTTTGGCCGTGGGTTTCTCGCAGCTTTGAATCACCACCGCAGCCAGTTGCGGGTTTTTAAGAATGTCTTTAACCGCCTGCGTCACTTGCGTGGGAGATTGTTCTGCCAGCTCGGCCAGCTGCGTCAAACTTTCGGGTTCCATACGCAAGTCTGCCAGATCAAGCGCCGGGTTTGCAGCCTTCTGCGCCAGAATCGGCGCCACCATTTGCAATAACACGGCGGCGGTCTGTACATGACCCAGAGCCTGTTGCACCAAGGCAGCATCCCGTTTAACGGCTGGATCGGAACTTTCGAGTTGGGGTTTGACCAGCTCAGTCAGGCCTTTAGAAACTGTCTCAATCCGTTTGCTTAATACCTGGCTGGCTTCGGGGCTTAAGGGTTTGGGAGAGTCAATCTCGCTTTTAATGGCAGAAAGTTCTTTGTCAATTTCGGCCAGTGCGGAACTTTGGATTTTAAGTTGCTTCACCGCCTTGCAGGTGGTGACCAAGGCTGTCACTACCTGTTTCACGCTTTCTGAATGAGCTGCGATACTGGGCTGCACGCTGTCCGAAGTTTCCAGAGGTACTTCGGTCGTTTGCGTTTGCGCTGCTTTGGAAACTTTGACTGCCTTAAGCACGTCACTGTTCATTTTGGTTTCGGTCTTGCCGTCCAGCATCTCGGTGGCAATATCGGCAGCCGAAATGTTTTGGGATTCCATCACGCGCTGGACTTCGCTAACGAGGCCATAGGTCGTAGCCGCCTTGGTGCTCTGCGGTGCTGCTTCCATGCGGACCGCTGCTTCGGTTTGCAAGACTTTAAAAGCTTCGGGAGATTGTGATTGCACATGCGCGGCAATGGCCACCATAAGTGCGGGGTCGTTTTCGGTGACTTGTTCGAGAAAGTTGAGCATTTGCTCGGGATTATCTCGCTGGGCCACGGTCTGCTGCGCCACCTGGATGATTTGTTCGGGTGTAACCGTTTTGGAGTTGATTACGGCAGGTGAAAGATTGATCTGTGTGATTTGTGGTCTAACGACTGGGGTTTCGGTGTCTGGAAGCGCTTGGTCTGGCCGATAAGCCTGCACCATGGTTTCAAGCTCATCTATAGGCGTATTCGGAGCTGTTGATTGGGCTTGAGACAATTCCCGTGGCAAGGCCCGTACACACACTTCCAATTGCGCCTGCTTTTCTGGGGTAGTGGCCTGTGCTCGTGCCTGGATTACCGCACGGGCTACAGCCCGTTGCTCGGCAGGTCTCATTTCAGGCAGCGCTTCGAGCACCTTGGCCATGGCCTCGGGTTGTTCCGAAATGGCTTCGGCCACCGTTTCGGTTTGCACCAGTACCCGCAATAAATCTTTTTTGGCCGATTTGCTTTCGCAGCTTTGTATGACCACAGAAGCGAGTTGCGGATTTTTAAGAATGTCTTTAACTGCCTGTGTCACTTGCGTGGGAGATTGTTCAGCCAGTTCGGCAAGCTGCGTCAAACTCTCGGGTTCCATACGCAAGTCTGCCAGATCAAGCGCCGGGTTTGCAGCCTTCTGCGCCAGAATCGGTGCCACCATTTGTGATATAACCGCCGCCGTCTGTACATGGCCCAGAGCCTGTTGCACCAAGGCAGCATCCCGTTTAACGGCTGGATCGGAACTTTCTAAGTGTGGTTTGACCAGTTCAGTCAAGCCTTTAGAAACCGTCTCAATGCGTTTGCTCAATGCCTGGCTGGCTTCGGGGCTTAAGGGTTTGGGAGAGTCAATCTCACTTTGAATGGCAGAAAGTTCTTCGGCCAGTTCAGGGCTTTTGATTTTAAGTTGCTCAACCGCCTTGCAGGTGGTCACCAAAGCAGTCACTACCTGCTTCACGCTTTCTGAATGGGCTGTGATGCTGGGTTGCGCGCTGTCCGAAGTTTCCAGAGGTACTTCGGTCGTTTGCGTTTGCGCTGCTTTGGAAACTTTGACTGCCTTAAGCACGTCACTGTTCATTTTGGTTTCGGTCTTGCCGTCCAGCATGTCAGTCGCAATTTCAGCAGCCGAAATGTTCTGGGATTCCATCACGCGCTGGACTTCGCTCACCAGGCCATAAGTTGTAGCCGCCTTGGTACTTTGCGGTGCTGCTTCCATGCGGACCGCCGCTTCGGTTTGCAACACTTTAAAAGCTTCAGGAGATTGTGATTGCACCTGCGCGGCAATGGCGACCATGAGCGCAGGATCGTTTTCGGTGACTTTTTCGAGAAAGTTGAGCATTTGCTCGGGATTATCTTGTTGTGCCACAGTCTGCTGCGCCACCTGGAGGATTTGTTCTGGTGTAACCGTTTTGACGTCTACGGGTGTGGCAACTGAAACAATGCTTGGATTAACCCGTGTCTGTGGGGCCACCTGTTCTGCAACCTGGGTGAGAATCTGAAGGTCACTGGCGGGAGTTTCGGTAAGTGTTTTGATCATCGATGTGACGTCTGATGCAGGCAAGCTATCGGCCACCTGACTTAATACCATCATGGGGTTCTCATCCGTCGCGTGAAGAGCAGCGGACGGCAAACCTTTGTCCGTTGGGGTGTCATGGGTACTTGCGGATACCTGACTCATGACTTCGGGCAATTGCCTGCTTAAATTTTCGGCCTTGTCGCTAAAAGTTTCTGACCAGATCTGGGCGGCCTTGCGGAATAGTTTTTGTTCGGCCAGTTGCATGAGACAAGGCTTAAGTGCCTCTGCCGCTTCGGGACTTTCTGCCGCAGCGTAGAGCAGTTGCGCTGCCGCTTTGTATAGTGAAACATCATCCATCATGGAAAATGCCGACATGAGCGGGGTGATATCCACCGTGTTCTGTTTTGCAGGCGTACCCTCTGCTGTATCTGGTTTTGCAGAGGCCCATTCCACCAACGTTTCGGTCTGGGTCAGCAAACGCAACAGGTCTTTTTTATCGCCCTTGCTGGCAGCGCTGGCCACCAGCGTTTTTGCCAGTTCTGGATTGGCCAGCGCTTCATGCAACGCCTGCGCCACGGGGTCGGGCGCCTCGGCAGCCAGTTCGGTAAGTTGCTGCACCACTGGCGTTTTAATGCGGATGTCTTCGGCGGGAGTGCCGCTGGCCTTTTGCGCCACCACTTCTGCGCTGGCCTGCGAAAGTACTGTGGCCACCTCAATATGATTGAGCGCTTGCGTCAGAATAAGCGCACTTTGTCTGACAGCCGGAGTATCTGATTTAAGCTGCTGCGCGGCAATGTGTTTAAGGGTTTTGATCTCTTTTTGAAGCTCCTTGCTTAGCGCGCTAATCTCTGCTGGATCTTGCGCATCATAAAGTGCATCTTGAATTTTGGTAATATCTTTACTGGATTGATCTAACCTTGCCCTTTGCGTTCCAGTGAAGATACTGCCAAAATTAAAATGCTTGGGCTGTGAACTGTGGGCATCCAGTGCGGCAATCGCAGTTTTTGTGGCATTAAGTTGTGCCTGAACAGCCTCTTTAACCGGTTCTTTTCCACCGGTTTGCATGGCCTTGCTCTGCGCGGTTTGCGCCTGCTTAAGGGCTTTTAGCACGTTTTGAGCGGGTATTTTTGTGCTGTCAGAATTCAACAATTCGGTATTCAACAATTCGGTCGCCAGTTCTGCTGGGTCCAGCTTGGCGCTCTCGGCCAGGTTCTTAACTTCAGACACCACGCTTAACTGGGCGGCGCTTCTGGCATTGGCGGTTGTTTTATCGCTCATTTGGTTTACCAGAACTGACTGCAAAACCTGTCGGGCTTCGGGCGGCATCTGCGCCACCACCGCTGCTGCCAGTGAGGGGTCGTGTTCGTAGATCTCGCCAAAAAGAACTTGCATTTCGGCAGGCTTGCTTTGCGCCATCTTAGACAAAGCCTGCGCCATGGCATCGGCTTTTTGAGGCGCCGAAAGCTGTGCGCTGGCAGGTGGATTTTGCGGTTTGACGACCGGAGGATTAATCATGTCGTTAAGAATTTCTACCCCATCGTGCGCAGTCACGGGCGCGGCAACATCAGAATCCACGGCCACCGCAGTACGTGCCGTTGTCGATTTAGCCTCCGCAGACACCGTGGCAACGGCAGGTTCACCGTCGCTATCATGAAAGGCAGCTGTTTCGGCCCGGCTTTCTTCGGCTTGGCTGGCATTGGTGCTTGTGATTTTCTGGGACTGGGTGTTGCTATCTTGTTCCTGTGATAGTTGGCTTAAGGTCGCATCCGCTGCCGTTTGGGCGCGTTGGGCTGCCTGCTGGGCGATCTCTACCGCTGCAGCCGCCGTGGGATCCATTGAAGGGTCGGCATCTGTCTTATCGGACTTGGAATTTTTTGGGTCTTTGACACTGTCATCCAAGGCATCCAGGGCTTTATCTGTGGAGGCCTCCCCATCAATCATTTGATTATTGAGCGTTTCAATGACATTTTTTGAAAAGGTCGAAAAATTACCCTGGATCATGTCTTTAATAAAATTGGTCACCATACTCTGCACAGTTTGAGCAATCATCGCCTGAAATTGATTGTCGTAAGCCTGTTCAGATTCGTAAATATCCCTGCTGTGCTGGGCATCGGCGGCATCGGCGCCGGACTGGTAGGCCATAACCTCAAGGTCTGATGCGCTAGAAGCAGGAGCGGAGCTGGTATTGCTCTGCTGGTACTTTTCGTTTTTGTTTACCGAATTTTCTGCAATTTCGTTGGCAATTTCGGTGAGCATCATTTCGAGCAACGGCACTGCGTATTTGACAACCATGTTGATGGTTTGGGCCAGTTGTTCATTGTCCATAACCTGTGTGCTCACACCCGCCACAGCCTGAATGCCATTGGTTATCATCTGCACCGCAAACTGCTGCCGGGCCTGGGTAATTTCATTGGTGCGTTGAATAAACTGTTGCTGCTGGTTGACCACCTGGCCTGACAGGCTTTGGATCACTTGTCCAACCGCCTGAACAGCCGCAATCACGCTATCCAGACTAGACATGGGCATCTGCACGCCCAGCATTTTGGATATCACCTGCCGGATGGCGTTTTCGTATTCACGTTTTGCCTCCAGGATAGTGGTCTGCGTACGCAGCAGATTCTCCATTTTATATTCCATGGTATTTTGCGAACTGTAGTTAAGACCGACATTGCCGTTAGAAGTAGGCGTCATGCTGCTTTTCATAAAATCCAAGACCGTCTGCAGGAGTGCCTTGGTAAAGGCATCTTTTTCGTCTTCGATCATCGTTTCAAAATTTTGGACGGCGGTATCTATGGACTGATCCAGATCCTGGCTCTGGATCTGATTCCAGTACGTGATTAAAGTGCCCAGTAGCGGCGTGACAGCCGCAATAGCCTGCATTGCTGCTGACCCAAAGCCTTGAGCAAGCGCCCCTACGATGGACACTCCCAGATTCACTGCCGCAACGATCACCGCTTGTTTGGCCTGGTTATGACGGTTGGAGTCTTTAACATCGGTGTTAATCTGCTGCACACGCAGGTTTAAAAGCGTCATGGCGCTGCTAAACTGTCCTTTTAAAACCTGCCCCATCACGCCCGCCATCTGGTTTTGCGACAGCGGAATATCAAACATCAGGGCATAGACCGCCCGACGGGTTTCGAGCATTTTGTCCTGCATGGTTTGCAACATCAGCATGCCCATGTAGGCGCCGGCTAGTTTTTTGCTGACCTTGGCCAGTTTGCTGGCGTCAAAAGCCACATAGCCGCTTCCGGTGTCGGTGGTGGAATTGGTAAAGGTCAGGCTGATAATGGCCATTAGCATCTCGCGCCACAAGTCATCCATACTTTCTGAAACGCGCGTGGCTTCAGAAGTTTCATAAGCTTCTTTGGTTTTTTTACGGTCTTTTTCTTTGACCTGGTCTTCGAGCCCCATGTCGTCCTCGGCGGTGGTCAGTTCGTAATCGTCCACCATGTCTTCGTAACGCAGGGCATCGTAAAACTGATACGCGGCCACCGCCACGGTGACAATCATCAAGGCCACCCCGATCGCCTGCGTACCAGGGATAATCAGGCAAATGATGCTTAATATGGCCGTGATAACGCTTATCACGCTATATATCAGTTGTTTAAGGGCCTGATCGCGCTCTACCTTGTCTGCCTTTTTGTTGTTAAGGTACATGATATTTTCCTGCAGGTTGCTTATAACGCGTTGTACTTTGCTCATCATGAGTTGTGCCCGCGCACTGGCAACTCCCACAGCAAAGGATGCTTTTGATCCCGAACTGGGTATTCCTAGCGTCATTTGTAATACGGTCGAACGGGTATCCAACATCATGGCTTTCATGGCTGCAATTAATTGTAAAAGCGTAATAAGGCTTTGAATCTTTAAAATGGCGTCGGTAATGTTTTCGTCGATCACCGCCCATTCGCCTTCCTGGGTAATGTATTTTGCCGAATCCAGGTCATCGATCTCGCTTTCGATACTCGCCTCCAGCTCATCGCTTTCAGCCACCTCATCCTTGCGTTCCTCGGCATCCACGGCTTCGATATCCTCGTAATCTTTGTCCCATTCTGCCAAGAGAACTTCGGGTTGCGGATCATAATTTTGTTGCGCCTGCCAGGTATAGACATTGGCAGCATTGACCACCGCATCGCCGATGCTACGAACAATGTTTTGAAAGAATCCCAAAACATCAGCCACCGTTGAAATCCATCCTGGAATATCCTCTTCATCGCCTCCAAATAGTTCTACCATGTCGGCGATGTCACCTGAATCGGCATCGTAGGCAAAATTGTTGATTATTTCTACAAACTTGGCGGCATCCACCATCCATTGCGGCGCGCCGATGGCCTCCAGAGCCTTGCCAATATAATTAAACATAAGTTCAGCAATGCGAAATCCAGCGTAAATTGGAAACGTTAATATATTGGCAATCGCGTCCCATACTTTTTTGTCTTCATAGTTGTCCCGGGCTTCGATGGCGTCTTTTTCGAGCATGATGGCCTGGTTATAAGAATCGGCATACGACTGTATCGACGACGAATAAAATGACACCCCGGTCATGACCAGGCTCTTTTGGGCCTGCATCAGGCCCAGGCGGGCCGAGAGCGAGCTGCGGTACTGCGGCAGATCAAAAAAGAAACGGATCAGCTGGCTGACCAGGTCGCGCATTTGTCCCTTAACCTGTTCCACCAATTCACGGACCAAAAATAAATTTCCCAGTTGGCCCATAAAACGATCCTGCGCTTCGGAATCGACTCCCAAAAAGTTGCCCGACACATTTTCTTCATTCCACTCGTAAGTGCCGAGTGACTCAAGCCAGTTGTCTGGATCAGACATCTCGGTCATGAGATCCTCATACATGGTTTGCATTTGAGGATCTGTGCTAAAGGACTGTCCTGTTAGACCAACCATGATAGAAGCAAATACATCCATGATCTGCTGCAAGGCGGCAGCATATTCGGTGGTGGCTTCGGCAATATATTCTTTGTAAAGTACTTCCTCCTGGCCTTTTTCATTTTCGCCTGTAAAAACTTCTCCCACGTCTTCCAGGAATTTGTCATCTTCTATGGCTTCCTCGGCATCTTCTTCTGCTTCTTCTGCTGCTGCTTCCATTTCCTCCTGATAATGACCGGCATTGGTTTCCATGATGTACTGCAAGTCATCAGACAATTTTTCCATGACCATCTTGGTCCAGCGCTGCTGGTATTTTGACGCGATCTCAAGTATTTCAACGTCGGGTTTCTGCAGGGCTTCGTTAAAAAACATCACGCGCGAATCCCAGTTAATGTCGATGTAGTTTTGAATCAGGATGGCCATGGTGACAAACAGGTTGGCCTTGCCCAGCACTTCTTTGGCATCGTCAAAAGCTTCTTCGTTGGGGATTAAATAACCATTTTCGTCTTCGGTGTACGGTTGCTGCGATGCGTCAAATTCGTTTAAGATGTCTTCGGTTCCCTCATCGTACGTGGTCTGATTGATATCCAGATCCTCCCCAACCAGACTTTCAATAATGTCTGGCATGTCAAAGTCAAAGGATTTGGTGGTAGCTTCTCCAATGACCTCTTCGGCCTCACCCATGACATCCGCCAGTTCGCCGGCGGATCCCGCCTGTTCGGCTTTTTCCATGAGGGTTTCAAGTTTATCGATGAGCGTCTCTAAGTTTTGAATTTGCGTTTCCATTTCATCGCCAACCGATATGTTTGAGTTGTTTACTGAAGGGGCGTTCTTTTGACTGCTGCTCATGCTGTTATAACTGGCCTTTAGATCCGTGAGCTTGGATTTTAAGTCGTCGATCAAACCCTGGAGTTGATCCGGGGTAATCAGGTCCAGGATAATTAAAAGCATTAAGGATTGCTGCTCGTTCATCATCTCGCAAAGGCGGATCATGACTTCGTCCATGGACATATAACCTGAACTTGAAGAATTACTGGAACTTACACTAGATGAATCGCCGCTTTCTTGAGTGGCGTCGCTTTCCTGGGCAGAATCTGTGGACGAACTTGAGGACGTACGTCCTGTTCCCGATGTGTATGAACTGCCTCCACTATTGTTGATTCCACCTACATCCAAAGTTCACTCCTCTCCTGAACAGATTCAGGCCTGCTAAAAATCACACAGCTATCCTTAGTCTTTACATCGTAAAAACAAGGGTGTGGCTTGTATAGGCTTGTTCCCGTGGATGGGGGGTTTTACACCTTAAATGAGGGTAGCAAGGCGAGATTCATTTGGGACTGCCGAAAAAGTCAAAAACCCCTATTGAAAAATACAGTAAATGACAGGCACAGCGGCTAGGGCCGCTGCGGGCTAAACAGGACGTGCCTGATCCTTCGATCCCAGGCGCGGCCTGGGGGGCAGAAGTTATCGAATCTACCAGGCCCTGCCTGGGTTTGATAGGCAAAGAACAAGCTGTTCAGCTCGCAGCGGCCCCAGCCGCTGTGCCTGGTATCTGATCGGTTATTCTCTCACTTCGTCCACCTGCCGACCCTGCGTTGGCGATTTAGGCGCTTTTTGAGCTTCTGGGGGCTTATTCTTTTGAACCTCAATTTTATGCTGCTGTCCCTGGCCTTTAATCTCTTGAATGCCCTGGTTAAGGGCCTTACTAACATTATCTACTCCGGCATTGACCGATTCGCCAATACCCGCCGCCACCCGGTCTTTGGCCGCGCCGCTGGTATCAAAAAATTGAATTCCACCTAGTTCTGACATGTTTTAGGTTCCTGGCTGGTTTACGCTGCCCTTGTGGGGCGGAGCGGGAGATAAGCCGTCATTTATGGTATTAACAACCGTAGAACCATTTGTAAGCAAATTAGTGGGCAGCACCGCAATATCCGGATTCTGCTGACGTTTCTGCGCCGCCTGGGTTAACGCGGTTCCAGCCACATCCACTCCCGACTCCACAATGCCTTGCAGTTGTTTAGTCGCCTGCTTGATATCAGCCCAATGGTTTTTTGCGGGGCCCATACGCGATAATTCTCCTGACATGTTTTCCTGCCTTTCTAAGTTCCCGCAGTGCTTGCAAACTCATCTTGCAAGGGCGGGTCTTCGGTGGGTAAATCAAAAACAAAATCCAAACTTTTACCTTCTGTCAAAGCGGTCACCACCTGATGACGGAACGCGCCATAACTGAATTCACCAGATTGGAATTTTTCATCTAAAGCAGCTACCTGTTCCTCGGTTAATCCATCCACAAAAGACTGATAGTGCCGCAATGCTTCGGCCTTATCCTGGAACAGGTAAGCCGTATCGCCATCGAGATCTGCTCCCACTTTTTCCAAAGCCTCCTGCGCGCTCAAAGCGTGGCGCGCCTGACCATGGTTGATACTGGGGGTCACACCCATTTCATAGGCCAGCAAGGTGCGGGCATAACGTTGGGCCATTTCTTGTTTGGGAGAGACTTCCTGGTCTGCTGATACCGGCTGGGACTGACTGGCCCGACTGGCAATTTTTAAACTGCGTTTCTGGCGATAAGCTTCGCGACTGGTTTTATCATTTTTATCACCGATATACATGTTATTGGTGCGTTGCACACGCGCCTCATGCAGGTTTTTGGCCACCACATGGTAGGCCAACTGTTCAAATAAAAGGTTTTTTTCGGCATCAGAAAGATTGCCTATTGCAGCGCTAAGCACAGCGCCGCTGGGGGGTGGCACAAACCCCCACTGGCTGGCTTGTGGTCTGATGGCGGCGGCCTGCTCTGGAAAACTGCGCTCATAAGCGGTCCAAACCAGTGCCCGGGCGTTCTCGTTTGATTCAAGATTTTCGGCCAGCAGGTCTTCTCCCATAACTGTTCCCATAGTTTCAAGCGTATTACTGTTGATGACATGATAGTGAAAATCATTCGAAGTCAGAATATATTGTTTAACCTGATCAGGGATTCTCTTATCATCTGGCAACCGTTGCTCCACAAGTGAGCGATAATCTTGAGCAGCCTGATCCAGAGTAATCAAACCCATTTCAAGATGTTCCCAAGAGACCACATCATTTTGACGGCGCTGGCTGCCAAACATCATCACAAAGGCGCGTTTGTGAATAGGCTCAAGACCCTGTTCCTCACGGTAGGTGTTGATGGCATCTAAAAGTTGTCTTTGGGTAAGTTTATGATCGGCGTGCTCGGCCAGTTTTCTGTCCAGGTAATTGACGGCTTCCTGGCTGGAGTCCCCCAATAAAACCTGGGCAATTTGGGCATGGACTGACAGAGGCTCGCTAACAGCCAGTTCGGCAGCCAGAGGAGTGGCAGGCGCAACGTCTGGCGCTTCGCCGCTTGGGCCATCTGTACTGACCTGGACAGAATCTTTTAATGGTTCACCAGAAGCAGGCACAGCCGGACTGGCTGTGGGGCTGGGTTTTGCCGGCTGGGGGATAACTGGCGGAATAGATACGCCGCTGACGCTGCTCATTAGGCCACCTCTTGCTGACTTTGCGCCAAAAGTTCGGCCTCATAGGGCGTAATATTAATTTGATTCTTAAGGTGGGCTTCAAGCTGCTTGTTTTCGGCCTGTTTTTTTTCAATGTTTTTATCGCGCAACCGAATGCTTTCGTCAATGGACTTGGATTGCTCCTCGACCGACTCGGCAAACATTTTGACTCCGACCGAAACGCCGTCTTGCACTAAAAGCAACGCACTATAAAGTGATCCAAATAGCTTGCTGGCATTACCATTGTTTTTTCCGGAAGCCATATTTTTGAGCGCTTGTTCTGGGGTAAATTCCAGTGGTTTTTCGTTTTTATCCGAAGTAGATCCTAAGAGTTCAAAGCTAATAAGCACTTGGCCATTTTCAATTTGTACGGCAAACGATTTAACCTGTGACTGATCTGCCACCGAAGCCAATTTTTGTAACACTTGGTTGGCAGTTTCAAGTTGCCCTTTTAAAGCGTCCCTTTGAGCGGGAGTTAGATTTGATTTGGAACCCAGGTAGGCTTCGATATCGATTGTTCCGCCTGGTTTGAAAAAATTTGATCCCCCATCGCCTTGCTGAAATTTACCACCACGCCTTTCCATGACAAGCAAAGGCTCGGCCGTGCCGCGTGAAGCAGCTCTACCTGGTTCACGCGTGGCTGGTGCCTGGATTCGATCCGGTTCGCGCTGTGACGGTAAAAGACCCATAGGGTTAGTCATAACTAGGTTATTCCCTCTAAATCAATAAACGATACAATGGTATTTTTCCATGTATTGATTATTTTAGATTTAATTCTTTACCTCGATATATACCTATTATTCCTGTTGTTTTAAGTAAAACTTAATAAGGAATAGTAGCGTAGTCATAAAATTACACTTTAAGGAGCCTATAAATGAGCAACGATGAACTTTACGTCGCAATTGATGTTGATGTGGTGGACACTTGGGTAGCCCTCGTCAATCCATTTGGCCAGATCAAGGGAGATCTAAAAAAACCCTCCCATAGTTTTAAAGAAGACCGGGGCATTAAATCTGCCATCGCAATTATGCAGGAGTTACTCAAAAGCAAATCGGTGAAGCCAGAGAATATACGCGGCATAGGCATCAGCACCCCCATGCTAGAGGTCAAGATGAAAGATCGATCCACCGTTTTGCCATTTTTATACATGGCACACTTTAAACATGAATTTCCAAACACCCTGGTAAGGGCTGCTGCCGATGTCACGCTGATGGCTCTGGCAGAGTTTAATATCACTTATCAATCTGCTCCAAAAAGTCTTTACTATTTAAATTGGGGCAGTGGCATTGGTGGCGGAATTGTGCTTAACGGTCGTATCTGGCCTGGGGCGCATGGTGTGGCCAGCAATATTGGGCATCTTCCCATCAAAGGCGTAGGCATGAAATGCTGGTGCGGCCACACAGACTGTCTAACCACCTACGCTGCAGGTGAAATTCTCCCCATACATTATTTTAAAATGCTCGAATCTATGAAGCCCAAAAACTACAAATCACCCTTTGAAGGCAAGTCTCAAAAGGATGTTACTTTTATCGATATCATGAAAGCCAGTGCCGCCGGTGACGTCATTGCTACCAAGGTATTCGACATGGCCACCACTGCCATGGCCAAGGCACTTTCTATTGTGGTAAACCTCTTTAACCCGGAACTTATTTTGATAGGCGGCGCGGTGGCTGGCGCTTCATCGGATCTCGTCAATATGGTGTCGCAAAAGACCAAGACAGACCTCATGTTCCCCGAAACTCACAAGACAGCCATTGTTCCCAGCAAAATTCACCGTGCGGGTCTCCTGGGCGCCTATCAATTTGTTTTTGCAAACGCTAAGGCGCAGCAGGGTAAAAAGGTGGGCAAGGCGCTGAAGGCGGTTAAAAAATAACGCAGAAGGCAGAAGTTAGAAGTCCAGAAAATGTTTACTTGTGTTTTGCGGTATTGAGAGATGTTGCAAAACTTGGGATTGCCCGAAAAAGTCAAAAACCCCTGCAATAAATATCGGGTCTTCGCGTTTTTATGTGGGTACTTTTAGGTTATTTGCCCGAACCCCCTAACCCCAACCCTTCCCCCAATGATGATTTTGATTGGTAGGGGGAAGGGAGCGGACAAAGCATGCTTGGAGCTGTAGCAGGCGGTTAATCTGTTAGGCTTTGCTCATGATTCGGGATCATCAGCAAACGCTCACGGATGCCGCCAAAGAACTTCGGCATAAACAGACTCCTGCCGAAAAAATCTTATGGGACATCGTACGTACCAAAAAGTTTCTTGGTCTCAAGTTTCGCAGGCAACATCCTATCAAATTCTACGTGGTTGATTTCTGTTGTGTAGCTCTAAAACTAGTCATTGAAATAGATGGTTCCGTACATGACGACAAAGATCAGGCCTACCAGGATCGAGAACGTGAATTTAATCTCACACAATGGGGATATAGAGTAGTTCGTTTTAGGAATGCCGAAGTCATCCATCACCTCGATCAAGTTCTGCGTAGGCTGACGACTATTGTAGAGGCTCTTAAAAAACAGCATTACTAAGTGTCTTGCTTAATAGCGCTCCCTTCCCCCTACGTAAGCTTAAAAATGACTGGGGGAAGGGCTGGGGTTAGGGGGTTCGGCACCCTCCAACAAGCACCAAGTTTTTAGAAAGATCAAACCAGGCTGGGGTAGCAATCCTGCATCGGACAATATTTTAGGGATATCGTCTATTAATTTAACCACACGAAGAGCCAAATCCTTGGTCCGTTTTTTCAAATCATATTCCATAGTTCTGCCTTCTGACTTCTGCGTTCTACCTTCTGCGTTCTGCGTTTACCTAAGCTGCTTCCGAAATAATCCGCTCGGTATAAGTAGTCGATTCCGGCACTGGGTCAAGAATGGTCTTGGTTTCGCCTTTGCATTTTTTCATAACCTCCACAAGCTGCTTGCGGCGCGTACTTTGTTTTTCAGAAAACTCGACTTCAAGTTCGGCGTCGATGCGTTCAACCTCACGACGGCAAAACTCAAAGGTCTGCCCATTGGCCTCGTCAAAGTATTGTTGAAGTTGTTCAGCACCAATCGGTTCGGCCATTTCTTTTAAGCGGCGGCAACATTCTTCGATGGATTTCATGCAGTTTTGATAACTGTTGCTTTTGGTGCTGATCAGCGTCGAGCGTTCGTGTACCAGCGCTTTAAGCTGGTCGTAATAGTGCAGTTTGGCCAGCTCAAAGGCCTCCTGTTTAAGTTCTTTAAGAATCTGTTCGGTAGGGTATTTATGTTGCTCAAGAATTTTTTTGGCCTGACGTTCGACAAAGAACAGGTCCATCTTGGTTTTAAATCCGGCCTTAAGAATTTCCTGAATCATGGCGCCACGCAGGTCATCCACGGCTTTAAGCACTTCTTTGGGCACGGCCGACTCTTTTTGATCTTTCTGCTGCTGTTTGTTTTTACCGCCCCCACCCTGCTCGTCGGGATTGTCGTCGTGCAGGTCGACCAGCTTTTCTTCTTCAGGCAGATCCACTGGGTCAAGACCCAAATCCTCGCGCAGTTTTTCAATAAATCTAAAGTTCTGTTGCAGGTTAAACCCACAGCGTTGGGCCAATTGCTGCAAATTTTGCACTTGTTCCTTGGGGATACCCATTTGGCGGATGTCTTTTTGCAAGACCACCGCCTGATATAAATCCTGGACAAAGCCTTTAACTTCGTTAAGCGCTTCTTTGGTGCCTTCTTTAACAAAGCTGTCGTAGCCTTGTGCTTCGCCCATATCCTTGCCGCCCAGTTTATCTTTTTTTGACAGCAACAAAGCCATGGTGCCCATGCCGCTCTTGGCGCGCGCCACCTCCCATTTGTCCTTGCCCGCCAAAGTCTCCTGAAGAATCATCTCCTGCGCCTGCTGCTTGAGCTGTTCACGGATTATTTTTTTAACGTTCTGTTGTAAATCTTTAATATCCTTGTGTGAGAAACCTTCTTTGCGAAGATTCGTTTCCATGTCTTCAACCTGCCCATCGCTGCCGGGGGCGCTGCCGCCCAGATATTTGATATACAAAGAGGCAAATTCCTTGGTCAAGGTCTGTTGCGTCTGCGACAAGCTTTTTCCAGATTTGACGGCTTGCTTTTCAAAGGCGGTCTGCTTAGAAGACTTATCCGATTTCTTTCCGCTCTGGGCCTCACCTTCTTCTTCAATTTGCTGGCCCTGCATAAGCACGCCATCGTCGGCCTGCTCGCTGGCTTCAAACAGCTTGCTGAATTCAGACAGTTGCTGTTGAACCTCTTTTTCGGCTCTTTGCTGGGCGCTGCCCAGGCCTTTTTCACCCGCCTTTTGAAAATGTTTTTTAACAGATGATTTGGTGACTTCGGCGCCGTCGTCTGCTTGCGAAAGCGCTTCAAAGATAGAGCTGGAATCATCGAGCAATTTTTCGGCCCCACCGGATGCGCTGCTTTTGGCTTGTTTTGAAACGCCGCTGCTTTTGGTGGCTCCGGCCTGTGCCAGCTTGTTGCTTAAATTAGCGTCAAAAGACATTAGACTTCTCCGCGCACGCTGGCGCTTTGATCAAGATGCCTGGCCGCAAAGTCGCGGTCATTCCGCAGCTTGTTGACACTTTTATCAAGTTCTTTCTGGTACTTTTCAATTTGCTTGTCAGCGTTAAGCACATAGCGGTTGAGGCGGTTGATTTTAATCTTAAGCTCGTCCAGGCTGACCGAAGCATCTGCTGCTGTAATGGCCTGGGCCCGTGGAGATTTTTCTGCTCCGGTTTTAACCCCCGCATGTTTGGCGTCTTGAGACATGTGATGGCTCCGTCAAAGCTTTTCTGCCGTATAAAATTCTTTTTGATACACAAACAGGTCACGCTCGCGCACAAATTGTTCGCGGATTTCCTGACACAGGCCCACCCGCAGTTCGAGCAGTTTTTCGGGCGTGTACAGGTGTCCCAAGCCGGCGTTCTTAAGCTGCGCCAAAAGCTGCTCGCGAATTTCTTTGATGGCGTTTTCCTGTGCGGCCACCTCGCGTTTTTTTCCGCCCACAATTTTAAGCAGCTCGCCGTTCATCTCATTTTCCTTAAAGTTGGCTGCCGCGTCTTGCCCGGCTTCTTCGATGGCTGCTTTTTTTAGAGCTTGAATTTCCTCGGGCGGAATACCCGCCATTGACAGCATAAAACCCAGGGCATTAAGTTTGAATTCTGAAAAACGGGCCATGATAAAGTTGTGCGTGATGGTGCCCGCCGCGCTTTTTTTATAGTCTTCCTTAAATTTTTCGACGCGTGCCTTGTCGATGTCGATCTTGACGCCAAAGAGACGAAATTCGGTATCGGGCCTGATCACCTTGCTGACAGACGAGCTTAAGCTGACCGATGTAAACACGTGCGCGGTATTGGCTTTGGCATCGAGACCGTCTTCGGCCTCATCGTCACGCGACCAGCTGACCAGCGTTTGCGATTTTTGAACGTCCTTGCCCCCCTGATCGATTTTTTCCATCAGCTTTTGAATTTCAAGCTGATGGCCGATGGGAGCCGGGTCGCTCATCTGACAGGAACCCCTTCGGTACGGTGATGAGCCAGTTCTCTTTTAAAAGCATCGCCAAATGACTGGGCTCCCTGGTTGTACACTGCCGAAGCCTCATCTGTACACCCGGCTTCCTCTAGCAATTTTCCTAGAACCAGATAACGGTTGCGCGTAAAGATATGGTGAAGGGTGCCATAGGGCGTCCGATCAGGCACAGGAACTTTTAACAGCAACCTTAACCCTTCAATGGCCGGATCTTTTAAACCTTGAGCTGCGGCCAAAATGCACAAATAATAATGCGCCACTGCGTTTCCGGCTTCGATCGCTTGCAACATTTGGCAGGCGCCAAATAGTTCATCCGTGTACTTGAGTTGTTCCAGACACATGCAAATGTGTTCCAACAACGAAAGCTGCTCGCGCCGATTTTTTGAGCACTGCAGACCACGATCATAAGATCTGTAAGCGCTTTCATAATCATGCTCTTTGAGACTGGTATGTGCCAGCATGGTCCAGCCCACAGCATCGGCAGGATTCTCTTTTAACCAATGCGACATGATCCGTTTGTTGCGTTCGATCTTGAGAGCTTTCAACTGCGGATTTTTATCAAGTTCACTTAAACAGCCCCAGTGCGATACGCCAAAAGGCGCCACCACTGACTTAAGCATTTCACCCGCAGAATTAACAAAAGACTCTGTCAATGGACGGGCATATTTGATCCCAGAGCCGTTGCGTAAAAGACGTGGTACTGCGCCGCTGGCTTGTCTAGAAAAAGTTCCACGCGCACTGTTACATTGGCGTATCCAATAGGCGTCTTTGTCGGCATTTTGTAAAAACTTATACAGTTCTTTGGCGTCCTGTTCGGTGCAAATCTCATCGGCGTCCATCATAAGCACCCAGTCGCTTTTAATATGTGCAATAGCCTGATTACGCGATTTGGCAAAGTCGTCCGCCCAGCTACCCTGTTCCCAGTTAACGCCGTGCTTTTTAAGAATGTCCTGCGTACCATCATCAGAACCTGTGTCGAGTACAAAAAATTCATCAAAGAATTGCCGACACTTAAGCAAGGCATCCCCCACGATATAAGCCTCGTTTTTTACAATGGCCGCGACTCCAATAGTAGGTTTTTTTGCAGTTTTCATAGGTACTCCTTTGTTAGCGTCTATTCCCACGGGGGGGCTTATTCTAAACATTAACTTCGTCATCCCGGCGAAACTTGCCCCGGACACCGATCCGGGGGCCGGGATGACGACTTTGGTTACTTCTTCTTTGCTGCCGCCTTGGACATACCTGCTTTGGCCAGGGCTGATGCTTTTTTACCAGAAGAATGTCTTTGAGCCTTAGGTTTAGATGCGGCCGACTTAGGCGCTGCCTGAACAGTGTGGCTCGAAGCAGAAACCTTTTGGGCTGCTTGTATGCGCCGTTTAGCAGCCCCTTTCGCCCTTTGGCGACCCCGCCCCGCGCTTTGTTTGGCCCGCCCCGCCGCCTTAGACTGCGCCCGTGCATTGAGCAATTCGTTATAGAACTCGTCGTTTTTGGCATCATCTAGGCGCTGATCGTATTCATCTGTAAGTGAGTCATAGCGGCGATCTTCGCGGTCATTGGTCATATCAATGACTGAAGCCAGGCTGATCTGGGCGTTGATCAAGGTTTTTTTGTATTCGCCACGCATTTTAAGGTACCAGACATACTGCGAAAGCACCACATCGCTGGTGTCATTCATAATGTAACTAACGTCGGTGGCTCCTCGATTGTCATCCGTGGCATCGCTATCGGTTGAAGTCGTATGGTATTCCGGGGTATCCATGCTTACCAAGCCTAAATCCTGACCGGTATTGGCCATCTTAACCACCGAACCTTGCTGGTTTGTGCCGTAGCCATCGATGTTACTGGTCTGGGTCATAAGATGTTGCACATGCCACTGATCCATTGAAGCCCCTACATAATCACCATCATCATTGGTAAAATAATCCGTATACCCCTGTGACACATCCCAGCCGTTAAAATCAGCCGGACGCGGGGCCAGGGCAAACATTTCGTCGTCAGAAACCGCTGCGTCGTCATAGGCCATGATGTTGGAGCGCAGCGTCACAGAACTATCTTCCAAATCTCCGGTCATAGCATCGTCTCGGTAGGTAAATTCTTGAAACAAGGCCCCCCATGCGGCATATCCCTCGTTTGTACTAGAATCCCCATCCGTAGAGGCAATATCGGTCAGTTGCTTAAGGTTGCGTTCCAAACTGTTTTTACCACTGCTATCGACAAATTCACTTAGGCGTTCTAATGCAAATACCAATTGATCCCAATTGTCTGTAAATTTGTCTAAGAAGCCCTCCGGGTCTGAATCGGAGGAACTGGTCAGCTCACTGTAAAAGTCATTTAATTTGTCATAGATATAACCGCCCGGCCGCAAGGCTTTAAGCCCATACTTTAATTTTCCTGGAATAAGTTTAAACTTTGTTTCCCATTCAGAATCTATATTGGTCAGCACCTTTTCTGTATTGTCTGCCAACTCTTTAACATAGCCCAACATGTTTCCAAACTTTGTTACAAGCTTGCCAATTTTAGGATAATTGCCATCGTCATCCTCATCTACATTGTCATAAATAAAATCAGATATGGTATAAACATGTTTATGAAAATGCTTGCGCCCAAAGTCATCGGCACTATCGCGGTAAAAAAGATCACTTGAGCTTGTATCATTGCTGCCGGTTGTCCCATCCCCAGACACATTATTTTCCCAGGACGAACCATCATTGGTAATATCAAGACCAAATAACTTATTGACCGCTCCCGCCGACCCTTCCTCGTCCGTGTTATCCGCGCTGGAACTTGTAAAACTGTCCAAAAGATCGCTCTGTGCTACCCCATCAGCATCATAATCAACACCCCAGAATAATCTTTGCTGTACTTCGGATAACGTAGTGGTGAAATTGCTATATGCAGCACTACCCGACATGGTAGACCAAGCTATGGGTGGTGCCACTTCTGCATCTGAACTCCTGGCATACGCCGCCGCGTGTTCCAAAATCCACTTATTAAAGATAACCAGTGCAATGCTTTCTTTGTCTGGCCGTGCATGTGATGTATTTTCGGCAGTGGTCGTGTCTTGGTCTTCCGGAAAAAGCACAAAGCGATCCATGCCAAAATACATGCTGTCTTCGGGGTTAGAGCTTATTTCTACGCTGTTGTCGTCGTCGCCATCTCCATCGTCGTCGCCACCATCGGTGTCATACCAATATTTGTTAATTCGGTCTGTGGCCTGGTTACGGCCACTCCAATACGGGTTAAAAAAAGCGTTGGAAATATTTTGCGTAAAATGGGAACTGTCCAGCGACTGGAACATGCCATATAAATTAAGCATGCCCGCATCATCAAAAAGCTGGCTGCTATAAAACTTGTCCCAGCGATCCATCATGTACTGATCTACCCAGTGGTAACTGCCCGCCAGGACATACTTGGCATCGAGCACAGAACTCATATTGAGATCAGCCAGGTCTGGGCTAGAGCCTAAGCCCATCTCGCTGCGCACACTGCTGTCCATGTTTGCGGCAATGGTGCTGCCATCGCTGCCAAAGGCAATGCGGTTTGCAGTGTAATACGCTTGATTGTGCGGTGCCACAAAATTGCGGGCCCAGTTAAAACGACGGCGGCTTTCGAGCATGGTGATCATCAGGTTAAAGGCAAATTGATCAAGATCAACATCACTTCCCAGCGCGGCTTCAAAGATGCCGTCATAGTTAATCATGTCAGCCATGGCATCCTCGTCACCCTGCATAATGTTCCACACCTGGCTGTCGGTTGTGGGGTTATCGTCAGTGCCTAACAATTCAAGATTGGTGTAGGTACCCTCGTAAGTATTATCCATGGCCAGCGCCATGAGCTCGTAGTAATTGAGTTCATAGTTAAGATCATTGTCTTCGGGAGAGCCTTCTAGTTCGTCAATGGTATCTTGATCGTCTTGAACCTCGTCTGCCAAGTCACTGTTGTCGTCATCGTAGTTGTCATAATCTAAGTAGGTGGTGTCGCCATAGTATGCGGCCAGTTCGCTTTTATAGCGGCTAATGACCGGTGCGCTTTCAAACATCGTTGACAGCCAGTCTTTGGCAGTGCTGAAATAATTTGAATAATCCACAAAGTTCCCGTTGCTAAGACCGTTGCTCCAGGCATAGTTCCAATAGTAAGACTCCACCGGCAAGGCATCATCTTCAATATCGATCAGGCCATCGTCTTCAGCCTGGCCGTAGAGGTCATTATCGGTATCGCCATCAAAATCCACGTCAAAACCGTTACCCCACACATCGCCTTCGTCAGAATCAAGTTCTTCGGGATCGATTTTATTAAATGTACTGGCTCCGGCATAAATATTGACCCGATTATTGAGCGCACCCAGGTAGTCCTGGCCTGCTAAACCTCCGCTCGATGGCTCATCCAAATGCCAGGTACCCATTTCCTGGGCAGCTTCACCGGTGGTAATGTCACCATCCTGGTCTACATCGTCCCCACTCCAATCCACGCGCCCATAACGTTCGCGATAGACGTTATCAAGGTTAAAATCTCCCAGACCCTTTAAGTCGCTGTCATCAGAAAGGTCGCGGTTGTTACCGGCAAAGTCGGCGTTGTAGGCTTGGGGGTTAAACTTAAGCACTTCCAGAAAACTGTTGGTCAGCATATCCGCAAACTTGCGCCCCGCAGCAGTGGCAGAGTTTTTGGCAGCACCGTTGACACCATATTTATCTTGAGGCGCAGTAATTTTTAAGGGTGATACCGGCTTACTCATCCCCACAAAGGGATCATCAATTGCCATGCTAACTTTTCACCAGCTGGCGAATCTCTTTATTGACATTGTCCAGACTGCTGATGAGACCATTAAAACCATCTACCGAAGATTGCAGATTGCTGGTAAAAGTGCTGATGGCCAGCGAGGCGCCCGAACTGGTTTTGTCGTCGTAAGTTACACCATCAATGGTAATGCTATCTGATGAATCATCTGAAAGCACAAAGGCAATACGATTGAGTTCGGTCTGAACATCTTTGATAAAACTTTTTTGGTTGAACGAGGCCGTTAAAAAGGCATTCATGGTGCGTTTTTGATTGGCCGTAATCGGTTCAATTTCAGAGATGGATGTCATGGCTTATATCTTCCCTTCGTGTCTAAGAGACAAACATGGGCTACTTTATTCATCGGGTTTTAATCACAGGGAGAATGTATTGATGGAATTTGTTTTGATCTGTCTACAAGTCGGTATCCGTCCTCTTCAAGCACAGCGGCTGGGGCGCACCTACGGGTAAACGAGACCCCACCTACAAGTCGGTTCCATCTCTTCAAGCACAGCGGCTGGGGCCGCTGCGAGCTAAACAGAATGTACCCAACTTTCAGTTCCCAGGCGGGGCCTGGGGGATCGGTATAATCGTCAAGTGTCCAGGACAAGCAAAAG
>JAHFDA010000085.1 GCA_023249225.1 bacterium
AACGAGGGTCAGTTGACTAAAATTCGCGCCGTGTTGGTGAGTTATGCCTTTTTGGCCAATATGGGTCAAGTGATTGAACTGGGACAATATCTGCGGCTGGGGCCCACTGAACGGCGCACAGGCGGAAAAACCCGTAGCAGCAACCTGGCCAATTCGCTCGAGGCTTTAATCGGCGCCGGTTATCTGGATGAAGGCATGGACCAGGCCCGCAAACTCATTTTGCATTTATTTGAACCCAGCATCATGCACGTATCGGAACAGTCAGAAATTTATGACTACAAATCCACGCTGCAAGAAATTGTCCAGCAACAACACCTAAGTTTGCCGGAATATTGGGTGGCAGAAGAACATGGCGCCGAACACCAAAAGATTTTTACCGTGGCCGCCAAGATCAAGCTGCCGGTAGGCGAAATTGTGGGCACCGGCGAAGGCAAAACCAAAAAAGAAGCCGAACAGCATGCCGCTCGCAATATCCTGATCCAGGTGGACGCCATCCACAAAAAGGTTTAACCATGTACTGCGCGCGTTGTAAAAAGCTTGTGTCACAACACCAGGCCGTTGCCCAGCAAAAAGGGCGCAGCGTGGCCTATTACTGCCCCGAATGTAAGCGGCGTCTGATTAACCTTGGGCGCGAACAAGGCGCCGTCAGCACCCGGCAAACACTCGAAAAATATGACCGTGAAACCGTACAAGAAATTCCCAAAGAACTTAAAACCGTCAACTTTGAACGCAGCCCGGTCGAGACCCGCCGCGATGAATTGCTGGACATTCTTAAGTATGCGCCCGACAACACGCAGGCCCGTTTTGACCTGGCGCTTTTATACTATTCTCAAAAAAAACTTAAAGAAGCTTTGGAACAGTTTGAGCAGGTTCTGGCAAAATCGCCAGACCATGGCCCTACCCTGCATAAATTGCTTAACATTTACACCGCCGAAAACACGCTCGACCAGGCCATTGCTATGGCCGAGCGGCTGGTGGCACTTGAACCTGAAAACCAGGAGGTGCTGTTTCATCAAGCACTGTTGTTCTTAAATAGCAACGCCCTTCATAAGGCTGCGGAATCATTGCGCCTGCTGACCGAACGCAATCCCGACCATGAACAGGCCCGGGTTTTGCTGAACGAGCTTGAAAACATGCCGCTTGATCAAATGGAAAAATCAAGCAATGCCCCAGTATAACCACACAGCTTATCTAACCCTGATGCGTTTGTATTTTTCTTCAATGAAAACAGGAAGTTTTTGATCAAACGGAATACGGAACTCTATCGTGGCTTCGCGCACTGGCGTTAGTGTCACGCACGGAAACTTAAATACCCGCAAAGTGTTGGCCCCCGTGGGTCCAAATATAAACCCCGCATCGTAGGTCACATAATTGCCTTTGGCATCGTAAAAACTGATAAGCACCATGATGTTTTGGTTAATATCCTGACCCGAGATATTGATAATCTGGCCTTTGGCAAGTACGGTTTTGGGTGTCCAAAAATGGCGTTTAACAGACCAATTGACCAGTTCAAAAGCGTCCCCCCCATGGGGCGTGGCCTTTACAAGCATGCCGTCTTTATTTCCACAACCCGCAAGCAAGCAAAGGAGCAGCGCCAGTAGGAACACGGTGCGTAAGTAATTTAGCTTAAACGGGAGCACTGTCGAGCGGCACAAGATCACGAGCTTGCAAGCCCTGATTGCCGTCAATAACCTCAAATTCAACTCCCTGACCTTCTTCAAGTGACTTATATCCATCACCTTTGATAGCGCTAAAATGCACAAAAACGTCTTTGCCGTCTTTGCGCTTGATAAAACCATACCCTTTTTTAGCATTAAACCACTTTACAGTGCCTTGTTCTCTTTCAGCCATAAAAAAATTCCTCCTAAAAAAATTTTACATCCCTTTAAACATGGAATACAAGGTCATTAACAGCTCCAGCACAATTAAGATTGCAATGTACCACTCTACATGCAAACTGCGGCGATGTTGTAGAAGATCGAGCAAGGTTTCGGCGATCCGTGAAATCAGACCCAACTTACGTTCGAGCGCCAAATCACGCTCGCGCAGCTCATACTCAGCACTAAGGCGTTCATACAGTTTATCGAGTTCCGGAAAATCCCAGGTGATTTCAGGCTTCTCTGCAATTTCTACGCGGCCCGTGGTACGGGTTTCGGCCACCAGTACGGCCCCAATCTGGCGCATGAGTTTGTTGCTGGATTCTGGAATACGTCCACTCTGACGCAATTTTTCAGCCAGGGGTTCAATATCATCAAACACCCGAGCCACCTGCGTTTCGTAATAGGACAGGACGATGCTCTTGGCGAGCACCCGTGCCACCACCTGAATACGCTGGGTACTGGGTTCGTTGAGTATTAAAATTCCGCGAGGATCAAGACGTTCGGTTTCATTAGGCAGGATTTCGATTTCAACTTCGTCTTTTTCAAAACTTTCAAATTTTTCAAGAATCAAAGGATTGATGGATTCGATAAACGCCGCTTGCTCGGCTGTATCAAGTTCAATAAAGACCACCACGCCAAAGCGAAATAAAATGGCCAGACCCATTTTACCCGCGCGTAAGGTGGGCGGAACCATGCTTAAGGTATCGTCATTGCCCACCCCGCGCACGTTTAAGCGTTCTCCAATAAACCACGCGCTGGCGCGAATTCGCGACTTGGTTTCTAAATGCATAAGCCCCCTGGCACCCACCCTTGGGCGCGCTAGACTTTTAGTATATTCCCGCCAAAATCCCCCGCCAAACATACGTATGAACGTCTTGAATTGATTGCTTTTTTAAGCAATCCCGACTATATTAAAGCCCCTGACGCGGGGTAGAGCAGAGGCAGCTCGTCGGGCTCATAACCCGGAGGTCGTAGGTTCGAATCCTACCCCCGCAACCATGTACCACGCGCGATTCCTTAGAAATTAGGCCATTGTCACCTTAAGGTACAATGAGTTTGTGAAGACTGCTAAAGATCAACCCCAACAAAATAAATTCTATTGATGTTTAGCCCCCCCCCCGCTGGGAATTTACATTACAAGTCAAAAGTCATCTTCAAAGGAGCTTTATCATGAAAAAAAAGTTTATCTCATCGGCCCTGGTGGCCTTACTGGTGCTTGGTTTTTGCCAGCCCGTGCATGCCAGCAGCGACATCAAATTGAGCGCAACGGCTAGTGGAACCATGTACAAAAGTTATACGATTCCAGACTGGCTGGTCTATGCCCTTAAAGTTGCATCTGGATTTATGGTGAGCATCCCGTCATCGATCAAGGTTCCTGTTCCAATCGACGGAAAAATTACGGTTCACCTGGTCGATGCTAGCAGCAATGAACTTCAAGGCGCCCAGTGGGACGTGAGTTCAAGCAAATCTTTTTCACATACCTTCGAAAACGCCAGCACAGAGAGTTCCTACGGTATCAAGTATTCTTACAAGTATCCGGATTTCACCATCACAGATTTGGCTGTGACAGTACTACTGCCAATAATCAAATCAATTAGCGGCGGATTAATTACGAATGTCAGCGGTATTGGCACGAGTACCGTTACCGCCACGACTTCTAAAATAAGCCGGATAAGTTCTAAAAATACACTGGAGACCCTTAACCTTAAAGTCACCTTCAGTGGCGCGTTAAGCAGCACCACGATTTCTGGATCTTACAAGTAAGTCCTCCAAGACGACCCCGGCAGAATCTATGCCGGGGTCGATCTACTTTAAGCGCTCGTCACAAACTTCTCCTTAATCAAATTCAACGCCGACCCCGCCTGAAACCAGCGAATTTGCTCTGCCGTCAGGCTGTGCTTTAAGGCGATGTATTCCTCGCTTTCATCGGAGTGGTGCAGGGTGGCGTTGACGGTTTTGCCGGGCGAGAGGTAGTCGAGCCCCGCCAAGGTCACCTTGTCGTCCTCCACCACCACCCATTGGATTCCGGCGCTTTTGTAATGGCGCGCGGCCGCGGGAACATCCTGAATTTCACCGGTCATATCACGGACATAGCCCTGAATAGCCTGAGGAATATACACATCGAAGTCATAATGGGTAATCTGGTTACCATGCCCTGTTTTAATTTTTCCAATTAAATAATTTTGGATATTATCGATGTTAATTGTATCTACCATTTTCAAGCAAACGGCAGCTCCCTAAGCTCAGTCCGCACAGCCTCTACCACGGCACCCCATTGGGCCATCTGTATTTGTTATGTTTAACAATGGACGTATAATTCAAAAACGATAATGAATACTACAGTTGCTATCTTCGAAGACTTCAAAATCCGTCGTCACTACGACGAACCCACCGAAACCTGGTTTTTTTCGGTGGTGGACATCATTCAGGCACTAACCCAGCAACCCGACTTCCAAGCCGCCCGCAATTACTGGAAAGTGCTTAAAAACCGGCTAAAAAAAGAAGGAAGTCAGTCGGTTACAAATTGTAACCACCTGAAATTAGAGGCTGAAGACGGTAAAAAATACCTAACCGACGTAGCCAACGCTGAAACCCTCTTACGCCTCATCCAATCCGTCCCCAGCCCTAAAGCCGAGCCCATCAAGCTATGGCTAGCCAAAGTTGGTTACGAACGCATGCAGGAAATGGCCGACCCAGCCCTTTCGCTAAACCGAGCCCGCGAAACCTGGCAAAAGCATGGGCGTAGCGACAAGTGGATACAACAACGCATGCTTGGCCAGGAAACCCGCAACAAGCTTACGGACTACTGGCAGGAGCACGACGTCAAAAAAGGCGAAGAGTTTGCCATCCTTACCAACATCATCCATAAGGAATGGACGGATGTGACCGTACAAGAACATAAAAAAATGAAAGGGCTTAAAACCCATAACTTACGCGATCATATGAGCGAGGCCGAGCTTATTTTTACTGCCTTGGCGGAATTATCTACGCGGCAGGTGGCTGAAAGCGCCAACGCTACGGGAATGACGGAAAATACAGCTGCTGCGAAGACGGGGGGCAACATCGCCAAAAAAGCTCGTTTAGAGCTAGAAGCAAAAACTGGGAAGCGGGTAGTATCAGGCCAAAATTATTTAGCGAAAAGTTCGAATCCTACCCCCGCAACCAGATTGCTCTAACTTCCGTAATACATCTTGTTTTTGAAATCACCGATAATTTGACAGATGCAACTGCGCCGTCTGGCCGAATGGATGGATCGAAACCCCATTCCAACCGAATTTCCGCTTTTGCACCGTGCGGATCTTGATGCCCTTGTGGAGGCAGATACCTTAAACGTTCCGGCTTTGATTGCTTTTTTTAAGCAGGATCCCTTTCTAAAGCTGGCCTTTGAGGCACCCCTGGGAGTTTATGAAAAATATCTGTCGCAAGAGCACCATGGCCGGGTCTTGACCCAGTTCGAAATTCAGAGCGCCAACTTTTGTTTTGACTCGCGCTACGGTTTTGTCCGCAAACCGCTCATGCGCATGGTAGTTGGCACACACGACCTGGGCAAACCTTTGGCGGCACTTAAAGAAGGCATTGACGCGCAGCATCAATATACCGAACCGTTGCTACGTGCATTGTTACAACATTTAGCTTATACGCCTGCTGAAATTGACTTTGTGTGCGGCATGGCCTGTAGCGATCCTGTCGGGTATTACATGAAAGGTGGCGCAACCCTGGCCGGATGGCGCCAAGCGCTACGTGAGCTTGAATTTAGCGCTTCTGAAATTGGAAAGCTGCAACATCCGATTTTAACCAGCCCCGAGGCTGCCGCCCTTTTGGCTGAAAAACATGCCCCTGTGGCGCTGGCTGAAATCACACAGAAAGCCAGACAGGCTGGCATGTCTCCAAAAAACTACTTTGAACTACTTCTGCTTTATTACGTTTCTGATGCTGCCGATTATCCGGGTGTGCGCAGGTTTCTTTTTATACAAGATCTGCACAGCGGACGCTTGGATTTTAAAAAAGATGTGTACCTTTACGGGTTGCTCCGGGAGCAACTTGAAACATTGGGTTTATGACTTCAATACCACCCCTGCGCGCAGACCAAGTTCCGGTTTGGAGTTGTCCCCCAAAAATACAGGCCGCTGCCCAAAAACCAGAATCTCCCAGCCCCACCTGGCAGGCAGTTGAACCCGTCAACCCTGACATCATCACCTTTAGGCTATTGGATATGAATATTCATGGCCTACCGACAGAGAGCGGAATGCGCAAAAAAATGCCTGCCATTGAAGATCTGATTGAGGGCGATGTCGCTACATTTCAAGAAGTCTTTCATGTCCGTGCCCGCCACGAATTGCATGATGTCGAAGGCCATCCCTACGTTTTTATGCCCAATATGCACGTAAAATTGTTCGGCAGCGGGCTGGCTACGGTCAGTGAGCATCCCATTGTTAAAACCAAATTTATGCCTTACGGTCGCGCAGCCAACTGGGATTTTTTTGTCAGCAAGGGTGTGCAACTCACTCAAATTCAGCATCCACAACTGGGTGTGGTAGACATTTACAACACGCATTTGCAGGCTTCTTACCGTAATTCGAAGCAGCATGCGCGCGTGCGTATGAGGCAGTTGGCCCAGCTAGTGAGATTCATACAAAAACACAGTATGCCCGGCCACACGATTATCTTGTGCGGAGATTTTAATATGCATCCAGAGTCTCCGGAATACGCATACCTGACCAGGGCCTTACCCGGTGCAGTGGATATTTTAAGCCAGTTGCATCCGCCCAGTGGTCCCGTCACTTTTGTGGGCGACCCCGCCAGCCACTGGTATAGCGGTGGTGGAACTCCGCAAGCCCAGCGGCTTGATTATGTCTTTGTGATTCCCGCCGAGGGCTTACGTCTCAAACTTGAAGATTGCACAGCACAGGCTTCTATGTACCCCGAGGGCCAGGCCTTGTCGGATCATTTACCCTTAGAGATCAAAATGGTTTTTGAGCGCAAGTAGCTTTACTCAACGCCCAGAACAGCTTCAAAATCGTATTTAAAAAGCACATAGAGCGTATCGTTATTTTTTGACTTTGCCAGATGTCGGGCGTCTTGTTCAAGAATTTCAAGATCGAGTAGTATATTTTTTTTTGCGTCAAAAACCTTGATCTCTGTTTTTTGCCTGGCCTGGGCAAATAAAGTTTGCTCGGCCTCGTTGGCAAAAGCACCTGCTTCTAAAGGGGTAAATAGCGCCAGAAGGCTTTGGACATCTGCGGCTGAAAGCGCTTTGGACACACCTTTTTTAAGCAGGGTCCAATTGTTCGAGACTCCGCGCTCATATTGCAGGGAATTTTGATGACGGATAACCGAAACGGCCCAGATATCATCGGTTTTAAGATCCGCGAGCGTCTTATCCCTCCATGCCTCAACGTCATAGTCTATAAAATCGCGCACACGTCCATCGGCCAGATACACTTGCGCGCTCTGGGGGTTTTTAACGTAAAAAGATGGATAAGTTGGACCTTCTTTGCCAATCCATAAAGCTTGCGTTTGCTTGGTGCTTTTAAGCTCTATCTGCTTGGCGCTTATCGCATCCAGGCCAAAACTGCTGTGCTTGTTTGGGTTCTTAGACACCAGTGCCCCAGCGCGGCTTTGAGCCACGGCTTCTAAAAATTCATCGACCGTCTTCAAAGAAGCCTTATACCCTTCTACGCTCCATCCATCGGCTTGTTTAAGTAAGGTTTGGCCCTGCGATCCCTGGCCAATTGAAATTTCAACGATGTCTACTTTTGGAATTTCATTAAAAGACACAGGTTGCTTTGCGTCCCTTTGGGCCAGCCAATCTGCGCCCCACCACAGGTAGACCGTAAGGACGCCGAGCGCCACAAAACCCACACACAAAAATAAAAGCGTGCGTTTAGACACTAGACCGCATATTGATATTGCCGAAGCCTGCGGCGGCGCCAAAAACGCCACAACCCTACTCCCAGTGGTACCAGCAGCGCCAAACTTAAGTTGCTGTACTTGACAAACAAAATTTGAAATTCATTTTCAAAAAACAGCTGTCGATTGGGCTTGCGCTTAATGTACAGGCCCGCCAGCGAATCGTCGCGCGCCAGCCATGAAATAGCTCCCAGACCTAGAGAAAGATTTTCAGGCGAAGTCTGTCCAAATTGCCCGGCCAAAAAATCAGAATCGCCCAGCACCACCAAACGCCCTCCCCCGGCTTTCTGCGGCTCAAGCGCTACGGCCATAAGATGTTCACCTAAATTTTGCTTGGCAAAAGTCTGGGTGGGGTCGATGGTGATAAAACCGGTTTGACTTCCGGCATACGCGCTCGTCACCAAAAGACGGCTGATGTGATAACCATTTTTTTCGACCAGGGTTTCATCGAGCGCAATTGAACTTGCCCACGGTAAGAGCGCCTGGCTGATGTTTAAGCCCAGGGCAGAACATTGCTCCGTGGCACGTACCCGCAGCCAAAAAGGATATGGCAAAACATAGCTGACTGCTCCGCCTCCAAACTGGATGTTTTCGTTGGCGCGCAGATCATAGACCATATCGTTATTAAGTTTGACGCCGTAGGCCGCCGCAAAGTCGGCAAAGCTATCTTTATTTTCGCCCGCATACATCATTTGATCATTGATGGCATAGGCATCTAAAAGCAGAAACAACGAGCCCTGATTCTGTAAATAGCTTTGCAAGGCCAGGCGTTCGTCTGCGGAGATTTTTTGTTGCGGGCCTGCCACCACAACGGCCGCCACCTGATCTGGAATTTGTTTTGTCGATTCTGAAAAATGGAATTCCTCAAGATCAAATTGTTTATCAAGTTCGGCCCGTAAAACCTGATACTCTCCGTTTAAGCTTTTTTCACCATGGCCCGCAAGAAAGAGAATTTTTTTCTTTTCGGTGCTGGTCAGTTTTTTGATAAAGCCGGTTAAGCGGTATTCAAGATCGCTGGCCTCCTGCACAAAGGGCAAGACCTCGTGCCGGTCACCATAGGTGATTGCAAGACCCAGGTAACCCGTTTTAACCTGAAACTCTTCGCGGCCAATCACATTAAACTGCATCTCACGAATACCGTAGGCGGCCGCTTCCTGGGCAACCTTGGGGTCGGCTGGATCTTTAAGGTTAACCACCACATTACCTTTGCTATAAGTCTGGTAATCGCGCAGCGTGTCGCGTATATCACGCAGTACCGGTTGCAACTGTGAGGGCAACTGGGTCGAAGCATACAGCGTGATATTGACCACATCGTCTATGCCCGTCAGTAGTTTTTTCGTGGCCGGACTTAGGGTAAAACTGTGGTCCTGGGTCAGGTCGATCCGGCCCGGGATGCGTGCGCCTACAAGATTGCTTAGCACCGCAATGCCAATAAACAAAACAACGCCCATCTGGTAGCGCCCATACAGTTTGCGCCGGTTCCCCAGACGTTGTTTCAATAACTGCAAATACGTCAGACTTAAAAAAATGGCTGTGACCGAGACAAAGTACCAAAGATCGCGCACATCGAGGACACCTCGCGCCATGGATTCAAAATGCCCCAGCGCCGAAAGACGTTCAAAAAAAGCGCCCAGATACAGCGGCAGGCTGGCCGTGACCATTTCAAAACCGACCACATTTAAAAAGAACAGCCCGGCCACCGTCACGAGCAGGGCCGGAATCTGATAACTAAACAGGCTGGAGATAAAGAGGCCAAAAGACAGGTCCATGGCGGCCAGACTTACCCCCGCCCCAAATTGCACCAGCGCCACGCCCCAGTCCAGGTTTCCAAAAAAGGAGAGGGTTCTGGCAAGCGGCAAAGCAAAAGAAAACACCAGCGTTGCAAACAAGAGTAGCGCCAAAAACTTTCCGGCCACCAGCTGCAACAGCGAAAGCGGATGCGTCAACAGCCATTCCAGCGTGCCCTCGCTTTTTTCCTGTGCCAATGCGCCCATGGTCAGGGCGGGGATAAGTATCAAGAGCAGCCACGGAAACAAGTCATACAAGGCACGCAGCGATGCTTCACCCATTAAAAAAGCGTTGCGAAAAAACAAGTATTCCCACAAAAACAAAAATACCAAAAGCACCACATATGCCGTGGGATTGTCAAAAAAGGTACGCAGTTCTTTTTTAACCAGTGTCAAAATACTGTTCATGGCTCGTCCTGGGTGGTGAGCTGCTTAAAGATGTCTTCCAGGTTGAATTCTTCCTGCGACAGATTCCAGATCACCCAGCCATGTTCACGGGCCAGCACACTTAAAAGTGGCGGTAGTGTGGCCCCGTCCCGGCCGCGTAATTTAAACCGGTAGCGCCCCGGGGCAATGTTTTCGCTGGTTTCGATGAGAATTTTTTCCTGCGACCCCAACCGCTCCGTAAGTCCCTCGCCTTCGATTTCAAGCTGCAACGCCCGCTCGCCCCTGACCCCCGCTGTCAGGGCATTGGGGCTGCCGTCGGCCACCAGCCGCCCCTGGTGCATGATCAGCACGCGGTCGCATACCGCCGATACTTCTTGCATCACGTGGGTGCTGACCAGAATGGTGCGGTCTTTGGCCAGATCCTTCATTAAAGTACGGATCTCGGCACGCTGATTTGGATCCAGGCCTTCGGTGGGTTCGTCGAGAATCAGAATATTTGGTTTGTGCAGTAAGGCTGCCGCCAGGCCCACCCGTTGTTTATAACCTTTGGAGAGTTCACGCACCGGCCGATAAAACACTGCGCCAATGCCTGTGGCCGTCACCACAAAATCAAACTGCGCCTCGCGCTGTGACTTTGGAATGTGCTTGAGGCTGGCTGACAAGTCGAGCAGTTCTGCCACGAGCATATCTTTATATAAAGGATTGTTTTCAGGCATATAGCCCATAGAACGCTGGGCTTCCACAGCCCCACTTTGCATTTGGATTCCTTCGATATATATGTGACCTTCATCGGGAGTCAAAAAACCGGTTAAAAGGCGCATGGTGGTGCTTTTACCTGCACCGTTGGGGCCAAGAAAACCGACCAGTTCTCCGGATTTGATCTCAAAACTAAGTCCGTCAACTGCCTTTATCGTTCCAAAAGCTTTTGAAAGGTTTTCTACCTTAATCATGTAAGTCAGCTCTTATTTTAGCGGCTCAAGCGGTATGGTCAATCAGCCGCTTTAATTTTGAAAACATTACCGGCCCTGCCGCAATCACATGCTTGCGATATATGGAATAGTCACGGTGGCCGATATTGCAGATCTTTCCACCGGCTTCTGTAAGAAGCAGGGCCCCCGCCGCCACATCCCAGGGATTAAGGCCAAATTCCCAGTAACCGTCAAAGCGCCCCATGGCGACATAGGCCATATCGAGGGCTGCTGAACCGCAGCGTCGCAGGCACAAACAACGTTTGCCAATACGATAAAAGTGTTTGAGATTGTCTTGCTTAAGCTTGGCCCGATTGTACGGAATTCCGGTGGCAAACAAGGCATCTTCAACGTGCTGGCATTTAGAAACGTGAATGCGCTTGCCGTTAAGTGTGGCGCCATGCCCTTTTTGGGCTTCAAAAAACTCATTGTAAAAAGGCGCATAAACCAGGCCATAGATGATCTCACGGTCTTTTTCAAGGGCGATGGACACGCAAAAATAGTGGAATCCGTGAATGTAGCTGTGTGTGCCGTCCAGCGGATCGATGATCCAACGA
>JAHFDA010000004.1:0-62143 GCA_023249225.1 bacterium
CTTGCCAGCGCGCTTGAAAACAAGGGTGTTGGCGAAGTATGGCAGACACTTCAGCAATTCCGTAGCCTGACCCAAACCAATGGTTATTTTGAGCAGCGCCGCAAAAGCCAGCGAATCACTGAGCTGCGCGAGCGCATGGATGCCTGGCTTGAGGCTGGTTTTTTGGATCCGGCTTATCAGGCAGTGTGGAATCAGGTCACAAGCGATATTCAGCAAGGGCGTTGCGATATGGAATCTGCGCTGGAACGGCTTAAGGGTGACTTCAAGTTAATGCCTTAGCAATTGTGTTTTAATCAAAGTGGATGGTTTCTAACCCGGATTATTCACGCATATGAAGCGGACACCTACACACGGGAGCCCGCTACAAGAAAGTATGAATAGTGCGGGCTAAAAAAAAATTCAGGTCTCATCAGGCCGTCAATGAGCGTGGCCCCAGGCCGTTTCTGCCTACACGCGAGTCCATCAAACGGGCGTTTGTCTTTGCTTTGCTGGGATTGATTTTTTTTGCAGGTTTTTTTGGCCTAGACCGGAGTTTGAACTGGGTTTTGCGACGTGAGTTTCAGCATATTGTGATCGGGGAGCAAGAAGGCGGCAAGGTCAATCAGGGTATTCAAAAAAAAGCCGATGTATATGTCTTTGGAAACTCACGGGCGCGCAATCAGTACAATCCAGAAGTCATGGCGCCCATTCTGGGCATGAGCGTTTTTAATGCGGGCATTTCTGGCTTGGACATCCTGTATTACCGGTGTTATGCCGACGTGCTCGAACAGCACCATATTGCCAAGATGTACATTGTCCAGATTAATCTCGAGGACTTGCATAACGGGGGATGGCAATATGCCCGGCGCAAGGTTATGTCTTCGTTTCTGCGTGAGAGCGTGGTGGTGCGCGAAGTGATGTATTTTGATCTTGGATCCTGGATGCAAAGCAATGTTAAAAAATACAAGTACATTTGGACCTATCATTTTAATGCCCGCATGCCTTTGTTTGCGCGGCAGGCCTGGGGTGAAAAGCCATTAAGCGACAACGGATTTATTCCCTTGACCGACCCATTTTTCGATGATGAGGCTGGCATGCGCACGGCCTATAAACATGAGTATGATGAATTTGCTGTGGAGCAACTTTTAAAATTTATCGACCAGGCGCGGTCGAAAGACATTCAGGTTATTTTATCGATGTCACCTGAATACCGTTACTATCAAGATTTTCAGGTGCGCAAGGACGAGTGGTACTTTATTCTCGGAATTATGCAAATAGCCCGCGAAAAACAAGTGCCGCTGATCCCCTTGATGGAAGGCGCACATCCTTACTTTAGGGATCCGGCCTATTATGCCAATTGCAATCATTTAAATTTACAGGGCGCTAATTTTTTTAGTGACCAAGTGGCGCGGCATGTTAATTTGATCCGCGCTATCAAAACTAAAGCCGAATTTAAAAAAAGCATATATTACCCGGTCATGAAGCCAGGAGACAGTTATCCCATTAATCCGGCGCACTTTGTCCGCTGAAAGTCAGAATCCCAGACTAAGTAAGGAATTCTGACTTTCGCCAGAGGACGGCAACCCTATGAATGATACCCGTTAGCTGGGCTTGGCCTCCTCCATCAACCTGATATCCACCACCAAGCCATTGACTTCTTTGCTCCAGGTAGAGTAGTTCATCCTAAACGCCAGCTCCACGGGGCGTTCGTTGCGGTGGGCCTCGTATAAGATTTGCTTAAGGCCGACTGCTGGCTTAAACATCACAAAACGGCGCTCAAAGCCGTCTTCATCAAGGGCATCGAACTGGTAGCTCAAACCGTCCTTGCCGATTTTTGACCAACCAAGGATTTGCACGTTGCGCACCGCTAAAATGGGGTTGGCCGGACCGTTTTGCATACCTTCGGCACCAAAAGTTTCTGAATCCCAGGGGGCCAGTGTCTCAAGCAGTCGATAGGCAAACTCATTTAAGGTCTTGGCAGGCACGGTGGCCACAACCGGCACGCGGCGATCCCGGCCCCGGACCAGGTATTCCTGGCGTTGCTTAGGCTCTTTTTCCTGAATTTGTTCAGCCACCGCCAGTTGAAAGTGCTTCGATAAAAAGGCCAGTTTTGTTTCGCTACCTTCAAACTCTGGGCTGGCAAATTCGTGGCGCTCCAAGTCATTGTCGACGCTGGTGTCTAAAAAGTTTCCACCGGCGGCACCCACGTGGCCGCCCAAGCCGGCAAAAAAAGGTTCGTTGTGTCCGGCCTCGCGCCAGGCGCGTTCCACCCGTTTTAAGGCTTTCAATATATGGAAGCCCGGACGGGTGCGCGCCGAACCTTTTAAATGCGGGGCGTTGCTGGTATCAAGCACAAACACGGGGCCGCCCACCACCTCGGCCAGGCGCGCTGCCACAATGCCCATGACGCCTTCGTCGTACTTGCCGGGCAAGACCAGCGCCGGAATTGATGGGTCGTATTCAAAAGGTTTTTCCTTTTGAATGCGTTCAAAATCAGCCAGAGCCTGGGCGGTGACGGTTTCGGTCAGCATACGGCGGTTTTCGTTGTTAATGATCATCGCGCGCAAGCGTTTATAAATTTCTTCAGGCCGATCCTCCATAAAATATTCCACCGCCAGTTTTCCATCACTGATGCGCCCCAGGGCGTTGATCGGCGGAATAAATGAAAAGCCGATAAACTCGCGTGAAAGACTGTCCTGAAAGCGCCAGCCGCGTTCGTAACACAAGAGCGCCCATGACAGGTCGATGTCCAGCCCGAGGTCCACGTCTTTTAAAAGCGGAATGGTGTTGTCTGCGCGCAGCAGGTACTTTTCAGGTTCTTCTAAAAATGTTTTAAGTGTTTCCATGTTGCGGCGAATTTTAATATCGGCGGCCTGTCCAAGGGTTCGGCAGGTGCCTTTGACGGGCACAATGTCGGATACGATGGACTGATAGGCGTACTCCAAATACTGGTCTCCAATTTCAAAGCCGGGTTTTCCGGCGGCCTGGTAACGCGCATCCTCGCGCTTGTATAAGGCGCGCGTGACCATGTAAGCCAGGGCTCCGCCAGACAAAAAGTAATTTTTGTCCTTGGGATTGCGGGTGATAAAGGGGTGCACAATGGCATCGGCCTCGGGCAGCAGGTATTCATCCGTTTCTTCGCCATCTTCGTTTTTAACCCTTGGAATGGTGTGGTGGTCGGTAATCAAAATCACCGGCTGCGGCAAGTCGTGGGCGCTGGCAAAGGTGCGGGCTGTGTCAATTTCTTTTTTGTTGCTGATGCCGTTGTCGGTGGTAATAAAGTATCGAAACCCTGCCTGCATCTGGCGCGTCAGGTTGCGGCTGCGCAGACCGTAACCATCAATGCGGCGGTCGGGGATATAGTAGTCTACCGTGGCATTAAAAATTTCACGTGCTTCGGCGCGGGTTTTTCCGGCGTCGATCAAGCGGCGTTCTAAAACTTCGCGGAAGCCTTTCATATATATGGTAGAACCGGTAATGCCATCGGCATCGTAATCGCCCGAAATCATCAAACGCGGCGGAGCGGTTTGTTTTGACTTTGGGGCGGTCACTACGCTGACCACCGCGTCCATAAAAGTCTCCAGGTGTGACAGGCACTTTTCAATGTCGGGCAGTTCGCCGTAGCTGTCGAGCAAAGCCAGATCCACTTGATCCTGTCGCAGAGTCTTCAGCGCTTCGACAGATTCAATACCATAGCGTTTTAACACTGGGGCAAAGACCTGCTCCATTTCGGGCAGAATCTCTGTGCGGCGCGGCCAGGGATCATTGGGCCGCTCGCCTAAGCTGCCCATCAAGGGGCCATCGGCTGAAAACGTGGCAATGATTTTTTGCTTGCCCTTGACGCCGGCATCAAATATTTCAAGCAGCTTGTTGCCAAGATCAGACGCAGGGTCTATCTGTGGCAGGTCAAACAAACGCAGGACTGCCTGCAAAACCGGAAACTTGATTTCCGAAGCATGGAACAGGTTGTCTGTGGCCTTGCCTTTTTCGGCCAGATCAGCGGTCATTTTGCGCTCGGCTTGATTCATATTCATGAGGATGGCCTTAAGCGCACCCAATTTTTCGGGTTGGCCTTCGAGCCATGCGATCAGGCCGGCAGGTGTTTCGATGCCAGTGCTCACCAGCAAGCCGCGGATAAACCAGTTGGGCAGGTCGTTAAATTCCCTGGCCTGGATATTTTCAAGTTCCGAAACCACCACATCACGTGATTTATCGTCGAGCAGATGCTTAAAGGCTTTTTCAAGATAAAAGCCCTTGTGCCGCACGCGACGGTAGGGGTCTTTCAATAATTCTTCGTTAATATCCACTGCTTTAAAATGCTTGCTTTGGGCCTGGCTGGGGGTGTAGCGAAAGATTTTTGAGCGGCCAAACTCGACGCGCATGCTTTCTAAAACAATCCGGTGCATCACGGCGGCAATGGCGGCTTTGTCTTTTTGAAAGGCGGCATCCAACACAAAATTTTCTGCTTTGCCGATGTCGATAAAGGCTTGCTGAATACAGCCGTCTTCGTCTACGTAAGCCTCGCGTTTAAGGTTTTCCCACAAGCCGCGCGGATCAGCCACCACGCCATCAAAGGCGCTCACATCCAGGGCGCCGTAAAGCAAGGCCAGACGCGCCTGACGTTCGGCAGCCACAAAGACATCGTCGTTCATGCGGTCTTTGAGATCACGTGGTTCCTCTAACTGCGAAAGTGATTGATCGGCTTCACCCACCATGTCGGCCATGCGGCGGCCGATTTCTTCATAAACGTGGTCTTCAGTTTTAAGTTCCTGATAGTGTTTGCGCTTGCCTTCGGCGGCCAAGGCTTCAAGATGCTGGTTGTACTCATCGCGGGTTTTCTTTAAACGGTCGGCGATCAGCTTTCCAAGGCGCTCGTCAACCGCTTGCAAACTACCTACAGGCGCCGGGTGCGGGCCATATAAAAGCTCGTAAAGCAACCGTTTGGCCACGCGTACATAGCCGCCGTTGTAGGGCGGGTTGGGTACGCCATCGGCTTTGATTTTGCGGACAATTTCCACCGGACTTAACTTGGTTTCGTTCAGCAGCAGTTCACGCAGTTCTTTTTTGTTTTCGTAACGCAAAAAGAACCAGTGCGCAATTTCCTCCGGATCCGCGTTGCCTATGTCTTTGGCCATTTCAACATAAAGGTCACTCGGAATATGCTCCCGTTTAAAAAAGTGTGCGGTGTCTTCGGCAAATTTCTCAAGCAGTTGCTCGGCTTGCTCGGAACTGATGCGCTTCCACGCCAGGGCCTTTTCAATACGTTCGTTGGCATCATTCACAAAGGTTATTTTTTCTTTTTCGTCAAAATCGGCCTGGTCGCCGTCCCTAAAGAACAGACGCCAGACATGGTCTGGGTTGCCAACCAGTTCCGGGCCCAAAAGGGTCTCGATTTCGGTCCGGTCGCGGCCACTGACGCGTAGGGCCTGGTTGAGGCGGCGTAAAAATGGTTTTTTACAGGGTTCAATGACTTCGGCATCCAAAAGACGTAAGACCTGCTCATGAAACTCGGCCGAAACGGTTGGAGATTTGGGTACTTGCGGTATCCAGCGGCTTGCTTGTGTAGGCAATACGGCGAGGTAGGCTTTAAGGTCTTCTTCCATGACCAGCGAAAAAGCACTCAATTTGGGGGCTGCCACGGCCAATGCTACCGACAGTGACATTTTGTTTCTTTCAGGATTCCAGTTGTCGATCACCAGTCTTTCGCGCAGGCGCGGTGCTTCTTCGGTAAGTGAGCGACGACGGCCCTTGCGTATGCTGGTCAGCGCTTCCTTTTTTAGCAAGTCCACCGCATCGGCCGCCAGGGCGTCTGCATAACGCGCGCGTTCTTGTGCCCGCAGGGTGGCCAGTAAGGCGCGTAGCGCTTTGACCTCGCCTTTATAAGCCGATAATTTTTCAATTTGCTCCACATGGCGCGGGTTGTACTTGGCAATGGTGTCCTGGTCGATGATGCGCAACCATTCGTCAAGTTCCACCAAAGCCACCAGCGTGTCATGCGCTATGGCCGACTCTGCCAGCAGTGCCACGCAAGGTTCGAGCTTAGCTTTAAAATAAGTAGCTTTGGCGAAGGGTAGGGCGGGCTGCTCCAAAATACGTGCAAGGTTGGCACGGATGCTGGCCAGGGTCTGCTGCGTCTCGGGGCCGAGTTCGCTAAGTTTTTCAGACGGTTTTAAATCTTTCAGTTTGTAACTGCGCTTGCTGTGCATATAGGCGTAAGCCAGGGTGGTGGCTTCATACAGCAGCGTGCGGTCGGCGTAAGCGTCAAGTTCGTACTGGGGCATGATGCGCTCCACGAGCAACAGCGACTCGCGCAGGCCGCGGCCAAAGTGCGCCGGTTCCTTCTGTAACATAACCTGCTGCGTGCGCGGGCGTTTGAGCACGCGTTCGCGAAAAGTCTGGTATTCCGGCAGGTTATGCAACCAAAAATCCATGGCTTCTTCGGTAATTTCTTCTGAAAGTTGGGTTAAATGGTGATAGGCATTCTCCCTTGCATCTTTAATGGTTTCGCCACGGATGGGCACCACCGCATTACGCTGCCCGGCCAGGTAATCGGCTTGGCTGACGATAAAATCAATCAGGCTGTTCGTGGAACGGATAGGTGTTCCGGCCCAACGGCCCTGATGGTAATACGCGGCGCGCGTGATATGCAGGGGCCACTGGTTTTTTTGCATTTGTTTCCATTCGGCGGCTGTCAGACCATAGGCTTTAGGATTTTCGCCGATTTTAATATTGAGTTTGGCCAGCCACTGACCCCCCACCACTGAATGGTCGTAGGTGGTGTGATAACCCCATTCGGGCTCGCCGTCTGGACCAATAAAGCCGCCTTTCCACACGTCATGAAGCAATCCGGCAGCAATGGCCTGGTCTTTTTCGGCCGGCGGCATACCGTAAAGATCCGAAAGTGCAATGGCCATGCGCATCACGCGTGGTTCGTGTAGATAGGCCTGGCCAGTAAAGCTGACTTCATCGGGCGGGTGATATTTGCCGCCCGTTGACGAGGCCGAGAGCCAATGTTGCGGCACCAGTTGGTTGAGCACGGCGGCAGTGTATTTGCGGACGGCGATGTTCTTAATTTCTTTGAGATATTCCTCGTAATACAGCAGAGGATCAATGACAAAACGGCACTTACCCTTGCGCTGTAGCATGATGGCCCCGATGAAATCCTTAAACCCCAGACGCTGCACATCAAGCAGGATGCGTTCCTTTTCTTCGGTAGAAAGCGTGGGATCAAGCTCGACGGCCTTAAAACCGCGCTCGTGCATAAAGCGGTTGAGTTCCGGCGTTACCGGATAGACGCCGTCCGCCGGATGTTGATAACAGGGGTCAGAAAACGAGGCCAACTTAAAAAAAACATTCATAAACGGCTTCCTTTCTTACTTGCTTTTAGTCTCTGGGTCTGACAGGGCATCGGTCTGCGCGGGGCGAATGTCTTTGACAATCAGACCGATGTTAAAACTGTGTTGGCAAGCGTCACTGGCATCGCTGCTGGCGGCGCTAAGGCGCTGGACACTAAATAAAATATCTGCCGCTTGCCCCGATTTGCGCGCAGCATGGATCACACGGCGCATGTCCGGACGGTTTCCGTTATAGATGATGGCCTGGTAGCAATGATCGGGGTGTTGTGGGTGCGCAAGTTTTAGCAGCACATGCTGTCCGTGCCCCACAATGCGGTAATTTTCGATGGCAAAGCCCCGGCTCATAAACTGGGGCGACTGATGAGGCGCTGTTTTTGAGCGCAGCAACCAGGGGCCACATAGTTGCACCAGCATGGCCAAGGTGGGTGTCACGGCGCCGGCATCGAGCTCAAGGTAGTAATCAAACGGTCGTTCAGAGGCCGCCAGGGGATGGGCCGAGATAGGCGATTCCAAAGCGCTGCTTGAAACAACGGTCACGGTTTGACCCAGCAAAATCGCGGCTTTTTGCGCCACGGCTTCCAGGGTTTCGGTGGGCCAGTTGCCCGCAAAACGCCGTGTAGAAAGATTGCTGTGTTGGGTATCAAACTGGTACATCAACTGAAACTTGGGCATCTGATCGGGGTGGCTGGCCCATTGCTGAATGCCACGGGCGATTTCACTGCTTAAGTGTTCCACGTCGATATCGCGCTGGGCGATGTTGTAAAAACTGATCAGGGCGTTGAGCTTGTTCGATGATTTCAGCATCATCAGCACATCTTCGGTGCGGTTTTGCCGGATGGCGCGCTCCAGGAAATGAGTCAGCGAGTGATAAGCCCGCAACTCGTCGTGGTGGTCAAAGTTGCGCAATACGTCAACGTAATCAAGACCCGGAATATTGCCAACCGTTTCGAGCTGGCGGATGCCCCACAAATAAAATAAAAACGTGTCGCGTGCTTTCATCTCTTCATGCGCAGCGGCGGCTAACGCGAAGAGCGCCAGGCCGCTCTTGCCCAAAAATTCCTGGCCATCCGGCAGATGCCACAGCAGTCTGGGCAGTGATTCAAAATCGACCGCCTGGCTTTGGATATCCAGCGCAGCCGATTTGGGGCTGGCAGGCGTAATGGTCATGTGAATGGCATTCGCAGGCACTTTAGGAGCAAGCTCAAAATTGACGTCCACGCCCTGGCCTTCGATCCAGCGCCAGGCCATGACTCCTGCGATCACTGATTCAAGACTGGCGTTTATTTCTAAAGTAATGACGCTGTGGTCTTCTTTGGCAGCAGCCACCATGCGCTTGACGGCTGCAATGGCAGGTTGACTGGCCCAAGCTGCCGACAGGGTTGCCAGTTGTTCCTGGGCGCTTTGCAGGGTCACAATACCGATTTCCTGTAAGTTGGTTTCGTTAAGGGTACCGTGGATGCGCAGCAATTCAAGCAACATACGGGCTTCAGCGACCGGCTGATTTTTGGGCGCAGCGGGCAAGCCATGTTTCTCGCAGAACTCGCGAATTTTATTTTCGGCGGGCTCACGCTCACCCAAATTAGCATCCAAAAGCAATTTTTTGAGTGCCGCGCGCGTGGGGGCCTCAAGCGTTTTGAGTTGGGTTTGCAAGGCTTCAAAGCTTAAATGGCCCAAAACCTCGGCCAGGACCAGGTAATGCAAATCCGAAATTTTTTCGCCTTCCGCAGCGCTGCCATCGGATAAGAACTGCAGCAGGCGCTGGGCTTCTCCGCGCAACCAGGTCTGGTAAATAGTCTCGCCCCGTACCTTTTGGTTGCGCGTCAGCAATTTGTGCAACACCAGTGTATCCACCGATCGTATGCCCGCCAGTCCCTGCGGCAGGGGGACGACGTTCCACGTGGGAGCAACGCCCACATGATCGCGCAACAAGGTTTCAAATTGCTGGGGCAACACCATGCGATGACCCAGGCGTTCTTCAAGTTGTGGCCATTGCGAGGCCAGGTGGGTGATGAGGTATTGCAAGCCTTTTTTCGAAGTGAGTAGCGATTTTTCGGTGGCTTTGCCAAAGCTTTCTTCTACCAGCTGGATAAGCGCCTGTGCTTGTGGTTTAGACTCCAGGCTGGCCTTCCAATCCGTCAGTTTATGTGCCCGGTCCGGACTATCAAGTGTGAGCAGATACTGGCGCAATAGGGCCGCTGCCATGATCAGGCAGGCGTCTTCTTCTGAAAAAACGGGGGATCCCTTGGTGCTTGTTTTTGTCCGGTACAGGCGGGTAAGTAGATCCGCAAAAGTCAGCACTTGCAGCTGTTCGGGCGAACACGCTTCCCACGATGTCAGACCGATTAATTGCAGCAGCGCGTCAAGCAGTTCAGCCGGAGCCGTAGCTAATACATCCAAAGCATGCCGCTCCACATCGGGCGATGAACTGTTGATCCAACGCAGCGGCAAAGTTTTAAGTTGCGGCAGCGGAAAATCCTTGTCGCGCAGCGTGACATGCGTATAAATCACCTTGCCGGACGATATGTGTTCGGCAAGGCGCAGCAAGGCGCTTTGGTCGGACGTCAGCGCCGCGAGGCTCTTGTTCTTGTCCAAGCGTCCGATCAGCGCATGGGCCAATAAGAGTTCAGTTTGGGTGCGGTCGAGCGAACAATAGTCGCACAGCAGTTTGGCCCATAAAAATCGCCGCCGCCGGTGCAGTGAATGTCCGCAGATGGTGTCTTCATCCACCGGATTCTCCACCGGTGATGGTTGGATAAACACCTTGTCGTCAACCTTGTTAAGGATATCCACGACGCAGTTCTTCAGGGCTGGATCGTGCAGCTCGGCCAGCTCGGTTTCAAAAAATCCGGCCCGGTCGATTTCCAGTTCAAATTCGGGGTGCTGATCCGCCAGGCGGCGTAAAAAGAAAAACGATCCATCGTCCACCGTCTCCAGCGCCAGTTGCAGCAGGTTGGCGGTGCTCACCGTGGCCCGGTCGGCAGTGCTGTAGTTAATCGAAACAATGCGGCTGTTGCGCAGGTAGGGGTTGCGGACGCTCTGGGGATCCAGAATAAAACGAAACTTCCCTGGAACGCGGTGGCGTTCGTAAAGCTGAAAAAACTTGCGCCGCAAGTACTGAACGCTTTCGGGGCTGATATGTTTTCCCATCACCAGGCGTGTGGCCAGTTCTACATTTTTAAATTGTCCGCCATAAGAGAGGTTGCTCGAGCCTTCGTGTACGATGGTTTCTCCAGAGTGGATGTCACTGACAAGGGTAGACTTAATATGCATCGATCCGCCGCTTAAACCTTTGGCCAGCACCCAATGCAGTTCAATGTTGGGATGCTCTTTTTTAGCTGCTTCCAGCATTTTTAACACCGAGTTGTCACTCATGGCCTGCTGCTCCTCGTCGAGCACCAGGTACACCGCGCCACCACGGCGGGCCGCGTCGATTTTCTCGCGCATCAATTCACGGTCGGTAAACGAAAACATGACCGTCAAAATTTCGGGTTTTGGAAAACGGCGCAGGTCACGAATATAGCGCGCCTTAAACTGCTGATAATTCACAGGCCGATGCGGATCGTTCATCAAAAAAGGATGTTCATCGGCTTCGGTAAAACTTGGAAAGTACAGTGTGCGGCTGGTGTGACCTGCAAAATCCAACCGGTGTAATGCGGGTGTGGCAGTGTGCTTTAAAAGTAAAGAAAACAGGACATCAGCAACCGCACACATTTGTAAAACATCGTAAATGGATTTCCTTTCCAGTATCGGTACTTTTAGAAAGTAGAAATTAGTTGATGCGTTGTAAAATTTGTTGGGGCAGCCTCAATAGTAACGGTTTGCCCGATATATGGGTCGGCTATATATCGATGAACAATTCGGGCTAAAATAAACCTGTGGCGCAGTGGTATGCATGTGCAGTGGTGGCGGTCTTTGGCGCTCTGGTGGGCAGTTATATCAATATGCTGGTTTACCGCCTGCCCCGTGAACTGGATACCGTCCGGCGGCGTTCATTTTGTCCGCACTGTCAGCATGTTTTAGGCGTGGTCGACCTGGTGCCCTTATTAAGTTATCTGTGGTTTCGGGGGCGCTGTCATTACTGTCAACAGGCCATCGGATTGCGTTATTTTCTGGTGGAGTTTTTTTTGGCTCTGTCTGCCAGCTGGCTTTGGTACGAATATTCTGGGCGCAAGAATTTTATGATATTGGGTTTTGTGCTCTTGGCGGTGGGCGTGGCGCTGATCCTGATTGATTTTGAGTTTCAGATTCTTCCAGACTCACTGACGCTGGGTTTTTTAGCCTTTACCTTGTTTATGATTTTCATGCGCGGATATACGGTTTCGTCAACGCTTGAGCGGACAGCGGTCGGGCTTACGTCAGGCGCGTTTATGTTTGCGTTGGCCTGGACGGCCAGCAAAATTCTTAAACAGGAAGCCATGGGTGGCGGCGATATCAAATGGGCGGCGGCCATGGGGGCAGTGCTGGGGTTTCCGCGCATTGTGGTGGGCCTCTTTCTTGGTTTTTTGATGGGTTCCCTGATTGCTATTTTTGCTTTGGCCGTGCTTAAAAAGGGTCGGCGTGATGCTATTCCCTTTGGTCCGGCGCTGGTTCTGGGTACATGGGTTGCCTATTTTTGGGGTCAGAACCTGTGGGACTGGTATTGGAGGTTTTAGCCTGCATGGGCAAACACAGCTACGGTCGGAGGACTCCACATGGTTTTTCACTGTTGGAATTCATACTTTCGCTGGGACTGGTGATGTTATTACTGACCGCCTGTCTGGGGCAGATTTCACTGCGTTGGCAAGCGTTTAAGGCGCAGGAGATTCACCAAGAGTTGGTGGCGCGCTTGTATCAGCTTCGTCACCAGGCCATCTACCAAGGCGCATCGCAAGCTTTGCTTACAGAAGATTTTGTCAGTCTGGCGGGCCTGGTGTGGGTGCAAAAGCCGCTGCTGGGTTTTGCATCATCGGGTTATCCCAGTCTGGCGGGCACGATTAGTTTTCAGTGGGGGCCGCGCCTGCACAAGATCACCGTGCCGCCTGCCAGTGGAGCCATACGCGATGTCGTCGAAAGGCTTTAGTTTAATCGAGCTGGTGCTGGCCTTTGCGCTCCTGGCTGCGCTGGCCATTGGGGCGCTGATGTACATCAGTCAGCAGCGCGCCTGGCAATTGCGCTTACAGGGTGTGCGGGCCACTTTCAATACCCAACTGGCAGCCATCGAGGACGCCCGCGCTGCTGGCAGTGTTGCAGTGTTGTACGCTAAAACCAATATTCAGGTGACAGACGTGGGAACTTCCTTTCACAAAATTCAACAAGGCCCCTTGCTCACCTGGCGCTATCTTCCGTGACGATTCACAAACGGCCGGGTTTTAGCTTAATCGAATTGGCCTTAGTGACCGGTCTCTTTGCGGTGCTTACAGCGGCCATGATGCCCCTATGGACGGGTTGGCAACGTTGGTGTCAACGTGCCTTTGACCAAGCGGTCATTCAATGGGAAGGTGATTTTGTCTCGCAGCGTATCTTTTCCAAGGCCTTAGAATGCACGCATGCCAGTGTCGAAACCGGCCTTTTGCATTTTGAATTTACCGACCTTTCTCCTTTAAATATGGGGGTTTCTAACCAGCGATTTTACGAGCGGCGCGTCAGCACGCGTTATCTTACTTATGAGCCGACCAAGGTAGCCAACTGGAATGTACAACAGTCCGATGCTTTGATCACCGTGCAAGCCCAGCTTAGCCGTGGCGAAGCCCGGCAAGATTTAAACCTGTCTTTGGCGGCGCCATGAATACACAGACGCAACTCACCAGGGGTTTTGCGCTTATATTGTTATTGTTTTTAGGTACTGCCTTTATTGCCGGAGCGGGTACTTTGGCCAAGGTGGCAGCACTGCAAACCCAGAGCGAATGTGAACGGCAAGCCTGGCATCGCGGGCGATTGGTGGCTTTGGGTGGGGTGGAATATGTGCGCTGGCTCCTTGGGCAAAATCAAGCTGTCTCGGTGGCCAAATTGACGCTTCCGGTGGCGGCCATGAGCCCGCAAGAAGCCGAAGCCATCAAGGCGCAAATGACGGCGGCGGTTTTTGATGTGCTGCCATTGCCAGAAGATATGGCATTGTGGTTGGCCTACGATCCCACCACGCATCAAGCACTGGCCTATTGTGAAGTCTATGTTTTTAAGCAATGCCAGAGCCGGATCTGTGTTAAGAAAATAATTTAACGTAAAAATAATATTTTATATTTCTAAATTAATTATTTGACGTAAATAAAAACTTAAAATATCCTTTAGCGCATCCATGTTTTTAGGTTTTTCATTCATCGAGTGCTTTGCACTTGCGCCCACGGCAGCGTATCGGCTGCGCTTTGGCGCCCTGCATCTGCCACTGCGGCCAAACTGGATTCCGATCTTAAGCCGCTATTTTCCGCTGCAACTTCCGTGGATAACCATGCCAACCCTTCAAGTACCCGGAGATTTTTCAGGTTCTGATTGTGCTGCGCTGGCTTTGGAAATTGAATTGGCCATGCCGGGAAAAAAGGCCTTGGCCTGTCGGCGGGTTTCTGATCAAATATTAGAAATTTATGTGGCCGCTCCGGGATCCAACATTCACGGCGATGCCTGCCTGCGGGTACCCACAGGATGGCGCTCGCTGACCGGAGTGTCGCTGCGCAGTTTATTTTTTAGGCACGTACTGCTGTGGATTTCGGCCAGCCTTTTGGGGTTTGCTTTTTGGTCGCAATCCGTGGCGGCAAAACCTGCTCGTCCAGCCCAAAATATTTGTGTTGGCATTCAGCGTCCATCGATCAAACAACAACTTGTAAGGCGCCAAAGATCGTTTGGGCAGCTTAAAGCGATCATCAGCGTGCTTGAAAACATTCCGCAAGGCAGTGTGTGGCAGGCCGGGGACTTTGACTTGTCAAAGGCCGAAGGGCGGTACTGGGCGCTTAGCTCGATGCCCCGGGATTTGTGGCCTTGGTGCCAAAGCCAGGATCTCAAAGTCGAAACCTTCCAAGAAACCCAGGATCGGCATTGGTTGCTTGAGTTGTCAGTTCACAAAATTGCGGCAGTCAATTGCAGTCAAAACAACGAAACCGGTTTAGTACTGGCCCAGTTTACGGAACAATGGGCGCCTTATATCCAACGTTGTCAGATAGGCGACCCGCAAGTTGAACTGAAAATTCAAGCCGATTTATCTACGTTGTTGGCGTTGGTCTCGGATTTTCCGGGCGTATTGATGCTGTGGCGCTTTGATGCTGAAGAAACGCTTTCACATCACTTGGTGTTTGAAATTTTATCCCTGCCAAAGGAGCTGCCGCAATGAAATTTCTTAAAGATTTTTCTGGACTGATTTTAGGGGTGCTTATCCTTACGGCTTCTGCTTATGCCAAGCCCATTTTTCAATACCACCTGGCGGCCCAGTCCGTTCAAAAATCGGCTCCCAACCCAGAGGTGGTACCCGCAGCTAAGCCTTTTGAAAATGCCCGCCAGGTGCGTTATGAGGTCAAAATTGTCGAGGTCAACCGTAGCAGTTTGCAGGCCAAGGGTATTCAGTTCGAAACCCTGGCCGGGGGTCTTAAAGTGGCCTTGCAATATGGCGGCAATAACACGGTAAGCGAACTGTCGCAGGTATTGCAGTGGTTTGGCAGTCAAGGCGATGCCAATATCCTGGCGCAACCCTCGCTTCTGGCGCTAGAAGGCGAAACCTCGCGTATCCAGATTGGTGATCGCCTGCCAGTGGCAGTGCCCGCTTCGCAGTCCAGCGGGTCGGGGACAATATTATGGAAGCTCGATTACATCGATAGCGGGGTCATTCTGCGGCTTAAGACTCTGGCGGTGGGTAGCGCCGATGTGGTGGCCGAACTTGAGACCGAAGTCAGCCATATCCGTGGTTGGACCAGCACGCAGGCTGGAAGCTTTCCGATTTTATCGACGCGCAAGGCCGAAGCGGTGCTACGCATGTCGTTTGAAAATTCGGCCGTGATTGCCGGGCTGATTGACGAAAACGAATACAACACCCAAAGCGGACTGCCGTTACTTTCAGATCTGCCTTTACTGGGGTTCTTATTTCAACATCAAAAACTCGAGCGTCAAAAATCCGAGATTTTAATACTGGTGAAACCCGAGTTGGCGTCATAATATCTTGAGGGATAACGCAACTGAAAAATTTTGTGCAATTTTGTTTGTGTGGCAACGATAAATGTAGGTTGTTAACGGAAGGGGCCGAGTTCATGGAAAAGAAACGCGCACAGGTCAGTGACAAGTTCTGGAAAGAAATGAAGGCGCGTGGTTTTAATATCCGCCAGGAAAATGGTGGACGTTCCATTTCGGAGTACCGTTTTAGCTGGGTAGAGCGTTGTCCCGAGGGTTACCGGTTAAGCAGCTGCTATCACAAGGAACGGATTGTCTTTATTTCGGGCATGGTTTTTATCCGTACGGTTGAAAAAATCGAGAATATGCTTAAATATAAGCTGTTCGGCTAGAGCCCATTTTATATCCTAAAATTTAGTATACTTGGGTCTTCGTGGCCAAGGCCGTTCAAAAATTCCGTAAGATTCTGATCGCCAACCGCGGGGAGATTGCCTTAAGAGTGATCCGTACCTGTCGCGAGCTGCATATTCCTTCGGTGGCGGTTTATTCCGAAGCTGACCGTGACAGTCTGCACGTTAAAATGGCAGACGAAGCTTACTGTATTGGGCCAGCACCCTCGGCTCAAAGCTATCTTAACGTTCCAGCCCTCTTAAGCGCAGCCGAAGTAGCCTGTGCCGATGCCATTCACCCAGGCTATGGATTTTTGTCAGAAAATGCAGACTTTATTGAAAAATGTCAGGCCCATGAAATTTGTTTTATCGGACCTGACCCCGAAGCGGTTCGGCGCATGGGCAACAAGGCCGAAGCAAAAAAAACCATGCGCCAAGCTAAGGTGAACGTCATTCCGGGTTCGAAAGATGTCATACGGGACGATGAGGCGGCCCTGGCCCTGGCACAAGAGATGGGTTATCCAGTCATTATCAAGGCTTCAGCAGGTGGCGGCGGCCGTGGTATGCGTGTGGCACACCATAACCACGAACTGCCTGCTCTGATGGCCACGGCCCGCCAAGAATCTCAAGCGGCTTTTGGAAACAGTGACATTTACATTGAAAAGTATATTGCTGAACCCAAGCACGTAGAGCTGCAGATCATGGCCGACCGCCATGGCAACGTGGTGTATATGGGTGAGCGCGATTGCAGCATACAGCGGCGCCATCAAAAACTCATCGAAGAGGCTCCCTGTGCCATGGTAGACGAAAAACTGCGCCATAAAATGGGTGAGGTGGCCGTCAAGGCTGCCAAAGCCGTCAAATACGTGGGTGCAGGCACAGTCGAGTTTTTGCTCGACAAAAATGGCGAATTCTACTTTATGGAAATGAATACCCGTTTGCAGGTGGAGCATTGTGTCACCGAAATGGTGACCGGCATTGACCTGGTGCGCGAACAGATTCTGGTGGCACTGGGGGAGCCACTCTCCTTCCGCCAAAAAGACATTCACATCCAGGGGCATGCGATCGAAATGCGTATCAACGCCGAAGATCCCAAGCGCAACTTTATGCCCTGTCCAGGTACCATCACGCTTTGGCATCCTCCTGGGGGCCCAGGCGTACGCATCGATAGCCATGCGTATGCCGGTTACAAAGTGCCGCCCAATTATGATTCCATGATTGGAAAACTAATCGTCTGGGGCGCTGATCGTGCACAGGCCATTGCCCGTGCCGAGCGTGCGTTGCATGAATTCATTGTTGACGGTGTTAAAACCGTTATTCCTTTTCATCAGGCGGTCATGAATAACGCTTTTTACCGCAACGGCACTTTTAGCACCAACTTTATTGCCCGCCGTATGAATCTTACCGAACTAGAGGATACCACCACCCATGGGGCGCAGACATAACGCGCGGCGCCTGGCGATGCAGGTGCTCTATCAAATGGATTTGCGGCCCGGACGCACTGAAGAAGCCAAAACTTTGGCAATTGACGGCAGCCAGTCCGAACCCGCCACCAAAGCCATGGCTGACCACTTTGTCAGTGGCGTGTGGCAACACCTTGCCGAGCTGGATGGCCATATTCAAAAACGTTCTGAACACTGGCGTATTGACCGCATCAGCAGCCTGGACAAAGCTATATTACGCTTGGCACTGTTTGAATTGTTTTACGAAGATACGCCTGCGCAAGTGGTGGTGGACGAAGCCATTGAAATTGCCAAGGCGTATTCCGGCGACGATGCTCATAAATTTATTAATGGTATTTTGGGCAGCGTCATTGAAGCGCGCAAGACGTTAAACCCAAAACCAGAATAAATGTTTACTGGCATTGTGGAAGAGCTGGGGGTCTTGCACTCAACGCAAAAGACAGCGGATGGCATCCGCTTGCGGATTAACGCCTCAAAAGTATTGCAGGGAACCCACGTGAGTAGCAGTATCTGTGTCAACGGGGTGTGCCTGACTGCCATCGAAATGGGTTCAGACTATTTTGATTGCGATGTGATGGCGGTCACCTGCGACAAGAGTAATCTGGGAAGTCTGCAGGCCGGTGACGCGCTTAACCTTGAACGGGCCCTCTTGGTGGGTGGCCGTCTTGAGGGGCACTTTATGCTGGGACATGTGGATGCCAAAGCCCGGGTGCTTTCTGTTTTGCCTGAAGCGGAGCGTTATTTGCTGTGCTGTGAATTGCTTCCCGCGTTGCGATCCTGGCTGCTGCCCCAAGGTACGGTTGCGCTTGACGGGGTCAGTTTAACAGTAGCTGATCTGGCATTCGATTCTTTTACCGTGGCCCTGATTGCACATACACGCCATGCCAGCACCCTGGGACATAAAAAAAGCGGTGACTGGCTTAACGTAGAAGCAGATTATTTGGCCAAGCTTGTGGTAAATTCTCTTACAAGGTTAAAAACATCATGACGGATGCCAAGCCCATATTCGATAGTGTCGAAGCCACAATCCAAGATATTGCCAGCGGTAAAATGGTGATCGTGGTGGATGACGAAAACCGCGAGAACGAGGGCGATTTTGTCATGGCGGCCGACAAGGTTACGCCGGAAGCCATCAATTTTATGATTCACCATGGCAAGGGATTGGTGTGCGTCCCGGTGACCGAAGAGGTTTTGCAGCACCTCGATATTGCGGACATGGTTCAGGTGAACACCGAATACATGCGCACGGCTTTTACGGTGTCGGTAGATGCCCATCCTTCTTTTGGCAGCACCACGGGCATCAGCGCCGCCGATCGCGCCAAAACCATTCAGATTCTCATTGACCCCAAGTCTAAGCCAGGGGATCTGGTCCGGCCTGGGCATATTTTTCCGCTTAGGGCGGCCAAGGGGGGCGTGCTGCGCCGGGCCGGGCATACCGAAGCGGCGGTGGATTTAGCCGAATTATCCGGATGCAACAAAGCGGGCGTGATCTGCGAAATAATAGATGAACATGGCGAAATGGCCCGGTTGCCTTTTCTGCAAGCTTTTGCCAAAGCACATGGTCTTAAGATCATCTCTATCGCCATGCTGATTGCCCATCGGATACAGCGCGAGCGTTTTGTGCGTAAGGTCAGCGAGTTTGACTTGCCTACCCAGTATGGGCACTTTAAGGGCTTCAGTTACTTAAATACGCTCGACAACAAGGAACACCTGGCCATCGTTAAGGGAGACTTGCGCGGCAAAGACAATGTACTCGTGCGTGTACATTCAGAATGTTTTACCGGCGATGTGCTGGGTTCCATGCGTTGTGACTGCGGGCCACAGTTGCAGCGTGCGCTTGAAATGATTGAGCACGAAGGCACCGGGGCGGTGATCTATGTGCGTCAAGAGGGACGCGGCATTGGTCTGCTGAACAAGTTGCGCGCCTACGAATTGCAAGATCAAGGGGCAGATACGGTTGAGGCCAACATTCGCCTGGGTTTTCCGCCTGATTTGCGCGACTATGGCGTGGGAGCACAAATGCTGCTGGATCTTGGATTAACCTCCATTCGAATTTTAACGAACAACCCACGCAAAGTGGTGGGGTTAGAAGGTTATGGCATTAAAATCACTGGACGGGTTCCGATTCAGATCGAACCCAATCCCCACAACAAAGGCTATCTCGAAACCAAGGCGCGTAAGATGGGTCATCTTTTTTAGCGCCATGAAAGCAGCGCAATTTAAAATTTGTATCGTGCGCAGTTGTTTTAACCCAGACATCACTCTGGGTATGCAAAAGGGAGCCCTACAGGCCTTGCAAGCAGGCGGTGTCTCATCTGGCCAGGTCACGGTATACGAGGTTCCGGGTGCCTTCGAAATTCCGGCCTTGGTGAAGATAGCGCTGGCAAGTAAAAAATTTCATGGTGTGCTGGCGTTGGGGGCTGTGATCCGTGGTGAAACCCAGCATCATTATTTCATCAGCCATGCGGTCACCCAGGCATTGATGGACATGACACTGCATAGTGCGGTGCCGCTTGCCTATGGTGTCATCACGCCCGAAAATGACCGGCAAGCCCAAGCGCGTTCATTGGGTGCCCTGAAAAATAACAAAGGTTGGCAGGCTGCCGAGGCGCTGCTCTCCCAGATGGCGCTGTATGGTAAACTAAAAATTGCTTCAGCTCATCAAGCAAAGTTGGGAAAATAGCAAAACTTTTATGGCAGGTGTGCGTCTACAGAATGTAACAAAGCGCTTTGGCGACCTTGCGGTGGTCAAAGATTCTAATTTCGAAGCCCGTGATCATGAGTTTATTGTCTTGGTAGGTCCATCGGGCTGTGGTAAAACCACTACCCTGCGCCTGGTGGCGGGTCTCGAAGATGTGACGGACGGACGAATTTTTATTGGCGACCGTGACGTTACAGACATGCATCCCAAAGACCGTGATATCGCCATGGTTTTTCAAAACTATGCGCTCTACCCGCACATGAATGTCTATGACAATATGGCCTTTGGACTCAAGATGCGAAACTTGGGGCGCGAAGTGATTCGCGAACGCGTAGAAAACGCCAGCCACATTTTGGGACTTGAAAACCTTTTAAAGCGCAAGCCGCGCGAGCTTTCGGGCGGTCAGCGCCAGCGGGTTGCGCTGGGGCGGGCCATTGTGCGGCAGCCGGCGGTGTTTCTCATGGACGAACCGCTTTCTAACCTGGATGCCAATTTGCGTGTGGCGATGCGCGGCGAACTTAAAAAAATTCACCAGCGCTTGCAGGCCACGGTCATTTACGTAACGCATGATCAGGTCGAAGCCATGACGCTTGGGAACCGCATTGTGATCATGAAAGACGGACTGATTCAAGCAGCCGATGATCCCATTGTCATTTACGACCGGCCAGGAAATATTTTTGTGGGCGGTTTTATTGGATCGCCACCCATGAATTTTTTGCGGGGCCAAGTGCGCAAGGAAGATCGTAAATTTGTGTTTGATGCCGGTAGTTTTAAAGTCTGGCTTCCAGTCGACTTGTACGAACACCTTGAAAACATGCAAGAGCGTGAATTTGTGTTGGGAGTGCGTCCCGAAGATATCCTCGACCGGCGCACGGCCGAACTGCAAAAAAAAGATTACAACATCATGAACGCCAAGGTTGAGTTTTCAGAGGTCTTGGGGTCCGAAAACTATCTGCATTTATCGCTGGGAACGCAAAAGTTTATCGCCAAGGTCGATGCGCATATCAACCCTTTGCCGGGGGATCACGTTGAAATTGCCATGGATCTGCATAAGATGCATTTGTTCGACCCAGAATCCACCCAGGTTATTATTTAGTCAGCGGGTCGTAGGTATAGATCTCCGGAAGGTTGCGGTATTGGCCGTTGTGGTCAAGGCCATAACCCACCAGGAATTCTTTGTCCATGGTAAAGCCCACGTAATCGGCCGTGATGGGTACTTTAATATTGCCGGTCTTGCGGATCAGAACACAGAGGCGCAACGACAAGGGATGACGCATATACAATTCTTGCAGCAGCACTGAAAGCGTTAGGCCTGTATCCAGAATATCGTCGACCACCACCACCTGTCGTCCGGTAATGTCGATATGCTCAAGGCCATCAAGCAGCACCGCGCCGCTGGACATGCGCCCGATGTAACTGGAGGCCCGCACCAAGTCGTAAGTCAGCGGACGGTCAAGTCGCCGCAACAGGTCGGCAGCAAAAAAGAGACTGCCCTGCAAGGTGATAATAATATGCAAGTCTTTCTGGGCCGGAAAGTCGTGCATGATTTCGGCCGCCAGCTGGTCGAGGGCTGCGTCAATTTGTTGTTTGCTAAAAGTCAGTTTACCAGGTGCGGGTTGCATGGTTTTTAATGGCGGAAAACACTTCCGCAGCTTGGATATTTTATCCGAATTTGTTCAAGGTGTGAATCAAGCGGTGCAGTTCGCCAAAATAATGGCGGTTAAAGTGCATTTTAAGGCGTGGCAGGTGCAGCAGTTCCGGCTCGTCCTGGTCTTCGTCGGGCAGGGGGGCTTTTTCGATGCGGCCGCTGCTTAAAATGGGATGGAATTCCTGGTTTAAAAGTTCAAGCTGGTGTTCCGAGATGTCCTTGTTTAGACGGAGAATCAGATCCTGTTTAACGTAACGTGACGAGTGGTATACCTTGTAAAAATCGGTTACATGACGGATGCCTTGCTGAATGTCGTCTGTCATTTTGAATAAATTCAGGTCGTCGGGTGAGATCAGGCGGTTTCCCAGCATGAAATCGTTGATAAAACCGGCCAGACTTTTCCAATACATTCCGCCCGGTTTGTCGACAAAGACCACCGGAATTGGAACGGACTTTCCGGTCTGAATCAGGGTCAGGCATTCAAAGGCCTCGTCAAAAGTGCCAAAACCACCCGGGAACAAAATGAGCGCTTTTGACTCCTTCAAAAAAAACAGCTTGCGTGTAAAAAAGTATTTAAAGTTAATCAGCTTGCTGTCTGCCTCAATCACTTCGTTGGCGCTCTGCTCAAAGGGTAGACGAATATTAAGTCCGATACTCAACTCCTTGCCAGCACCTTGATGTCCGGCCTTCATGATGCCATCGCCAGCGCCCGTAATCACCATCCATCCAAGTTGTGCCATCTGGCTGGCCATCTGCATGGCAAGCTGGTATTCGGGGGCGCTTTCGGGTGTGCGCGCCGATCCAAAAAAAGTCACTTTGGGAATGTGCTGGTAAGGAAAAAAAACTTTAAAACTGTAACGGATTTCCTTGATGGCCGAGTTCAGGATCTTCAGGTCGCCACGGCTGACTTCTTCCTGCGACAACTTAAGCACTGTCTCAAGCATGTTTTCAATCAGGTCCATGTTTGGGTGTTCTGATAGCAACTTAAGCAGCGGTGCCAGTTTGTCGAACAGGGCATCGATGGTTTCTTTACTGTGCATGGCAGAATACTTATACCACGGGTTATGATGAGTTAAACATGCCAAAAATATTGGTGACCGGTGCCCCCGGTTGGCTTGGAAACCGTCTTTTGTGGTTTTTAAGCCGGGGTTACGCCGAAATCCCGGCCTTGGCCAGGGTACCTGGCGACCAACATATCCGGGCCCTGGTACTCCCTGGTTTGGACAGGGAGTCGATTGCGCGGATCTCCACTGATATTGAATGCGTACCGGGCGACCTGACTCAAGCCGCCAGCCTCGAAGCCTTTTTTGACGATGCCAAGGACGCGGTGGTCTTGCACCTGGCGGGACTGATACATCCCCAGCGCTGGATCAGAGATATATACAAGATCAACGTGGAGGGCACGCGGAACGTACTTAACTGGTCCAAAAAATCGGGGATCAAACGCATGGTGCTCATTTCGTCAAATTCTCCCGCCGGTTACAGCCGCAACCCCAACGAGGCTTTTGATGAATCTGCTCCGGATCAGCCTTATATGGCCTATGGCCGGTCTAAGCAAATGGCTGAATCCATGACCCACGCGGCGTTTTGCGCAGGACATCTTGAAACGGTCATTCTGCGTCCGTGCTGGTTTTATGGTCCCTTTCAGCCGCCGCGCCAATCTTTATTTTTTACCATGATCAAACAAGGCAAGGGGCCGATCATCGGCGGCGGTCAGGGCAAGCGGTCTATGTCTTACGTCGATAACACTTGCCAGGCCATCATGCTGGCCATGCAAAATGCCAGCGCTGTGGGGCAAACCTACTGGGTGGCCGACCGGCGTCCGTATTCTATGGTTGAAATTGTAGACACGGTTGAACGCCTCTTGGAACAAGAATTCAAAATGCAGGTGGCACACCGGCGCTTGCGCTTGCCGGGCCTGGCCAGCGAGGTGGCGATGGTGATGGATGCCCTGTTTCAAGCAGTAGGCCTGTATCATCAAAAAATCCATGTGCTTTCTGAAATGAATAAAACCATTGCCTGTAAAACAGACAAAGCCGAGCGTGAATTGGGTTACAAGCCGCTGATTGATCTCGAAGAAGGCATGCGGCGTTCTATCCGTTGGTGTTTAGAAAATGGCCAACGGATCTAAAGCAACCATTCTTGTCACCGGAGGTTCCGGTTACTTTGGCGAGTGTCTTATCAGGCACATACAAAACACCCAGGATGTTTGGATCCGCAATTTTGATCTGGTTCCAAATAGTCCGGACATTAAAAATATTGAATACATCCAGGGCGATATTCGTGACGTTGCGGCCGTAGAAGCAGCTGTCAAAGGCTGCCAGTATGTTTTGCATTGCGTGGCGCAGGTGCCGCTTGCGCGGGACAAAGAAAAATTCCTTTCGGTAAACGTCGAGGGTACGCGCAATTTGCTCGAGGCTTGCCGCACGCAGCGGGTGCTTAAACTGGTGGCGCTTTCATCCAGCGCCATCTTTGGGATACCCTCAAAAAATCCGGTGGACGACAGCGTGGCGCCACGCCCGCTTGAAGATTATGGCCGGGCCAAGTGGCAGGCCGAACAACTTTGTCATGACTATATGCGCCAGGGACTTGATGTCACACTCATTCGCCCGCGAACAATCATGGGCCACGGACGCTTGGGTATCTTTCAAATTCTGTTTAGCTGGATTGCCGAAGGGCGTCACGTCTATGTGCTGGGCAGCGGCAACAACCGCTACCAGTTTGTACATGCCGATGATTTGGCCGGAGCCTGCATCAAGGCCATGGTGCGGCCCGGGGTGGCTGTCTATAACATTGGCGCCGAAACATTTGGCAGCATGCGCCAGACGCTCGAAGCCCTGACCGCGTATGCCGGTACGGGCAGCCGCGTAAAATCTCTGCCAATGGGCCCGGCGGTCTGGGGCATGAAACTGATGAGCACGCTGCACTTGGGGCCGCTTGCGCCGTATCATTATCTTATGTACGGGCGCGATATGTATTTTGACCTGACGCGGGCCAGGCAGGAACTAGGCTGGCAGCCGCGCTGGTCCAATATTGAAATGTTCAAGCAAAGTTACGACTGGTTTCTGGCGCATCGCCACGAAATTACCGCCGATGGCTCGGTGTCGGCACACCGTTCGGCGGTGAAGCTTGGTCTGCTGCGCCTGTTAAAGTGGTGGTCATAAATGGGCAGACCTTTGATTCAATTGTTGCGCCTTCCGCAGTGGACAAAAAACCTGGTGGTGTTTTTTGGAATCATTTTTTCGGGCCGTTTGTTTGAAGGCGCGGCAGAAGTGCAGGCCCTGCTTGCCTTTGCGGCCTTTTGTGCTGCGGCTTCGGGTGTTTACGTGATCAACGATGTGATTGACCGCAATCATGACGCGAAAAATCCAAAGAAAAAACACCGTCCGCTGGCGGCAGGCACCCTTACCCTGACAGCAGCCTGGACGCTGATGGGCGTACTGTTTCTGGTGGCGCTCATTGCGCTTAGATTTCTTCCACCCGGCTGCGGAGTGGTCTTGGCGCTGTATCTTTTAAACAACATTCAGTATTCGTTTTGGTCCAAGCACTGGGTGATTCTTGACATTCTTTCAATTTCATTTGGGTTTATTCTGCGTACGTTGATGGGCATTTACGCTATTTCGGAGACTCCTACCCTGTGGATTTTGGTGTGCATCTTTTTCTTGTCGATTTTTTTGGCCTTCGGAAAACGGCGTGGGGAACTGATTTATTTAGCATCACCCTCGGAATACAGGCCGGTGCTCGAGCACTATACCGTCGAGTTTTTAAACTCGGCCATGTTCATGAGCGCCTGCATGGCCATGGTCAGCTACAGTTTGTTTACGGTACTTTCCGGAAAGAACCCGGCCCTGGTGCTGACGCTGCCCAATGTGGTGTATGGCATTTTTTACTATTTGCATTTGGTCATGAATAAATCTGAAGGTGACGAACCTGAAAAAGTACTTTTTCGTCATCCGGCCCTGGTCGTCAATCTGCTGGTCTGGTTTTTTCTTTTTGGACTGATTCAATACACTGATGTGGTTTATTTTGAAGTGATGTAGCGCTCTACTGTTGGGTATCGAATACGGTTAATGCCATACGCTCGCGCATTTCCTGCAAGGCGGCGTTTTGGGTGTGCAAGAGGCGGCGTAGGCCGAACTTTACTTTAAAGATCAATTCCTTAAGGTCAAATTCAATAAAGTGTGTCCAATACTGGTTTCTAAAACGCCATTTGGCCACGGGGTGATAAAGCTTAAAACAAAAGCGCAACAACGGAGAATTAAACTTGTATGCAATATTGGCGTTGGCAAAGTATGAGGTAAAGCTGATGGCCTCAAGCTTTTTAACCAGCCTGGGCGAGGACCATGACTGATAATTCCGCAGCCAGGTGTCAAACTCCATATTGGCCCAATCCTCTAATTTGGCCGGGGCCTTAAAACCTTTTTTGACCGCGTCCTGAAAAAAAGGTGTACCGATGATGGGCAGGTAATTAAAGATCACCGTAAAACAGTTGGGATTGCTGTCTTGCAACTCGAGCGCAAAGCGCACGGTGTCGTTCATCTCTTCTTCGGTTTCGCCGGGGTAACCGACAATTAAGGTGTACTTGACCTTGATCGGGTAACGCGCCAGTTTGCGGTTGGTTGCGCGCATTTCGTCAAGCGTTTCGGCCTTATTGACCAGCTTGATCACGCGCTCGTTGCCGCTTTCAATGCCAATGTCTAGCGAAAAACAACCCGACTCGTATAAGAGATCCCATTGTTCGTCGTTGAGTTTAGACAGCGTGTCGGCACGGATGCCCAGGGTACTCCAGTGCAGGTCGCGTTTGTATTTCTTTAAGCCTTCTAAAATTTTTAAAAAGCGCGGCAAAGGTCCTGGAAAGTAATCGTCTTGAAAAAAAATCGAACGCACACCGTGTTCTTTATATAAGTAGTCGACCCGTGTCAGGACGTTTTCGGCCGAGAGGCCGCGCCAGGCGCCTTCATTGATATAAGGATCTGAACAAAACTTGCAGCGAAAAGGGCAGCCCCGCGAGGTGACAAAGGTGCAAGACGTGCGCCCGTCCTTGTGTACAAAGACGTTGTACTTGCCAAGGTCGATCAACGCGTAGGGCAGGGACGGAAGCTCGTCCAGGTTTTTAATGACATCGGCCACACCGTTGCGGCGCACAAAGGAGATGGTCTGGCCGCGCGTGCTGCTTTTGCCTTCGATGATCTCCACCTGACCCACATTGGACCTTACGTCGCCTTGAGGTGTTTTATGCACAAGGCCGCGTAAGTCTTCGACGGACCGGCCATCGCGCAGGCGTTCAAATAATTCGCAAAATACAAAGTCCCCATCGCCCACAATCACAAAGTCCACCAGCGGATGAGCGGCGGTTTGTTCTGGCACCAGCGTGGCATGCACGCCACCCCAGCAAATGGGCAGATGGGGCGCCTTTGATTTAAGGTACTGGGATACTTCCAACGCAAATTTGATCTGCGGCCCGGTGATCACTGTAATGCCGATGAGCTTGGTTTGGTCGTTGATCTCCCGCGCCAGGGCTTCTTCAAAATTGGGCGTGACGCGCTGGTCAATGATTTTGACGTCAATACCCTTGTGATAGGGGATATTGGCCACGGCCAGCAACGACTCGGGTGGGCGAATGGACATCTCATCCCAGGTGCCGGTGTGGGGTTGTATCAATAACAGTTCAGCCATGTTTTTTGCTTACTTAATACCTATGGGAATTATAGCCTGGATTATTCACGCTTATATGATTGAACCTAACACAGGCAGACCGCTTACTACTAAATCATGAATAGTGCGGGATAGTTAGGATGAGCGCCAGATTCGTAAGGATTCTTTCGAGATAAGCCTTGCAAGGCCTAAAAAATCTGCTCCACAAATTTCAGGCGTTGCTGAATTTCTTCGGCCACATTGTCTGGGACAAGGTCACTTTCCTCCCATTCACGGGCCAGTTGGGTTTGAACGTGGCTGGCCACCAGGACGCGAACGTCGGCCTCGCTTTCGGAGCCAAACGGAGATGGAATGACGCCGTGCACCCACAGGTATACCCGCTCGATCGATGGCGCGGTAGTTTGTTCCAGTGTGGGTGCCACGCGAGTGTTCCAAAATTCGCTGACTTTTTCGCGGTGCCGGGCTTCGGGATCAATCCAACGGCGGGTCTGGGTTTCAATGTGGGCCAACGGCGCTGTTATTTTTGGAAGCCGGGTCGCAATAAAAGCGTGGTGCTCCAAAAAGTATTCGGTTGTCATACTTTGGATTTGCAGGGTGGTGTAACCGGCTTTTTTGAGTTTGCCAACCATGATCTGCAGGTGGAATATGGCCTGCTCGTCAGTGGCTCCAGCGAGTGCGGTACGAAAATGTTGTTCCAGAGAAAACTGGCGCCGGAACCACTCAAGCAACTTGACCATGCGTGCGCGGTGTTTGCCACGTTGGCGCAGATTCTTGATTTCCTTTAAAAGTTTTTCAGCCTCATTGCGGGTTTCGGGTTGGGAGACATCCAGTTTTTCAAGGCGTTGTTGCAGCAAATGGTGTTGACGCAGGGTTCCCGAAAGCTGTACGGCTTCGCGCATGAGCGCGTAAAGCAAATATTGGCGTTCATTGCGGTATTCGCGGCGCATCCACTGGCGCGTAAAAAAGGCGTCGCCACGAAAACAGGTCCACCAGCGGTATTGCCAGGGTTTGGCGCGTTCAAGGATGAGCTTGGCTTGTTCTTCGTCTGGCTGAAACGAGGGTTCAATCTGGTGCATCTGTTCAAGGCGTTTCATAAGGTGTTTTAAACGGCGCGGACGCAGGGTATTGTGGTCTTCCATGGTCTTGGACAGGCGCGTAAAGTCGGTGAACACCACCAGTTGCAGCTCCTCCAGCGACCAGTAAGGGTGGGTGTCGTATTCATCCAGTTTTTCCACCAGGTCTGGCCGCTGCTCAAGGTATTTCTCCAAGGCTTTTAAAATCAGGTCGTCGTGGCGGCGGTCAGCACCGGCGCGTTCCGAGTCTCGGTACTCGGTGTAAAAATCCTGGGCCAGTACCGGATGGTCCAGGATTTTTTCGATGCACATTTTGCCGTTGCCGACGCGTTCGACCAGACGGACAAACTCGGGTGACCGGGTGATGTTCATGGCCAGCTGCATCTCATCTTTAAACAAGCGCTGGCGCGTGTGTGCTTCGGTGGCCGATTTCCACACCACGTTGATGGCCTGCATAAACAGAATAGAAACGTTTGCCGGAAGCGCGGCTATGGTGGGGAAAAGTTCTAAAAGCAGGGTGGCATAGCCCTGAAAGAAATCTTTAGCAGCCGTCTGGCTGGGTTCTTTTTGATCGCGGCGTTCGCGTAAATTAAGCAACGCGCGCATGGTGCCCAGCACAAGGTAATTGAATATCAGGCAAAACTCGATCCATGTCGGATGGCTGGCCAGGTGCGGCAAAGTTTGCACAAGGTGGCTGGCCAGTTGCGAATGCTGGGCTGCCAGATCCAAAAGTTGCGCCCAGGTTCCGGTGGGTTGTACCAAGGCGGCTTCGGCAGCGTGCAGACCGGTTTTAACGGCCATGATGGCGATGGCACTGATACCGGTCCACTTAAAAGACTTAAGCATCTTGCGTTGGGCGGATTTGTCGTAGCCCAGGCCACGTACATAGTCGCTAAAGCGGTTGCGGCCGTAGGTGCTTAGCACCCATAGTGCCCAATACAGCGGATTTTTTAAGGCGATGGCCAGCAGCAAGAAACCGGCGCCAGCTTCGATATGAAAACTATAGTGATTTTGGGCAAATATCAGGCGATTCTTAAATGTTTCCCAACCAGCGTGCAGGTGGCTGGGTTGATGGGGTGCCGGAGCGTACGGAAAACGTTCGACGGGCGTGGCGAGAGCGCGGTAGGAGAGCATTTTTTTATTATCGAAGCATAGGCCAATAAGTTGCGTTGGTTTTTAACAGATTTTTTTAACCGCTTAGTATAAAAACTTCCCTGAAATCTTCCTCGATTTAAGTCGATAAACCTGTAAGTAGATCAAAACCTCAATTTTAGAGAGTATTTATGCTTAGCTTATTATTTAAAACATTGGCTGACGAACTAGGAGACGAAGCCCGTGGCTACGTTGATTTTTCCGGCCGATTAACTGTAACAGGTGTATCTCTTGAGGGCTTGCACGCGCTTCGCTCTGCTGTTGATCGCCAAATCGCCTTGCAGACTGCCGCCGCCGCTGATGTTGAACCAGCTAGCTCCAGCCCTAAGTCTAATTTCTGGGACGACATCAAAACCTGCGCCCAGCTAGGCGCTGCCCTAAGTATTACAGACAAACAATTTTCTTTGCGTTTAGGCAGCGGCCAAAACGTAAGCGTTGTGGCCTTAAACGGCCTGGAATTACTTAAGGCTTTAGAAGTTGATGATTTAACGACGGTGTATCTGGATTTTTGGGCCGAGAAACTAGGTCTTCAGCGCAAAACAACGAGTGACCAAGCACTGATTACCCAGATTAATCAAGAAACAGTGACGAATTACCGAGGTGAACGTGTGTCCTACACATTTGTCCGGTTTGATGCCGACACGATGATTAATCCGCAGGGTGTTTTGGTAAACCAAGACCGCATTATGCTAGAAGCCATTGTGACCCGACTGTCAGCTAAAGCTAGGGAAAAAGATCTGGCCAACGCCGACGAGATAGCACTGTCCAATTTATCGGCATCGCGCAAGATATATGCAATGTTCAACAAGGCAAAGATTCATAAATGTTTTAATCTTTATTGGTTTTGGTCAGAGATATTGCTTAAGGGTATGAAAAGCGATGGGCCTTTAGGTTTAGCATCTCGCTTAAGTATTGAGGATATTAGAAATGGTCGTGCTTGTGTCCGCTACGTTGGCAATGGCCGCTGGAACAACAACGGACTTAACTTTCGTTACGGCCGTGGCGGCGCTGCCGTTTTGTTTCCGCAGGACTCAAAATAGCCCTTGGATCTTGGGTTTTTAAAGTCCTTAGTAGTCGCATCTGAAAGATGCGCCCTGTTGTGTCTCCGGTGATCAAACAGCCGGACGCGTCTTTTCCTTTTTAAAATTGATATCCTTTTTAAAAATAAATACATTATCTTTTGTAAGATATTGGGCACACTCCTTTTGAATTTCCAACGCCTTTAAAAAAAGGGTGTGTGAATCATGATTACACTCAGCCTCTATCTTATGACGAATCTGGCGCACTTCTTCTACGATAGGGTCGTTTTGCATCTTAGACCTCCATTAATTCTTCGGGTGTACAAATGGTGGGCGTAATTAATTTCAGTTTGGTGTTTTCTGCTTCTAATATCTTGCGTACACGACCGCTGACCATATGAACACAGTTCCAACTTACCAAAAATTGCATTTTGTAATGGGTAGCAATGGCCAAATGAAAAGCATCTGCTCTGGCTTTTTCGGGGATTTGGATGGCTTTAAAATAAATTTCAGCCAGTGCCTCAATATCCGAATTTAAGTTCAATAGAGTAATGCCCGAAAGGGCGGACAAGCGTTTTTGCGCAGCTTGTTCATCACCACGTTTGCATTCGTCCACAACAAAGGGCGAAATATAACAGCTAAACTTTGCCCGTGCTTCGCTCCACCATAAATAGGTTGATTGTTGATGACCTGCAATCACAAGATCACGGCTTGGAAGTGAGATTAAGTAACTGATAACACTGGTTTCAATATAAACACTTGGATCCATAACTAGCTTTTACATTGTACGGGCCGATGTATAGGGCTTCAATGTATATAGAATATAAACGTCCAGCGAAGCTTGCCCTGGACACCGATCCGGGGGCCGGAATCCCATACTCATGTTGACAATTTGTGCATAACTATTTTTTTATTCTTTTTTACAAAATGATTGCCTGTGAATACATGTTAATAACATTTTTTAATTAAAGAATTTATTATATATAGTATTTTATCTATTTTCTAAATTTACTACTGCAATCTCTTTAGATATTTTCCGAAATTAAACTGTGTTTTAGAGCGGGGGCATCTGAAACAATTTTTTGAGGATTTCGAGGAGTATACACATGCAATATCGTGCCCTTGCTGCTTCTGCCGAAGCACCCGCCGCCAAACCCGTTCCCGACATTACCAAACTTGCGTTCCTGTTTTCCGGCTCTCCCGTGGCCGATGGCAGCGTGGTGTGGTTTCCGGAACAGATTTGTACTGATGCCACTGCCGGGGGTCTTGATGATTATTTTAAAGACTTTTTTTCAAGAACCATCATTGGAGGCACGGTCGAAACCGTAAAACTTCCGGAATTGCCATGCGATGCCACGGAAAAAATGAAAGATGATTATGAGGAACGGGTGCGAAACGCTAAAAAAGCGATCTCCAAATTTGTCTGGGTAGCACTCGACCATCATTTAATCGGTCCCGAATATTCCATCACGCTAAAAGGCGATTCTACCCCAGGCAAAAGCATCCTCGAGCGTTGCGGCGAAGCGGGTTTGCTCGGCTTGGCCGTGCCCGAAGAATTTGGCGGTATGGGGGCGTCAAAAATCGTTAAAACTTTGGCTGACCTGTATGCCTGGTATGCATTGGGTTCCATCGGTTCGCTTATTCGGGTACATGGTGGGGTGGGCACTCTTCCAATTTTGTATTTCGGTTCCGAAGAACAAAAAGCCAAGTGGCTGCCGCAACTTGCCAGCGGTCAAAAGATTGGCGTGTATTTGCTTACGGAACCTAACTCCGGTTCCGACTCATTGGGCGGCAAGAGCGGTATCCGAACCACCGCCGTGCTTAAAACCGATGCGTCCTCCGGCGAAGAATACTGGGAGCTGAACGGTAGCAAAACTTTTATCACCAACGGCCGCTACGGCCGCCAGAACGGCGTGTTCATCATTTTTGCCCGTGTTCAGCAGCCCGATGGCAAGTGGCAGCTTAATACTTTTGTGGTGGATACCGATGAACTTGAGGGCCAGCAGGAAGCTTTGCAAATGACCGGCGAGGAAGACCAGGTTGGCTTGCATGCCTCGTCGACGGCTGCCTTTGGTATCTCCAATCTGCGCATTCCCAAAGGAAATATTTTGCAGGTGCCCGAAGGCCATCCGCTGCGCAAGATTTTTGATCCGGGCACTGCGATTGGTTTTTCGATTTTAAACCACGGCCGCATGTCGGTTTCCGCCGGCGCTCTGGGCGGGTCGATGCGTGATCTGGAAGCAACACTCAAATACGCCACCGAACGCAGACTCTTTGGCGGCATCCAGCTCACGGAATTTGGCGACGTTAAAGTGCAGATCGCCGAAATGGCCGCCAGCATTTTTGCCCAGGAATCCGTGGTATTTGCCACCAGCGGCCGTTTTGACTCCAAGGCCAAGGATCCCGCCGTCGAAGCCGCCTGCGCCAAGGTATTTTGCTCCGACCAGTTGGTACGCGAAAACGGCGGTGGCGTGGCCTATCGCGCCACGCAGCTCCATGGCGGTTACGGCTTTAGCAATGAATATCCGGTGTCGACCGTGTACCGCGATGCGCGCGTGTTTACGACCTTTGAAGGCACCAACGAAATTCTGGCGATGAAAGTGATTGCGCCCGCTGTCCTCAAGGGCTTGCGCGAAGGCGCAAATTTGCTGACTGAATGGAGTGAAAAGACGCCCTCGGCTGCCGCTGCGATCATGGCCAACGAGGTTGATTTGGTATGCCGGGTGTCGGAGTTAGTATCCGCCGCCGCTCAAGTCATTAATCAAACCTATCCCAAACCAGACGATTTTGACTCGCAGAGTCTGGTCAAGCCCTTTGGAGAGCTTGTGGTTCAACTTTATGCGATGGTCTCCATCAGCAACCGGATGGAACACCGCTTAAGCCAAGGCTACGAATCTAACTTGGAAGTTATGCTTGCCAAAATTGTTATCTATCAGTGCATGGAAAATGTCCGGCGGCTGGCACGACAATTGCTGACCATTGGCAAAGTGGAAGAAATTCTAGGGCACGAAGCCGATGACTACGACATCAACGCCATGAAGCTGGCTGCTGCACAAATGGTCTACGGCCGTGGCGGTTACAGCGGCATGGGCGCCCCCAAGACCGGCGAAACTACAGTGAGAGAAGCCTCTGCGCCGGTGGCGGGAAAAATAACTTACAAAATTTAATTTTTTTAAAGGAGTACTACAATGAACAATCGATCCGTGGCCGCAACTGGTGATACCTCCAAAGTGAATTTCGATGGCACCCTGGGCCGTTACGTAGCTCTGGTGGCTGCCCGCGCCGACCGCACGAGTGCGCGCACGCGCTTTGAGTTGGAGTTGCGCCCGACAGTGAACTGCGAACACGTGCTGCCGGCCGACAACCTCAAGTTCATTAAAAAAGTAGCCGAAACGCCTGATAAACCGGGCAAGGATGGCAAGCGCGTGTTGCAAGTGCTACTCGACCTTGAAGACGCAGTGGCGCCAACCAACAAGAATGCTGCTGTACCCATCCTGATTGAGGCGCTGAACACCATCAACTGGGGCGGCAAAGTGGTCAACTACCGACCCAACAACACGCGCACCGAATGGAACCCGCGCGATTTGATTGAAGTCATTTTTAACGCCGGCCAAAATATCGATGGCATCATGGTGCCCAAGGTTTTTGGGCCCGACGAATTGGTAGAAGTGCGCCGCGTCGTCCAATCTATTGAACGCCACATGGGTTGGCCCGAGGGACGTATCAAGGTGATGTGTCTCATTGAACTGGCCGAAAGCATGGTGCGTACGCCCGACATCGGCAAAGTGGTGCATGGCTTCAGCTTTGGCGTGGCAGACTATACCGCCGATGTGCATGGTCACCCCAGCGCACAGGAAGAACAATTTACCCACCATATCGGGCCAAAAAAACGCGTGACCGGGGTAGCCCGGGCCAACGGCATTACGGCCATCGATTGCATTACGCTTAACGTCAAAAGCCGCGACATCACCCGCGAAGACGCGCTGAAATCCGCGGAGGTTGGCTTTAACGCCAAGTGGTCGCTGCACCCCACGCAGATTGATGCCATTCAGGAAGACGATATCGAGTGGCCCGCCAGTGTTTATACTCGTGAAGCCCGTCCGTTGGAATTCAAGGACAGCGAATACCTGACGCTCGAAAAGTTGGCCGAACTGGCCAGCGCCTCAAAGCCGCTGGTTGAACCCGAAAAGGTTACCCCCCGCCACCAAATTGCCCGCCGTGGCGCTTACATATATAAGAGTGGCGACGACTTTGCCGCTCTCGCCGGAGCCGATGTGCTGTACTTTGACTTTGCCGACCGTGCCAAAGCCAAAGAATTTGCGGAAAGCGCAGATTACAAGGGTCAAAAGATTTCCTTACGTGTGGCTTCGGGCGACGCGGCCCATACGCTCGACCAGGGCGACGACATTATCAAGATGTTGCGCCCATGTCTCGATGCCTCGCTTCTATCTGGCGTTGTTCCCGCAAAAGCGCGCGCGTTGATGTTTTCTAATTCCGAAGCCACTTCAGGCCTACTGTATTTTCTTCCGAAACCTAATGTAAAAGCCATTCAGGACCGGGCCCAATCGGGCATGTCGGGTTCCCAATTGAAAAAGTTGCAAGCGCTTTGGGATGAGGCCATTGCGCGCTCATCCAAGAAACTGGGCACCGCCCTGGATTCCATTTCCGTCGGCGCAGTCACCAGCCACGCTGACCTTGCTTATTGGGAAAGCGTTTTGGAAGATTTGCCCAACGTGTACCTTGAAGCGCAGGTCAACGAGCCGCTCGGTGTCGACGCCATGCGCGCCATTGTGGATGGCTCCAAAGCCAAATCGGATCGCCTGACCACCCTGGAATTAAACACGCCTGTTTCCCATGCGCTGGATGAAGCCGGTTACGAGTTGCGCGGAAACTTTTTGGCCGTGGCCCGTTATGGCAACCTGGACGCTTTGGAACATTTTTCCGCAGGTGCCACGCTTGCGGATGTCAAAGACCGCACCATTACCGGTTTGGACGGCGGGGTCACGCGTAGTTTAGAAGTGCTGCCAACGCTGATCCAGGGTTTTTCCCCCACCGCGCTCGAAATTGCGCGCGGCATCGACGTGGCCGTGCAGTACCGCATTGCCGACGAGCGCGACCACAAGGGCGCCATTGCGTACAAAGATTACCGGAACGTCACTTTCAAAAAAGGCAATCCGAAAGATGAAATTACTGATGCTGCCACGGTCAAGATCGACCTGGCCCGTCTGGCCCTGGCGTACAGCGCCAATTTAATGACCCGCCAGCAGCGTTGGATCTACGAAAACTTTATCCGTCCCTACTACAACCACATGGGCGAGTCGCAGCCGCTCGAAAACAACCCGTATGCCAATGACTACGACATCGGCGCGCGTTTTGTGGGCCAGCCGGTGCTGGTGACTGATGCCATGGTGCACGCCTTCGCCAAACTTTCGGATGATCGCAACAACTACCACCTTGATCAGGCTTATGCCGATGCCTCGCGTTACAAGGGCCGCATTGTGCATGGCATTTTAAGCACGGGTATCACGCTGTCATCCTTCCAGGCGCCGGGACCGGACTACGGGCTGCAGTCGCTTAAAATTCTCGGATACACCGCGGCGGTGCCTATCGGAACAGCGGTCATTCCCGAAGCCACAATCATCGCCAGAGATGATTCCAAAAACAAAATGTTTCCCGCCTACACCATGCGCCTGGTGGCCCGCAACGACAAAGGCGCCATGATCTTTATGGCCGAAGCGGTGTTTGAACACGCCGAAGGAACTTATCCGGATCTGTTTACTCCGGCAGCGGTCGAATATCAGGGTCAGCCCAGCGAGGATGTTTTAAATCCATTCAGCAAGGATGTTCAACCTTTCACACCGCGCAGTGCCCAGCAGCATACCGTGGGCCAGCAGTGGACAAGAGAAGTTCAACTGGGTCTGGATGAGTTCGTGGCCGCCGAGGTCTTGTTTGGCATCTCACCGTATCAAAACGGTCTCATGGCTATGTCCCTGATTGCTGGCAGTTCGGCCAACCATGTGCCGGGTTACATTTTGATCGGTTCCACGCTGACCCATGCCGGTGAAATCAGCCCCAGCGACAAAATCACCATGACCAGCACCGTGACCGCCGTCAAAACCACCAGCGAAGGCAAACGCATCGTGGATGTGGAAATGGTCGGGACTAACAAGTATGGTGTGGTGGTAAAGGGCAGCGTATCCAAAATTGAAGATAGATAGTTTTACATAAGCTTGCTTCATGATACTTTAAGTATCATACTTTTAGTATCATGAATGATTTCATTACCGAAGCCCTGGTCGATGAGGATAGCTTCTGTAACTTTAAGTCCGACATCCTGACCTTGGAAAAAGCCGTGACGCGGGGCGAAAAGATCGCTTTGTACGGGCCGCGCAACTACGGCAAGACTTCTCTGGTAAAAAACATCATTGCCCAGCGCTTTAAACAGCGGCATAAAAGATGCTTTGTTTTTTTTGTCGACCTGATGGAACTTAAAAACCTGGAGGCCCTGGACCAGCGCATGAGCCGCTATTTTGAAAGCTCGTTTGTAGAGTCGTTTCCGGTCAAAAGCATTTTAGACCACATCAAGCAGTTTTTAACCTCCTTAAAACCCGAACTGCAAATCGATTCGCTGACCGGACAACCCAGTTTGCAGCTTGGTGTGCATCCCGGCAAACAGGCTCGCACAACCCAGGCTATTTTTAAAACAATCCAGGAGATTTCTAAAAAAATACCAACCTTGATTATCCTGGACGAGTTTCAGGACATCGCCTTTATTAAAGGAGCGCAGGCCGAGTTTCGCACGGCCTTTCAAAACCTGAATCAGTTGCCCATTATTGTGCTGGGATCCAAACGTCATCTGCTGACACAGATTCTGGCGGCGGAATCTGCGCCGCTGGCGTTTTGGGGCAAGGATCTTGAGCTAAAGCCGATTGCCTACGAAACCTATCACGCGTACATCATGGAACGCTTTAAGCCCCGGAAAATCCGCATGGAACTGGAAGCATCCCGTTATTTGCAGGATAAAATGTTTCGTATTCCGGAATCCGTAAACACCTTGTGCCTGCAACTCATTGAGCAGTTTCCGCATCAAGTGATTACGCAAGAAAAAATAAATCTGGCGCTTGTCAAACTGGTCGACCAAAAAGCCAGCCGTTACGGCAGTTACTGCGGCCAGTTTTCTGACATCGAGGAACGGGTGCTGACGGCAACTGCCAAACTGGATTACGTGGCCAAGCCCCAGAGCAAGGACTTTATCAAGCTGGCGTCCACCACGGCGCGTACCTCGGGGCTGGTGTTTAAAAAACTATTGAATAAGGGCGTGCTGGAAAAAGATCCCCAGGGCTACCGGCTAAGCGACCCCTTGTTTTATTATTTTCTGCGGACGTATCGCTGACCGATCTAAACACCTACTCAATCTTTAAAATATTTTTCACATGATGCGGCACCCGGCTGTGGATGCGCCGCCAGGATAATACTGGCAGGTCTTTAAGTGCTGCCTGGGTGGCTTGCGCAATGGCAATGGCTTCGGGCCGGGGACTGTTTGGGTCGTTGGGATCAAAAAACTCGCGTGCTTCATACTGCGCAATAAAAGCTTCGAGTTCTAACGTAGATGCTTTGATGGTCAGCCCCATTCTTTGCATGACCAGCACCGCAATGCCGCACAATGCCTGGCGTTCGGCCGGAGTAAGATCAATGCGCATCGCGGGGCCGATTTGAAACAGATTGAGGCCGATATATTTCATCAAGTCCCGCTCGGTTTCGGTTTCGACTCCGGCCAGTCCCAGGCTGTGATGCATGCGGTTGACAATGCGCAAGCCCTTTAAAACCTTGGGATCATCGATGGGGTACTGAAACATGGTAATCAAAAACATATACGTGCCCATCATGCGTTGAATCGGATAATCGCGAAACTTGTCGGTTTTCATCAGTCCGCGCACCAGGGCGGGAATGCAATAGGTGCGATAAAGCGCCGCTGCCTCAAGTTCCATCAAGGCCACTTCTCCGGCAATGCGCAACAAGCGATCAGATTGACGTGGGTTTTCGGCCATATGGCCCATGGCGCGAAATATCAAAGGTAATATTTTCCTTCTGTGCCGCAAATCTGTCCGCGAACGCATGTTTAAAAAATCAGTCAGGGTATCCAAAACCGGAATTTCCCTGCCCATGCGCAAGAGCATGCCGTCGAGGACCTTTTGGTAGCCCTGCCAGGTGGCTTGTATTTCCCAGCTTTTTAAGGCTGTCGGTAATGGCGCACTCAATAACGCCAACTCATATGCAGATAGGCTGCCGCGTCCACCCCATGTTCCGCCCATGAGAGTGGGGGCAATATCTGGGATCCGAGAGGCAATGCGACGAAACATAAATTTCATCCTAAACATTATTTCGCATGATGAGAGAAAATATTGCAACATCTTTTAGGAAAATTCGATATATGAGGCATGTTTCATTTTAGGGCTCTGGCCGAACCCCATTCAAACCTGCCCATGCTGGCACGGAATGCCTTTTCACCTGTAACTCTCGACATGGCCGCCCGCGCCCGTGGCCAGTTTGTGGTCGCAGTGGGCGAAGAGCCACGTAGCACTTTTACCAGTTCGGCAGAGACATTGCGGGGTAACCGTTTTCAACGTTGGCTGGAGGGGCTCTTGCCGCAGCTTAAAAACCGCCGACTACGCAGCTGGCTTGTGGCGCAAATGCCTGCGGACCTTGATCCGGCTATTGCCCGTCTGGCGCGCCGACTTTCGGTTGAAAACTACTGTTTTCTGCGGAATTTGTTTGCGCACACGCCAGACCTTAAAAAACAGCGCGATATTTTGGCTGTGTTGGGTTGCTTTGCAACCGCCTTAAGCACAGTTGAGCTTGACGATCTGGCCATGTTTTTAAGTGCCATCGTCACCGACAGCCCAACCACCCTGGAAAATGGCGATCTTAAAAACCAGTCCGTTTTTGCCATGTTCTGGGTAGAACTTTTAAGTGGCCATGCATACAACCGCGAGATGCTGGCCGGTCTGGCTCTGACCACGCCGTCCCAGGCTTTGGGAGAATGCATCGTTACGTTTTTAGGTGCCAATCGCGCAGGCAATGACGATGCCGTGGATAAACTTAATTTGTTGCTGCAAGAAAAAATAAATCTGGTCAGCGCTCCGGTCGACCTTAGGCCCGAAGCCGCTATGGAAAAAATCACTAAGGCGCTGTATGAAAAATTGGTGGAGACAAAATTTATTCCTTATATTGAGTCGCCTGATTTTCTTAGATATTTTCCAGAAGGTTACAGTTATCCGCCCGGCGGTCATCGGCACGAGCGTATGCTACATGTGCGCCCAAAGGCCTTTACGCGCTTGCGCGCCTTGCTCAAGATGCCCATGCAAGTAAAGCAAGGTCTTCAATATGCCCTAAATGAAGAGGACATTAAAAAGCTGATGCGTGTGCTCATGCTTGAAGAATGTTTACAAATGATGTGTCTACATGAAGGCTTTCATAAGCCATCTACAGAACAGGTAAAAGCGCTGCTCAACCTATGGGTACGTGATCTTCAATTAAGCGTGCCCTCATTGGCGCAACCATCACCCCATGGTCCCTGGCGTTTTAACGAACTCTGTTGTGCGTACATGTCCCGGGAGGGATCCATAAGCCTTCGGGAAGACGGGCAGCTTTCGGATGAGGGCCCTGTGCCTGGCGATCAGGGTCTTATGCTTCGCCTCGGCATTCGTTGCGTTGGCGAAAGAGACTTGCGCCAACCCCGTGACAGTAATGATTGGCGCGATTACGAAGTCGATTTTGAAATTGATTTTACTTTTTGTGGTATGGTCGGCCAAATCTTTAATATCACTTTAAACCGCACAGAGCTTTGGCCACTGCTACCGTTACCGCGGCATGTGTTTGACTAAAATTCGGTAACTATCATCCTTCAACCCACTCTCGCGCCGCTTGCAGGCAAGCTTCCTTATATTGCAGGCTGTCCACGAGATCTTTAGGCAGCGCCTGCATGCCGTGCAAGGCTCCAAACCAGGCTCCGGCAATGGCGGCAATGCTGTCGGCGTCGCCCTTGTCGATCATGATGCAGGTTTGCACCATCTTTAGGTAATCGTCCGGGTGCTTAAAAAATGCATACAGCGCAAAACAAACGGTGTCGATGGCGTGGCCCGAAATTCCAAGCGCTTCAGCAGCCTGTGTGGATTCGGCGTTTAACACGGTTTTCAGGGTATCGAGGCGTTCGGACATAGCCGGGCTCATGTTTGCAAAAAAAGCATGTGCCCCGTCGATGAGCGCAAGGTTCGGTGTTTTGGCGTCTGGTTTTAACAAGGTGGACGCAATGTAAGCCACCACCAGCGCAGCCGCAACGGCATCGGGATGATGATGGGTCATGCGCACGCTTTCAATGACTGCATTTTTCATGGCGTAGGGCAGGGCGCCAAAATTTAAAACCGCAAAGGGTGTTACGCGCATGGCCCCGCCGCAGGTGGGGTTGGGGTGATCCATCAATGACCAATGCACGCCGGTATACAGGTCGCGGCCAGCGATAATGGTTCGCATGCCATAACCGGCATCGTACGGCGTAGCAACGCCACGTGATGGTGATTTTTCGCCAAAATCGTGTTGGCGTATCAATTCTGCAATGCGGGTCGCAATGATGTCGGGGTCATATCGCCGACCGTTTTTTTGCAGGGCATCCAAGGTTGCCAGGGTCATGATGGTATCGTCGCTGGCACCCGCCAGCGGAAATTTTCGTTTAGGGTTTACCACGTAATTTGAAATGATCCCGTAATCGGCCAGTAATTTTTTCAAGGGCAAAAATTCCACCGGCGCACCAAGGGCATCACCGATAGCAAGGCCGAGCAACATCCCCGCCAATTTTTCAAATGACGGCCCCGTAGAGACGCGATTCATCGCGTCTCCTTTAAAAACGTGATCAATCACCACCCCCGGCACATCATTGAGCGTCCACGAAACAGTTACCCCCACATCTGCGCACAAACCCAAATACACACAGCGTGTTTTGGGATCCATGCCGGTCCAAGTTGGTGCCCATGCGTTTATCAACGCAGAGACGTTGCGGTGCAACGTCTCGTCTACCATGGTGTATCCCATCAAAATCACCCGCGCCAGTTGGAAGCGTTCCAAAAGATCTAAACGCATGTTGATCGATGTTTGACGGGTCAGCAGGCTTTTTAAGCTAGCGGCCGGATCAATTTTGGTTTTAGCCATCTGCACCGCCGCCGCCCAGCGCACGTGGGGGTGGGGGTCAAAGACCATGCGGGCAAGGGTTTGTGCAGCTTGAGTGCGGAAGATCTCGTCATCGCAATCTAAAAAATGTTGACCGATGGCTTGCAAGGCACGGATACGTTCTTTATCAGAAGGAGACGTAAGCAGTCGTGCGGTTTTGGATGGGTCAAACTGCGTTTGCTGATCTTGGTTTACAGCAGATTTTTTATAATGCACGTGTTAGTTCTCGATCAGCGGACAAGCTTAGAATAGTGAAAAAAATCGTATAAATACATGAGTAACATTTATTTACTTAAATAGTCATTTTAAAATAAAAAATATAATTAAATATAGAAAATCTAAAAACACAATCAAAACTTTTACGCTTTTATCACGAGACTAGTTAGACCGTTAAATATTTCCATATTCCAGGAGTCATTCATGAAACTAAAAGTTATTGCTCAACCCTTGCCCATTGGTGCGGAATTTCGTCCGGGCGTCGATGCCATTCCCGAAACCATGTTCGCCTACGGCGTCCGCAGCGAACTGCGCCCGAACCCTAAAAAAGAAGGCGAAATGATGCGTGTGGGTTTGCATGGCCAACCCGCCGACGCCATTGTGCAGGTGCAGGTTCCCGTTCCCAAGCCCGCGCCGCATGAAGTGCTCGTATATATTAAAGCCGCAGGCCATAACTTTAATGGTTCCTGGGCCGCCCAAGGCATGCCGGTTTCACCTTTTGCCTTTCCGCGAAACAAAAATGCCGATGTGCAGATATTGGGTTCCGATGCTGCCGGTATCGTCGTTGCGGTAGGCGCAGAGGTCACCGATTGGAAGCTGGGCGACGAAGGGGTGTTGTATTGCGGCGGCGATGACATTGCCGAAGCTTTGCCACCCAGTGGTGACAGCATGGAAAAGAAAAGTTTTCATATTACCGGCTACGAAGATGCCGTGGGTTGGTTTTCGCAGTTTACCGCCATCGATGCGCGGCAAGTACGCCGCAGACCCCAGCATTTGAGTTGGGAAGATTCCTCCAGCTATGGCCTTTGCGCGCCAACCTCGTATCGTGCGCTGGAGCGTGCGGGCATCCGCGCAGGCAGCACCGTTTTGGTGTGGGGCGCGGCGGGCGGCACGGGCGACTTTGCCATAAAAATCGCCCGGGCACTGGGGGCAAAACACGTGATTGGCGTGGTGTCGTCAGACGAAAAAGGTAAAAAAGTTCTCGATGCCGGCGCTACCGGTTTTATCAACCGCAAAGGTTTCGACCGCGGTCTGTGGGGCCAGATTCCCGTTGACCCAAAAGAGCGCAATGCCTGGCGTGACCAAGCTGATCTTTTTAAAAACGAATTGTTTCATCTGACGAAAGGCTGTCTGGCCGACGTTGTCATCGAACATCCGGGGGAACAAACTTACCCGGTCAGCAACCATGTGCTCGCCGATAATGGCCGCATCGCAATCTTTGCGGGTACTACGGGTTACAAGCTGACCTTTGAAGCCAAGGAACCCAGCATGGCGTTGGAAGAGATGCTGGCAGGTGCTCAATTGCGCGACGGTTCCAATGTGGTTATTCACGGGGCCTATGCTTTTGCGCGCCAGGTTTTTGATGTGGTGACGCAGTTCAAGGCCAACGTGGTGTCGGTCGTGAACAACGCCGAAGAAGCCGCCGCCGTGGCAGCATGGGATGTCGAAGGAAAATATTTGCGCGGCGTGGTTAAACTTTCGGACTTCATCATTCCCAACGATATGCCCTCGCCACCACACCCTTTGCTTAGCCGCGAAGAAATGAAACGCCATGCCGAATACGATGCCAGCACAGCGCGTCCTTTCCGTGATGCGGTGCGCGCCCTGCTGGGCAAGGCTTTTCCGGACATCATCGTCAAAACCATGGGCACCCCCGAACAAACACTGGATTTGGACGTTTTTACGGTTCGGCCTTTTGGTTCGGTGATTCTGGCGGGTCCGGGCATTGCCGGTACGCGCTTCGCCTTTGACGTGCGCTTTTTGTGGATGTTCCAAAAACGCGTGTGGCCCAACCATGTGGGGACGCATTACGCCAACCACAATCAGACGCAGGCCACCAATGATCTTATAGAAGCAGGTCAGATTGCCATTACGCCCGCCCAAGTTTTTGACTGGAAAGATTTGGCGCACGCCCAGCAAGTCATGCTCGAAGGCGGGGCCGAAGCACCCAAGCTGGTAACGCGAGTGGCTTCTAAATAAGGCCAATAATGCTCCACCACCGTGTTGCCAATCCGCGAAGAATCATTTTTGAGCGGCTGACTGTGGCCGAACAGTTAAGTGAATTACGTTCTGCTTCGGACAAACTTCCGGCTCTAGAAGCCCTTGGTTTACTCGGTCAAGTCATTGTGCAAAAGGCGCAGGCCCTGTGGAAAGGTTTTTCCGAGCTGGAAGATTTAATCGAACACGTCGACCACGTGGCCATCATTGTGCGCGATGCCGCCTCGTTTGGACTGCCGGTGATTCCGGTGCCGTCCGAAGAAGTCAACATGGTCATGCAGCCCTCCGCCCCCTTGGGCAGCAAGGGTCGCGTTGAACTGATCGAGCCGACCAATTTGCAAAGTAGTCTCAAACAATTTCTCGACAAGCGCGGCGAGAGCATCCATCACGTTTGTTTTGCCGTTCAAAATCTGCGTGAGGCTTTTCGCTTGGCAGTGGCCGAGGAAATTGGGGATCCGGCCAAGAAAGTAAAAATTTCCATTGATGATTTGATTGCAGAAGACATTTCCGGTGCCAGCGAACTGTGGGACAACCTGGTGCAGCTTGGTTACATTGCCGCAGATGGCACTGTTAAACCCGCTTTTTATAACGTGCTTAAGGCCGACAAGCTCCGTCTGGACAGTGAATTTTACATGGACGAGCCCAAGGTATTTGAAATACTTACCCATGCTTTGCCAGCCTCGCGCAACGACCACGAAGGCTATAACGCGCTGTTTATTTGGAATGCGCACGAAAAACTTTTAATCGAGTTTGTGGAGTACGATTCCCCTGTTCCGTAAGGGAATCTCTAAACCCTTGAGCTTCTTCTTCCGCATTGTCGCCGTCAAACACGAGCCCTGCATCAAGTTTGATTCCCAGCGCCTAGGAAGCGTGCGCGTCGATTTTAACTCGGGCGGACTGCAAATGCTTTCTATGGAAGATCTGCGGCGTTTGCTGGGTTCCTGCCAGGCTTTTCTCGATCATGGGCGCATGTTAGGGGCGGCTTATGGCGTACGTGATGTGCGCATCAAAAGTTTGGCAGAGATACCAGATTTACTGGCGGTGCCCAACTGCCAATTTGCAGTCCGGCACTATCAGGTCCGAATCGGGGGCGGGGTTAAGGATCTGGTGCTGATTGGCGAAGCGCACATTGCCACGGTGGCGGAGCAAATTGCGGCCGAGCGCATTTTGGCATTTTTTGACGCGGTGGCTTTTGAAGATATTACCGCCGCGCGCTTTCCGTTTGTCACCATCATGGTTTTGGAGTTCTTTAAACATCTTTCGTATTATTCGGGAGTTGGGCGTCTTCGCCGGGTGGATACGCTAAGCCCGATGCGTACCATGCATCAAAAAGCGCTAAATCATTTTCGAAAAGGTCTTTTCGAGTCGGCCCGGCGGCATTCCACAGGACATTTTGCCATTGGCCAAAAAGTGGCCTTGGTGCGCCAGGTGCAGCGTGCGCTTAAGAATACGCCGCTTTCGTTAGGAATAAATCAGCCGGATATCTTTGCGCTTGAAAAAGGTTTTCAGCCAGGCATTTTGTTTACCGTTGCCTTGACCCTGGGTTTTCCGTTTTTAGGGCTCTACGGCGTGCTTAATAAAAGCGTCCGTGACCTGCTTGGAATAGACCGGCCAATTCATCCACGGCAGTTACTGGCACAGATGGAGGCTGTCTTTGCGCGGCTTCCCTCTTTGGAAGCGTTGTTCATGCATTTGCCTCTTGTCTCGGACATGGTGCATCGCCGTAACGAGACCATGGTCAGGAACTTGATTGAGATTTTAAAAAACCCCGGATATCAAACGGTGGCCGCCGGAGTGGGTGCGGCGCATATTCCGGGCATGGAAAAGTTGCTGTTTGCGCAGCTTGATATAGCTCCGGGAAGTTTCTAACTTCTAATTAAATCAAGATATTTTACTGGGGTCTTTCTCGACATTTAGTGTGTATTTCTGGATCTCTTTTCACCGCGTAAGTTCCCCACGGGAACGCTTGCTGAACTTTGCGCGTCGGGCGGCGGCCAGCGTTTATGTGGCCGGCGGTGCCAGCGTTTTTTCAAGCAGCTTTGCCAATGTTCCCGCCCACGTGCGCCGCGAGCTGCTTTTAAGACACGGCTTTCCGTTGCAGGGCACGCGTAGTACGCCCAAGGGTTATGGTTACGCGCTCGGTAAAGAAAAAATATCCAATGCCGAAGTGATGCGCATTTGTGGCATGAGCAGTTCCAAAAGTCCGGCGGGCGTTGGATTTTTAAATGCTTCGGGCATCGGCTGGCGGCACTGGCGTGGCAACGAAGGGATCGACAGCCTGCATGCGCGTGCTTTCGACAAGATGGTTGTGCTGAATCCAGAAACGCGTGAAGAACTTGAAGAAATTCTCCGTTCTGGCGGCCAGGTTGCCATTCTGGTGGGTGGCAATGGTGGCCCCCAACAACCTTCTATGGCGCACATCATGCAAGGGTATCTGCAACGCACGCGTGAGCTGGCGCTTCCCCCGGCACAAGTGCGCGGCTGGAAAATCGACAGCGTGTGTTCCACCGGCGCAGGAGTTTTTTCGACCGCCGCAGCCTTAATTGGGCGCGATGAGGTGCAGGGCGTGCTGGCTTTTATCAACGGCGATTACGAAGGCAGCAACGTGCTGGATAAAACACCGGACGGAAAAAGCAACGGCAATGCCTTTTTTGGATCCGCCGTGGCCTGCACCTGGATTTCGCGCGCGCGCATCCGCGGCCACCAGATCTTTAAGCCGGTGTATTACAGCGACGGCGGCAACGCCTATGTGATTCAGATTGTGCCGGATGCGCGCAACCAGATCTTGCGCCTGCCCGAACATGCCCGCGCGGGTTGCTTTACAATGGACTCTCCCGCCGTGCAAAGCGCTGTCAAGGCCCAGTTGCCTGAATTTATGGAACGTCTTTTGCAGGCTTACGGCATGGAAAATGAGGGCTTAAAGCACTTTAAGTATTTCTTTCCGCACACGGGCAACATCACCATGCTGGACGAAGCCTTTAAGCGCTTTAACTATCCCATGAGCCGCGTGGCCTGGGGCGGCACGCATGACGGTAATGTCGACGCGGCATCATTCTTAAAAGACGTGGCCAAAACCCACGAGGCCGGTTTGCTTGATGTCGGCGATCTTTTGGGCGCGGTGGTTTATGGTGGCGGTTTTCAGATGGGTGCCTGGGGCTGGGTCAACGAAGCCCGTCCGCCACAAGGCACGATGAGCGAACGCATGGGTCCAGATGCGCCCGAATTTCAGTCGGTGCAATATTTTTACGACCACAAAGAAGAAATTATTGCCCAGCTTGAAGCCGAACATCGACAACTTGAGGAATCACGTCGAAATTTTAATATAGATCCCTAACATGCGTCAGAACCTAACCCTCCACTTTTGTAGGGGGTCTACATTTTTTTTCTACCGCCGGATTGCCTCTCGAAAGCCGGTATTTTCCAGTGTCGGAGCGATGCTCGAACGCAACGCCCAGGAATTTCCGGATCGGGTTTTTCTTTACGACTTCCACAGTGGTATCCACACGCCGTACCGCGAGTTCAATGCTGATGTAAACCGGATTGCTTACTTTCTTGGGGGTTTAGATGTTCAAAAGGGAGATCGCATCACGTCGGTGCTTGGCAACAGTCCAGAGCAAGTGTATTTGTACTTTGCGGCCGCCAAGGCCGGGCTGGTTTCGTCTCCAGTACATCCCAAAGTAACCCCAGGCGAGTTGCGCGAATTTGTAAATTTGGTGGGCTCCAAAGTTCTGGTCGTGGATGCGGTCTTGTTCCGTGCCCTCAAAGACCAGTTGACTTGCGAAAACTTTCCGACTTTGGAACATGTGCTGGTCAGCCTGATGTGCGAACACGAGATGTCCGGGTCTGCGCCGCATTTTTTGTATTCGGCCGATCGCTGTATCCAGGTGCATTCGTTTCTCGATATGCTGACCGGCCCGCCTGTACTTGCGACCGAAGTTTTAATCAATCCCGAAGATCCGTTCTTAATTTTGTTTACTTCGGGTACCAGTGGCAAACGTAAGGCGGCCACGCATTCACATCGCAACTATCTGCTTAAGATGGAGGATCTCTCCCAGACATTTGGACTTGAGCGGGGAGGGGATTACCGCCTGTTGTCGCTGATGGGCCTCTATCACGGCAACGCCGTGGCCTGGACGATGCTCTTTCCAATGTTCCTGGGCGGACGCATGGTGCTTGCAAGCAAATGGACGCCTTGGGTACGCAGCCAGTTTTGGACCAACGTGGAGGGGCAGGGCGTCAATGCGTTTACGTGTAATCCGACCATTCTTCAAGATTTGCTTTTGGATCGCGCCCGCACGCGGCCGGAAAATTTTGACCTTGCGGCGCTGCGCTTTGTGATCTGCGGCACCACGACGGTTCCAACGGCAGTGCTTTCGGAGTTTGAAACGATGATCAGCATGGGGGCACGGCGTGCCGTGCCCGTACTGCAAATTTATGGCGCCACCGAAATTCTTACCTCGGCTTTTTCGGAGCGGCCCAATGAGCGGCGCCAGGCCTCGTTCGGAAAGCCCTTGCCGGGGGTGGAGTGGAAGATCGCGGATCCGGAAGGTAAAGATGTTTCCGTGGGCACAGCTGGAGAACTGCGCATTCGGTCTCATACGGTGATGGAACACGGTTACTTTGGCGATACGCAGGCTACCGCTGAAGCCTTTGATGCTGACGGGTTTTATAAAACCGGGGATCTCGTCCGCCGCGATGCCGAGGGTTACTTTTACTTTGTCGGGCGCAGCAAGTTCACCATCATCGTGGGTGGCGAAAACGTGTATCCCAAAGAAGTTGAGGATGTTTTGTTTCAGCATCCCGATGTACAGGATGCGCTGGTGTTTGGAGCGTTTAATCCACGATTTGGGGAGAGCGTGGCGGCGTTGGTGGTATTAAAAAGGGAAAAAAGCGAATTGAGGACGAGGACGAATACGAGGACGAATACGAGGATGGATGCGGGGACGGAAAAAGAGATTATGGTTTTTGCGGGGAAGTATCTGACTGGGGTGCGGGTGCCGAGGCGCATATTTTTTGTGGACGAGATTCCGCGCAATGCCAGTGGCAAGCCGGATATGAATGCGGTGCTTGATCGTTATCGGTACTTTCATCTGGAGGAGTTGCTCGCAAGTTTTTCAGGTGTTCAGGCTGCGCAAGTGCGGGTTGAGCGCGGATCTGACGGTGCCAAAATTGTTGCGAGGTTGAGGGTATCAGAAGGTGTGCCGCAATTCATCGGAACAGAGCTTAAAAACAGCGGCGCGCTGATTTCACAAGAGCTTTTTGACGCCTTATCGCGCGGAATAACGTCTGTGGCCGATCTCACTGACGAGCAGCGTCTGGCTTACTTTTTGCGTATTCAAAAGCTTTTGCCTGAACCATTGGAGCTGACTTGGGCACCTTCGGGATCCACGAAGTAGGTTATGGTTTAAATGCGCAGTCCAGTGATTCAGATGCTTGGCAAACATCGGAAATTCCTTTCGGAAATGTTCAACCCATATGGAAGTGTCGGCCAGAATCACCGGTGGGAACGTTTGCGGGGAGCCACTTTAAGGTTGTTCTCATATGCATATAGATGCATTAGCAATATGTATCGATTCCCTGGTTATGTATTGAGCAATGGGGTTTGGACTACGGCAACTGCATCTGGTATATAACCAACTCGTCCCCGTCCTGCACAAGCTGATATATTTCTCCGCCGGCCACGGTGGCCGAAAGCAAATCCACGCTCGCGGCAAAGGGACTGCTTGCATACTGATATGTATCCGTCGCCGCATCAAAGCCCACCAGCAAACGTGCATCCGCAGTGCTATCCCAAAAGTTAAAATAAATCTTTCCGTCCTGCGCCACCGTGCCTTCGTGTTCGGCGTCATAAAGCATGGGGTATACGTCAATGCCCCGCACCGCAAAACGGAACTCGAGGTCGGAGCTGCCTGGCCAGCGCAGCCACCACTCGTAGAGGCCATAGTTGTAATCTGCAGTCTCAGTGTGAATGGGGTAAACAAGATTTGCTCCGGCTCCATCTGCTCCCCAGATTTCCGGAAACATGTCCGTGTTCAGCTGACTGCCTTCCACTGTTCCATCGGCATTGATCAGGGCATACTGCATTTGCGCGGTGCTGGCATTCGGATTGCGCAGCAACAGCTGGTCATCCAGGCCCACTTGGAAATAACTGTTTGTGGAATAACTGGAGTTGTAATCCGGTACTCCGGCCAAAACATCTGCCCCAGTCAAAGTGACCATCGAGCCGTCCTCCACGTTAAACCTGCTATACAGTGCGGAGGAATAATTGGAATTGCTACCCTGCAGAATCCATAGATAAGGGTTATCGAAGCCCACCATCTGCGGCCCGCCAGTCGAACCAAGATCGGTACTCTGCGCCAGCGTGGCAGTGCCGGAACCTGTATCCACCGTATACGCCTCAAGATCCTGAACATCCCAGCCGATGCTTATCCGCGCATAGCCCAGCTGGCCGTCCGTTGTCTCGAACAGCCGCGCACCGTACAAATAATACGGTGCCGCCACACGATAAACTTCCGTTGTCGTTGCAGACGTCGTAAAGGGTGTCAGGTATTCAATGCCGAACATGGCTTTGAAGAAGTCATATTTAGCTTGCGTATCAGCACTGTCTGCCGCCGTATGCAAAAAGGAGAGCGGATGGTTACGGTAATACTCCACGCCGTAAGCCCAGTCTTCGCTGTAATTACGGGCGGCGTCACCCGTCACAAAATCGCTGCCGGTTGTGTCGGTGTTCTGGGTGGAATAAGAATAAGTCGGATCCCATGAGATATTCAAGAAATCCGTCAAATCAGCGCCATGACGGGTGATGCTGTAAGCGTAAACGTGCGCCATCTGGTGATCCATGACCTGCAACAGATCCGACGGGTAATATTCGTAAAAGTTGTCGAGCACAATAATGTATCCATCGCTGGAATCGGAAATTTGCACGCAGCCATATTCGCCCGGCAGGGAGCAGTATGCCGCTGAATTGTCTACAAAAGCTACCGCCAGCACATGATCCGTAAAAAAGGGATCGACACCTTCAAAGGCCTGCATTTCGCCACACACCACGGTGTTCACTTCATCTGCCAGCGCGGAACCATCGTTGTTAAAGATGTACGCACCAGCGCTGATCAGGTCGCAATCGTAATCGGGTTCAACCGTGGAACCGGTGTCTGCCGGAACAGTATCGGTTACCGTAGAACTGCTGTCACCAGCCGAATCACTTGCTGTGTCAACATCACCAGTAGCGCTTTGGTTACTACCCTTTGAGTTTTCAACGGGTGGATTACAAGCCACCGCAAAGGTTAAAAACGTGAGTGCCCTCCAGGGACGCAGTGCAATGGAACGGAAAATAATGGCGCTCATTTGAACCTCTTTCTTGTATTAAGCTGAACCTATGCTTATCGCAAACCACGGCTTAGATAAATACTTAGTATTTTAGATATTATTTATGCTCTCGGCACTGCTGGCCGGGGGACATACCTATTTTTTAAAATATTTAAATCCGATAACGCTTTCGATAAGAAACCAGAATGTATTTAAAAAGGCTCGCAGACTCTCTTGCAGTTTCAATCAATCCCGTTTACCCGGCCATGGGGTCTTTGGCAAAATTTTCCAACTGGACTTATTTACGACTCAATACCGATCGTTTAAATGCATACGCTCAAGATTTAGCAGGCCGGGAAATTGAATTGCCCCATTGGAATAACGGCGGCCCCTTGCAGTTTTGGCCTGCCAAACCGCAGAGTCTGAATGAAGCCGATGCACTGCTCGAATACTATTTTATCGGCAACATTATCAATTTTTGTTTTTGGGGTTTTCAACCCGACGGTTCACTCAAGAAAAATATACTCACTTATCCTGCCAATGCACCCTTTCCCCTAGATGGCGCTTTTGCCATGTGGGCCTGCTGGACCCGTTTAAAAAACCGCTTGGAATCTTTGGGGCTTGCGATTGATGGCCACTTTTTGGCGCAGCTAAGCCTCGACCAGGCCGAAGTCATTTTTGCCGGAAACCCCGACAGCATCCGTATGCCTTTACTCGAGCAGCGCCTGGATCTGCTCAAACGCACGGGCGACGCCTTGGTCAAAAATTATGACGGTCGCTTTATCAATTTGGTTCGCGCCGCACGCTTTGCAATATTTGACCGAGGCCATGAAAGTGGAATACTGACCCGGCTCCAGCAGTTACCGGGTTACCAGGGAGACTTATTTGCCAAGCGCGCGCAACTTGCGGTGGCCATGGCGTGGGAGCGGTTGCGAGAGTATGAGGCCGAATTTCCGGTTTTTGTCTTAGACCCAGGCGAATTTGGATCCTTAAGCATTTTTGCCGATTATCATCTGCCACGGGCCTTGATCTTAAAAGGCGTATTGGAATTTCGCAGCGGAGACAACCCCTTACGCGAAGCCATGTGGCACAAGTGCTTGATTGTGCCTGGATCAGACCAGGAACTTGAACTACGCGCCGCAACCGTGATTGCCGCATCACTGGCCCAATGGCAGGCCAACGAGATCAGGGCTGCACAAGGTTTGCAAGCCATCAACGCCATGCACTTGGATATTGATCTGTTTAATGTCTCGCGGGCCATGAAAAAAGAAGATCCACACCATCACCTGACCCTGACGACAGACTATTAGGAGAGAGGCTGGTTTAAACCGACAGGTTGATTGGCCCCCAGCAACTCCAGTAGCAGGCGCGCCACTTTTTCGTACTCTGCATTGCCGGCGTTAAAATGCTCAAGGCGCGCAAGCTCGTTAAGGATTAACGGATGCAGATGTGGACGGCAGGCCTCTAAACAATCTACGCGCGAAGGGTCATCAAGGTAAGGCCCCAGAATATCGGTAAACTGGCCTTGCAAAAGTTGCACAGGCTCCCGCAAATCTTCTGATTGCAGGATCACTTTCCAAGAGCGCCCCAGCCAAATGTCAGGCCAAAGAGGTTGCAGGGTTTGCGTAGACATGACATGGCTTTGGCCATAACGAAAGAGCAGCGATGCCACTAGCCAGGCGCTGATGACGTCTGCCAGCACATGCTGTTTGGTGGTCTGGGTGCTGCAGGCAATAGAAACGGCCCAGTGCATCAGCCAGGGCGCAAGTTCCGGATACGCTTCACCCACAAGTAGTGCGGCAAAAGTAGTGTTAAACACATGCAAACTGGGCAGCAGGTTGGTGGGATGGTCATACCAGTGCATCAGGTGCTGCGCCAGGTCAAACACAAGGTTCTGCCATGATGCGGGCCGCCCCTTGGGGGGCTGGGTATTGCGGATGTTGCGTGCGGGGTAAGCGGCAAAAGTCCGGAAAACAACCGGAATCGCAGCGGAGATCAAAGTCAGATTCCGGTACGTTTTTGTTTTGCTCAAAAGCAAGGGAGGCAGCAAGAACAAGGTGACAAACAAAAGATACGTTTTAAGCGTGCAAGAATGGTTTTCAATCTGCGTGTCGGACGGAAGTTTAAAATAATCATCGGGGGCTTGCGTTATTTGCAGATTAGCCTCGCGCCGGTAGTTTTGAAACACCCATAAGGAGTAACGCATGGCATGGATGGCGGCAAGCAGACGTCCGGGTGTTTCCTGACATGTCCAAATTTGGCGCAGGTGGCGCATGACAGCGCGGAGGTCGTGTTTTAATGAAGGAGAATCTTGTCCCATGAGCTCCTGCCGATAAGCCCGGTAAACCTCCAGGTAATAACGCCAGAGGCCCTGACCCTTGATACGCTGGAACTCATAAAGGGGTGCGGCAACGTGTTTGTGGCTAAACCGGGTGGGCATAGCACCAGGGGTTAATTTGCCGAAGAAGTCAGGGCTTGGATCTGCGCCAAAAGGTCAGCATCGTTGACGGTGGCCTGGGTTTTGGTCTCGATACGCACCAGCGGACTACCCTGGTCAACCGCAGCGCCATTTTCCACCAAAATTTCTGTCACCGTGCCTTCGACCGGCGAAAGAACGGGGGTAAACATTTTCATGGCTTCCATCATAAAGAGTTCGGTGCCCACATTGACGCGGTCGCCTACTTTGATATACGGGGGTTGATCCGGCGCAGACTGCAAATACACCATGCCCTGTTGCGGGGCCGGAAGCGTATCGCCCACCATGGTGACGGGTCGCAACTGTTTTTCAAGCAGTTGATCCAAACTGACGTGTAATGCGTCTGATTGAAGATATGCGGGTAGCGACAGCGCGTAATCGGGGTTGGGTTTTAAAAAGGTTGCAATGCCAGTCAGCATCAGGCGATTCCATAAGGCCTGTAACAGTGGAATTTCCATGTGCGTGATGCGCCGGGCTTCTTCGGGCAACTCGGTGCCGTGCGTTTCTAAATCCAAAAGGGTTTCGATGTGCGTTAAAAGCTCGTTTTCTTCGGGATATAAATCAATCTTCAAGTAGCGTGCCAGCTGCACAAACAGATCCATATCCGAAACCGCTTTGATGCCGAAGCATTTTTCAAAATAAAACGCAAAGACCAAACTGGGATTTGCCAATGCGGCATCGAGAAGGCTTTCGAGCAAGCGCTGGTAAAAAGCGGGTTGGGTCGGCGAGACGATTTCTTTTCCGCCGGACGCTTTGGGCAACTGGCTGCGGTATTCTTTGGAATTTGCCAAAAAGACCGCAATCGCCTTGGTCCAGAGCGGCGCAAAGTCTGTGCGGTATTCGGTCTGGCCGTTCATTTTGCTGATCAGCGTCAGCATGGCAATCAGCGTGGCGGCGTTGGTTTCGAGTTTTTCGTTGCCCTTAAGGGTCATGCGGTGACGCAGCACCTCGACGAGCCCGGCCGTAACTTCCTGGCGGGTGGCGCCGTCCTGAATGATCAGGGCAAAGTTGGCATCGTAGCTGGGAATGGTCCAACGGCTGCGGCGCTGCAAGAGGCCGCTGGCATCCACACGCAAGCCATTGGTACTTTCAAAACGCAACTGGTCTATGGCACCGCCCAATGAAGGCTTAAGATCTTCTTTCCAAGCGTTGAGGCGAATTTCGGTGGTGTGGCCTTCAAAGGTAATGTCGTCCTGATCGAAGCCCAGGGTTTCGCCGGCCGCGACGCGCAGCTGCTTTTCCACAATGCTGATGCGCTCGCCACGCACGCGCGTGATGCCTTCGGTCACGCCGTGTTCCACCTGCACGCGCGGATTGACTTCCAAAAAGTACTCGTGGCCCTCTGCATCGATAAGAAACTCCACGGTGCAGGCTGCGCGCAGGCCTACCGCTTTGCCGATTTCAACAGCGTGCGCCAGCACGCGTTCCAAGCTGGCCTTGCGCTGGCGCAACTTGGCCACGCGGGTTTTGTTCCGGCTGGGATTCAGGCTTTTGATTTCGGCGTCAATTTCGGCCACGTGCAAAGACTCCTCAATCATCTTTTGGTAACCGGCGTTCTGAATGGAACAATCGCGGGCCGAAAGGTGCACCACCGTTTTGCCGTCGCCCAACAGCTGTACTTCCCAGTGCAGGGGTTTTTTAAGATTCAGCTCGATGACCACGCCCTTGTCGGCGTCTTTTTCGGGGGCCGTCACGCCCATTTCGCCCCATACTTTTTTCAGGCCGTTGGCGATGATGGTGTCGGCATCCGCGCGCGCAAGGTCGGCGGCCGAAAAAACAATTTGCCCCTTGCCGCCGCCGCCAGCCGGATGTTTGAGGCGTACGGGCTTTTTGGGATGTTCAGCCGCAAAGGCCTGTACCAGACGCACGGCTTCGGCCAAAGTTTCGTGCGCCGTATGTGTTTGGGCATAAGCCACCAGAGCATCTGCGCTCGGAATGGTTGGGACGCCCAGGCGTCGGGCCAGCTGAATGGCCTTGTCCTTGTCGCCCACTTGCCGCAGCGACTGGGGCAGGGGACCTACCCAACGGACACCCTCGCTTAAAATCTGATGCGCAAAGTCGGCATTTTCGGCCAAAAACCCGTAGCCGGGATAGACCGCCTCAATGCCCTGCTGTTTGCAAATTCGCAGTACGCGCGGCACGTCGTTGTATTCCTCTACGTAATGAATATTTTCAGGGGGCATAAAACGCGCCCAGGGCGCACGCTTGCTGCGCTCGGCCAGCCATTCTTTTTTAGAAACAATAATGTGTGGCGCGGTCCATCCGTTTTTACGGAAAAGTTCAATCGTTTCCATGGCAATCGGGCCGCGACAGACGAGCAGCGTCTTCATGGTTTCGACGGGCGTGGGGGTATACACGGCGCGATAACGCTCTATCAGCGACAGGCGATGCGCAACGCCGATGGATCCTTCAACGCCCAGGGAGGTGGCAACGACCTTGTGCATCAATACGGCCATACGCCCCCCCTGCGCATGCCGCGTTCCGCAAATTGCCGCATGCGCGGAGACAGTTTTGACATTTCAATCAGGTCAGCCACAAATTGTTCGCGGTATCTTTGGGAGAGCTCATGGACGTCCTGCATCAGGCGCTGACGGAATTGAGCGGGTTCCAGCGGGGTGACCGTGCCAGCCTCAACAGCTTTGGCAATGGTTAAAAGTTCTTTGGCGTAACGGCGTTTAAGCTTTGCAAAAAGTTCAGGATGATCGCGTTTTAAGGTCAACATTGCAATATTGCCAACCTCATCTTTATACACAAAGGGAATACCCGAATCGGCGCCCATCACGGCCACTTCGGCAGTGGTAAAGGCGTAATGGCGGCTGAAATCGAGGTCTGTATCCTGAACCTGCGGCCGGGTGGTGTTTTTTGAACACATGGCCGCATAGGCTCCGCCATAGGCCTTGCCGATGATCACCGAAATTTTAGGCACATTCAGGCGCGGATACATTTTCAGGATTTTAGAACCGGCGTTGAGCACGTCGATATCCACATTAAAACCGGGCGTATCCACCAGGGTAATGACCGGAAAGTTAAAACTATTTGCAAACTGCAGCCAGCGTGCGATTTTATTTGAACTTTTGGGCGCCAGCGTTGCCCCGTTGACCGCGCGCTGGTTGGCGATCAGGGCCACGGGATAACCATTGATATAGGCCAGGCCCACCACGACTTCGGCCGCAAATTCGGTGTAGTACTCCATAAAGCTGTTGCGGTCGACCAGCGCGTCGATGAACGCGCGCACGTCCCAGCCCGAGGGCTTGTTGTTGGCCTCGGCTTCTTTGGCCACCGCAATGATGGCATCCAGATTATTGGCAAAGGGCGCTTCGATAGCGCTGCGGCGTTCCGGCAGATCCTTCCAATTGCGTGGCATAAAGGTGAAATGCCTGCGTACCGCATGGGCGCTGTCCAAAAAGGTTTTAAAGCGCAAGGCGCCGGTGCCCGATTCCTTGCAATGGCGTTCTGGCCCGCCCAGCCCGTCAAAACTGAATTTTTGACCGGTTACCATTTCCATGACCTGTGGGCCGGTGGGGGACAGCATGCTGCCTTCGATCATAAAAATTAAATCCGTTTCGGTAGGCCCATAAGCGGAGCCGCCGGCGCTGCGGCCAGAGGCAATCGATAAGGCCGGAATGACGCCCGAAGTGCGGTCGAGGGCCGTAAAAATTTTGCTGTACACATCCAACGAAGTGACGCCGTCTCCAACGTCGGCGCCACCGCTGTCCCAGTCAATCAGCAAGGGGTAACCCATCTCGATGGCCAGCAAGATCAGGCGCACAAGTTTTTCTCCGGTACTGACCTGTAATGCCCCGCCTTTAATGGCCGAGTTAAAAATGGCGGTATAGATCTTGTGGCCGTTGATCATGCCGTAACCCGTCACGAGGCGGCGCTCGCCGTCGGTTTTTGACAGGCCTTTTTGATCGGGATTGTCGATTTCTACAAAACTTTGAGGGTCAAACAAGGCCTCGACGCGTTCGGCCACGGTTAATTTGCCCTTGCTGTGCTGGCTGCGGGCAATGGCAATGCCTGGATCGGTCACGAGCCTACAGATGCCATCAAGGGCGTTTGCGATACGTTTGTATTTAATGATCATGGCCAGCTAGAAGTGAAGTTGTTTTTCATCGTTAAAAGTCAGTCAAAGTTACATTTACATTTCTATATATAGAGAATATCCGTATATATGTATTCTCAAAATGGGCCTCTGCGTTTACACTTTGAATGTCAGTGAAATTTTCAAGGGGGTAATTCATGAGTGCGATTGAATCTATTTTGCGTTGGCTGCACGTGTTTGTCGGGATCATTTGGATCGGCCATTTGTACTTTTTCAACTTTGTTAATGGGGCTTTTGCGGGCACCATGGATGCCGATACCAAAAAGAAGGTGGTTCCGGAACTGATGCCACGAGCCTTGTTCTGGTTCCGTTACGGCGCCCTGTGGACCTGGATTACAGGTGTGTTGCTGCTGGCCATGGTGTTTTACCACGGGGGCACTGTGCTTGAAGACGGCAACTGGACTATGTGGACCTTTTTAATGATCGCTGTGACCTTTTTGGCTGCTCCGGTATACGACGTGCTTATGAAGTCCATCAAAGACATTAGGATCGCTGGCGCAGTGGGTTTGGTGCTTTTAGGCGTCATTTTATTCCTCATGCAAAACCAGGGGGGCTTCAGCTACCGTGGATACAACATTCATGTCGGTGTCCTGTTTGGCACCATCATGGCCTTTAACGTGTGGATGCGCATTTGGCCAGCGCAGAAAAAAATTATTACGGCCATCAAGAACGGTGAAAAACCAGATCCTGACGTGGTGGCGTTGGCAGGCACACGTTCGCGGCACAATACCTATCTTTCCATGCCGCTGTTGTGGGCCATGCTCAACACACACACCACGTATTTTGCCGGTGGCAACCTGGACATGTCCTCGCAGTACGGGGGGCTGACCTTTTTGGCATTTACCGTCGTGGGCTGGGCGGTCATCAATTTGTGTTACCGCCAGGCGGCGCAAGTTAAAGGTTTTTAAAATACCAGCAGTCCATGGGAGCGCCTCTCATGATGAACAGGCGCCAATTATCCGTGGCCGATAATGTTTCCCAAGCTGATCTTGGTCAGGCTCTGGCGCTGCGTCTGGGGTTTGATCCGCAGGCACTGACAGAGTTTCAGCAACGCCGTATTTTTGGTTATTACCTGCCAGTTGCTTTTTGGATCTACGCACAAGCGCAGCTCCGGCAAAGTTGCCTGATGGTGGGCATCAACGGCCCGCAAGGCAGTGGCAAAAGTACGCTGACGGCGCAGCTTGTATTTCTGCTCGAAAAACTGGGTCTGCGTGCGGTAACAGTTTCGGTCGACGATTTTTACCTGACGCACATGGAACAAAATGCGTTGGCGGCGGCGCATCCGGGTAATCCCTATTTAGAGTACCGGGGTTATCCGGGAACGCATGACGTGGCGCTGGGCAAGCATACGCTCAAGGCTCTCAAAGAATCAGAAGCAGGGGTCGGGATTCAAATTCCGGTTTACGATAAATCGCAGCATGGCGGACGTGGAGACCGTGCTCCGCTATCTGCCTGGCGCAAGGTGACAGGTCCGTTTGATGTCTTGTTGATCGAAGGTTGGATGCTTGGTTTTACTCCGCAGTTCCACGGGTCGCTGACTGATCCACATTTAACAATAGTTGACAGCAAACTGGGGGCCTATCGGGCATGGCATGATCTGATGGATGCCTGGCTTGTACTCAAGATTTCTGATCCAACCTGGGTGTACCGCTGGCGTGCCGAAGCCGAGGCCAACATGAAGGTTGCGGGCAAGCCCGGACTTTCTGAAGCCGAAATCAAGGATTACATCGACCGTTTTATGCCGGCCTATCAAAGCTATCTGCCCGGTCTATATGCACGGGAGCTTTTGGCGGGCAGGCAAATGACATTGGAGATGGGGGAGGATCGCTTGCCGCTTTACGGCCCAACCGTGTAACTCCACCGCGCTATGATGTCACTTACGGCTTTGCCGTTAACCTCTACATACGGCAGCCACATCAAATTCAGCGGTGCGTCTTTTTGGGGCGGGTTCAGGGTAAGGTCGCGGCCTTTGACAAGTTCAAGCCGCGCGGCGTCCAGGTGTCCAAAGTAATTGGCACTGACGTTTTTTTCTTGTATGGCTGCAGCCACATCGACCGGTATCCAACCCTCGGTGGAATCATAAAATTCTGCCCAGCAATGAAAATTAGCCGTAGCAGCGGCATGGGCCGTAGGCAATCTTAGACCGCTGACAAAGTTGGCTGGAATTCCGGATGCGCGCGTGAGCGCGACAAACAGAGCGGTTAAATCGCTGGGCTGTCCCGTGGTATTTTTGTAGGCTGCTTCACTATTGCCCTGGCCGACAGTCACCGACTCTGTGGTGTCCAAACTGATGTGTTCAAGCACATAGGCATACAATGCCTCGGCCTTGGCGCGGGAGCTGGGTTTTCCTTGACATAATTTTTGAGCCAGAGTTTTGATGGTCGGCGTCATGTTCTGCATGCGCGTTGATTTAAGGTAGTCCTGCTGGTTGGGTGCCGGTGCTTCTGATGGCAGATTTTGGCGTACGCTTGTCTGGGCCTGCCAATTTATTTTTAAGGCCAGATCCTCGTCTAAGAAGTCGGAGGCATAATGCAGAAAGCGGTTGCCATAGGGGCTGTCGCTACGCACGTCAAAGGGCAGTTCCGATTGTATACGGGCGTCTGGGATTTTTTGGTAAGCCGTTGATGGAGGAATCGGAATCCAAAACTCGATTTGTTCACCCACGTAGCTTGAAGGAATTTGAAAACGGAGTTCCAAACCATAATTTTGTGTGACCGCAGTGGCGCAGGCTGGCGCCAAAGCAAAACAGAGCACGGTTGCAAGAAGGCGGGTGAGGATGTGCAACAAGGGGGTTAAAAAACGCTCATTCCGCCAGACAGTTGGTAAGGTTTATTTTTTTCGTCGTAGGCCATATAAGATTTGCCGTTGACGCGGTGGGTCAATATTTGGGTCACTTTCCAGGCCCCGTCTATGCGGGTGGCCTGCACATCCATATCAAAAGTAGTTTCGTTTCCTAGAGAATCAACGTGTTTAAAGTCTGCGCAGGTAAAGTAGGAATCGGGACCCGACTGCATAATGCGATCCAGGTACAGACGCACAAGCTGTAGTCCATCAGGTATGGGGGGTAGGGTGCCGTTAAGGCTTTTTACCGTCAGGCGTCCATCGTCTGCCAAGTCGCTTAAAAGATACACTTCCAAAGCAGAGCTAAATCCGGGGAGCAGGTCTTGCGGCAATGCGGAGCTGGCAGCATTTTGATCATCCACATTTTGCGAAGCAGATTCGGTGTCGCCCTTGTTTTGGGTGGTAGCCGTTCCGTTGACCGGAAACAGCTCGTCTTCTACCGTAAATTCTGAATCATCCACGGCGCTAAAATCATCTTCGGAAATCACCGGACGAACATTGGCCGTACTGGTTTTAGCATCGGCAGTGGGTTGCATCGAGGTTTTTTTCACGGTGTTCACGCTGGTCTTGGCTGGAGTTTGCGCCGATGTCTCATAAGAATCCTCATCTCTGTCGGGCGCTTGCTTCACGTTTTCGCCCATGGCGTATAAAACAGAACCCAAACATAACGCCAGACAAAGACTGCTGATAATGCGGATTAGGCGGGGGAGCATAAGCACTACTATTATAAGACGTTCCCAGAGGGTTAGAAGGTTTAATCTCGGTCATCGATATTCGGTCATTCGGTCTTCGTGAAATGGTGTTAGTCGTTAAATCGATGATTGATGATCGATGGGCGATGATCGGAGGGCGAGGATATACGAAATCATCTTAGCTAACTCGACCAGCTGATTGATGCCTTCGGTATAACGTTCGGGCTTTAGCGTTCCAACTTCTCCGTCGCCTGCACCAACTTGCTTAGCATCTGTGCCAACGATTCTAAAAGTGAATAATAGCTACCGTAGTCTTCGGTACTAAAAACCTGTTTGCGCTGCAAAACCTGAATAATCGCCACACACTCATAAACCGAACCCCTGGCAATCCAAAAAAAGTTTTTCTTTTCGGCTTTATGCCAGCGACCATTACCTTCGGCAATGTTTAAGGGGATTGATAAAGCGGCACGAGTGATTTGGTCAACGATCCCATAGGAGATTTGGCCTTTTAGTGAAGTGGTAAGTTTATCGACGGCCTCGACCCAGTCGAGGGATTTTTTGTAAACATCGAGGGATTCGAAATGAAATGGCATTTATGATGGGGTATTGTACAACCTCCGTCATCGCCCATCGAAATTCGCCCTTCGCTCGTTCGTCTTTCTGAGATTACATATATCATCGATATTCGATCATTCGGTCTTCGTAAATGGGCGATGGCCCGGGAAGCGGATACTTTTCGATGGGCGATCATCGATGAGCGTATGGCGAGGAAAATGGCTGGAGCCATTTTATGGGGTG
>JAHFDA010000004.1:62243-91344 GCA_023249225.1 bacterium
TGGTATGCGCTTTGGGAACAGCAGGGCGTATTTAAGCCCAAGCCTTCGGACAAAGGGGTTTTTTGCATTGTGATCCCGCCACCCAACGTGACGGGGGCCCTGCATATGGGGCATGCACTCGACAATACCTTGCAGGACATTCTGGTGCGTTACAAGCGCATGCAAGGTTATCAGACTTTATGGGTGCCGGGCACCGATCATGCGGGTATTGCCACCCAGAATGTGGTTGAAAAACAGCTGGCTGAAACAGGTGTCAGCCGCCACGCCATCGGCCGCGAGGCCTTTATTCAGCGGGTCTGGCAGTGGAAGGAAGAATACGGCAGCCGCATTACCCGCCAGCTGCGACGCCTGGGCGCCAGTCCCGACTGGGAACACGAACGTTTTACCATGGATCAAGGGTGCAGCGAGGCGGTCAAAGAAAATTTTATCCGCTTGTTTAACGAAGGACTGATCTATCGCGGCCATGCCATCACCCACTGGTGTCCGCGTTGTCATACGGCGCTTTCGGATATCGAGGTTGAACACGAAACGGTTCAAAGCCATCTTTGGCACATTGCCTACCCTCTTAAAAATAATCCTAAAAAAGGCGTCATGGTGGCCACCACCCGCCCCGAAACCATGTTTGGCGACGCGGCCGTGGCCGTGCATCCGCAAGACGAACGTTATGCTGGCATGGTGGGGCAGACAGTGGTGCTGCCCCTCGCCAACCGGGAGATTCCGATTATTTCAGATCCCTATGTCGATCGAAACTTTGGCACGGGGGTGGTCAAAATTACCCCGGCCCATGATCCCAATGACTTTGAGGTGGGCAAACGGCATGCTCTGCCCGAGATCATTGTCATGGACGAATCGGCGCGCATGAACGCCAATGTGCCCGAAATCTACCGCGGACTTGACCGCTATGAATGCCGCAAGAAGATGCTGGCCGACCTTGAACGCCAGGGTTTTTTACACGACACCGAGGATCATGAACATGCGGTGGGGCACTGCTACCGCTGCAATACGGTGGTCGAGCCGTACCTGTCGCCGCAGTGGTTCGTCAAAATGAAACCGCTGGCGGAACCTGCCATTGAAGCTGTGCGCGAAGGCCGTGTCCGTTTTGTGCCGCAGCGTTATGAAAAATTTTATTTCGACTGGATGGAGCACATACGCGACTGGTGCATCAGCCGCCAGATTTGGTGGGGGCATCGTCTGCCGGTCTATCATTGCCGCCAGTGCCAGCATATCAGTGCTTCCAAAGAAGCGGTGCTGACCTGCCCGGTTTGTGGCAGTGATCGGGTTGAGCAGGATCCCGACGTGCTCGACACCTGGTTTAGCTCGGCGCTGTGGCCTTTTAGCACTTTAGGATGGCCACAACAGACTGAAGATTTAAAAACCTATTACCCCACGTCTGTGCTTGTGACCGGCTACGACATCATCACCTTTTGGGTAAGCCGCATGATTGTCATGGGGCTTAAGAACATGGGTGTGGCGCCGTTTAAAACGGTGTATATCCACGGACTGATCCGCGACGAAAAAGGCCGCAAAATGAGCAAGTCGTTGGGTAACGCGGTCGATCCGCTTGAGATCATCGACAGTCAGGGGGCTGACAGCCTGCGATTTTGCTTAACGCTGCTGACCACCCAGGGAGGCCAGGACATCAAACTGTCTTCTGACCGCATCCAGGCCAGCCGACACTTTATGAACAAGCTTTGGAACATGAGCCGTTTTGTGCTGATGTCATTTGAAAAACTCAAGCGTGAACGCGCCCTGACGCCTACCACCATGGCTGACCGCTGGATTGTCAGCCGCCTCAATCATGTGATCGAAAATACAACGCTTTACCTGGAGGACTATAACTTCAGCCGTGCGGCCGAACTGCTTTATGAATTTACCTGGAACGAGTTATGCGACTGGTATATCGAAATGAGCAAGCTCAACCGTGAAAAAGCGGCACCGGTCTTGTTGCATGTGCTCGATTCCACGTTGCGTTTGTTACACCCCTTTATTCCGTTTATCACCGAAGAGATCTGGCAGCGCCTTAATGCCATACCTCAAAAAGACGGCATGCCGCTGACCAGTATCTCGTTATCGAGTTGGCCACTGGTGGAAGATACGCTGGTTGACCTTGTGATCGAAGAACAAATGAAGCTGATCATGGACATCATTAGCGCCATACGCGTGGTGCGATCCGAGCTCAAGGTGCCTCTGCACAAAGAAGCCGATGTGCTGCTGGTGACGTCCGATGAGCGCAAGCAAAAAGTCATCCGCGACGGCTCGGCCTACATTCAGCGTTTGGCCAAGATCGCCAAAGTAGAGGTGCTTGCCGTGCTGCAAGAAAAGCCGGATAACTGTGGCACGGCGGTGGCACAGGATGTAGAGGTGTATGTGCCGCTTGCCGGTCTGATCGATATCGAAGACGAGCTGCTGCGCCTTAAAAAAGAAGACGCCGCACTGCTAGAGCAGATCGAACTGATCAAGCGTAAACTGATGAATCAGGGTTTTGTAAGCAAGGCACCGGTGGATGTCATTGAACGCGAGCGTGAAAAAGAACGCAGTTATGTTGCCAAGCGCAAAGTGCTTCAGGGGCAGATCTCAAATCTCAAGGGATAAAACCAGTCGCATTGGCTTTAAGTCCATAGGTTTTAATTTTACGGCGCAGAGTCGAATCTCCGATCCCGAGCTGGTGTGCACATGACGGAATGTTCCAACCGGTGACCTTCAGGGCGTGGGCGATGGCCTCGGCCTCAAGCTGTTCGAGCGGGATAATCGTGGACAAAAGGGTACTGGCGTGAGGGCGAATGTCTGATCGGGCATTTGCAGCGGACTGCGAGCTGGCCGCAGATTCAGTGACTGGCAAAGCCAGTTCAAAATGATCTTGCGACAATAACACCGAACGTTTGATGACGTTTTTAATTTCGCGTATGCCGCCGGCCCATTGTTTTTGTAGAATTTGGTTTTCAAATTCATCCAAGTCCCCGAACTCCTTGTTAAAGGCTTTGCCGAAATGATGTATAAAGTAACGACCATATTTCACAATATCCTGGGAGTCTAGCTCTGGAATGATGACTTCGATTTCATTGAGCCGGTAATAAAGGTCGGCACGGAAAAGCCCTTGTTGCGCCAATTCTCTTAAATCCGTATTGGTGGCAGCCACGATGCGGGTGTGTACATGCCGGGCCGTGGTTTCGCCCACGGGATAGATCTCTCCGTATTCAATGGCGCGCAACACTTTAGGTTGCAGGTGCAGGGGCAGGCTGTTGATTTCGTCTAAAAACAGTATGCCGCCGTTGGCTTTGGTAAACAGGCCGTCCACATCATGGTCAGCCCCCGTAAAGGCTCCCTTGGCAACGCCAAACAGTTGCGCTTCGAGCAAGGTGTCTGGGATTGCGGCGCAGTTGATGGCCACAAAGGGTTTGTTTTCGGTGGCGTTGTAGATGGCAAAAAGTCCCACAATCGATTCTTTACCTGACCCGGTCTTGCCGGTGATCAGCACATGGATGTCTTTGTCGATGATCTTTTCTATGATGTCGTACAGCTTGGAAAAGGCCTTGGAATCTGCCGGGATAAAATTAAAAACGGGCGGGACAAAGATGCTTTGAGCATGGGTTTGCGAAGGACGCATTTTTTTCGGTGCAGACATAAGACCTGATTTACTTGTTCCCAGATTTCTGGGTTTTTAAACTGAAAATGTTTACAGACGCCAGCGTTCGTGTAGCGATATCTGCCAGGTGATCTGCTTACGCATATACTGAATGGCCGTACTAACGGGAAAGTCTTCATTCAGCAGTACAAGCTCGGCATCGGGATACTGGTCAAGCAAATGATCCACCACACGCCCATTATTAAGCTTGCCCGTAAGCCAGGGTGTTAAAAATACTTTTACCACAGGTTGTAGCATCCATGTGCCGTTGTGTCCCCTAAACCCTACACGCAAGGTCAGATCCAACCATGATGTCACAATTAAAGCCTTATCGGACCATACGATGGACGGCTGGCCTAAGCTGCTGGTGTATGGCAGGTTGATGCCCAGGTTTACATCTCCAAAGATAGGGTGTTCCACCCGCGCGGTCAGCGGAGTCCACTCATGGAAAGAAGTGGGGCCAGTGACATCGCTGGTAAAGTTGTAAGCCACGCGGGCATATATGCGATCCCAGTATTCGGTTTCGAAGGCAAATTCCTGATTACGGCGAAACGTGGGTATCGTCAAGGATGAGCCATTGAGGGTCTGCCACGAATCAAAACGGTGGCTGAAGACCAGCGCTTCTGCCGGGGATGAATATAAAATTCCTGCCAAGCAAATAACGGCGCTCAATTTTCCCCATTTTTTGTTCACGGTGATCGTAAATTTAATATAGCATACGAGCGCGTCTGATTTCTTTTTCAACACAGGTCTTAAACGCGTGGTGCAAGGCCGGTACAAAATGTTGGCCGGATCGGTTGTGAATGGGTTTCTGGTTGATGCGCAGCACGGGCACAATTTCACGGACAGTACCGGTAAAAAATACCTCATCGGCTTTAAAAAGTTCTTTAGGTTTGACCAGCCGTTCCAGGGTTTTTAAACCTACAGTAGGCGCGATCTTTAAAACAATATGGCGCGTAATGCCGTCCAGAATACCGCTATGCAGCGCAGGGGTGATCAGTACACGGTTTTTAATCATAAAAACGTTACTGGTGCTGCCTTCGGCAACGTAGCCCTGGAGATTGAGTAAGATCACTTCGGGTACACCAGCAAGGCTGCCTTCGTGTAGAGCCAGCACGCCCGTTAAATAATTTCCGCTTTTAATCTGGGGATCTAAGGTGGCGGCGTGAGGTTTACGCACCGTAGAAATAATGGTGGAAATGCCTCGAGTTTGCCCCCGTTCATAACTTTCCAATAAAGGTTCAGCGATGACAAGCACAATAGATTTAGAACAACTAGAAAGATCAAGACTAATCGGGCCTTGACCACGCGTCACCATGATTCTGATGCGCGCATTTTGCTCTGGAAAACTTTTAGCAGCACGTATCATCCACTGTGCCAGCGTATGCCGCGTGACGGGCAAAGGCATGTGCAAGTGCCGGGCCGAGCGTTCTAAGCGGTCGAGATGAGCCTTGAGCGCAAAGACTTTGCCATGATAGCTTTTGAGTGTTTCAAAACACGAGTCACCGTACAAAAGCGCGTGGTCAAGCACGGATACTTTGGCTTTGGCAGGTGCCACTGCCCGGCCATTGATCCAGACGCGCATCAATTTAGCCACTCCATTCCACCGCGCTAAGCATAGCCTTGGCTTTTTCAATGGTTTCTCCGTATTCCATCTGTGGATCAGAGTCAGCCACGATGCCAGCACCCACTTGCACGTTGATACGGCCCTGGGCCCACTCCAGGCTGCGGATAATAATGTTTAAATCCATGTTGTGGTTGTACCCGATCCAGCCCAGGCTGCCGGTGTAACTGCCGCGGCTGATGGGTTCAAGTTCAGCAATGATTTCCATGGCACGCACCTTGGGCGTGCCGGTAATGGTTCCGCCAGGAAACATGGCCCGAAAGATCATTTCGGGGCTGATGTTGGGCCGTAGCGTACCGGTGATGTTGCTGACAATATGCTGCACGTGGCTGTATTGCTCTACCTTCATCATTTCGGTGACCGACACGCTGCCTGGCTGACAGACCTTTCCGAGGTCATTACGCTCAAGATCCACCAACATGACATGTTCGGCGCGTTCTTTTTCAGAGAGCAATAATTCAGCCGACAAGCGCAAATCTTCGACGCTGTCAGCGCTGCGCGGGCGTGTTCCGGCGATGGGCCGTGTTTGAATATGTGCGCCGCGCCGTTGCACCAGACGTTCGGGACTGCCACACACCAGTGTCATTTCGGGTGTCTGAAAGTAAGAAAAAAAAGGTGAGGGATTGATATCCATCAGGCTTTGGAAGACATGCAAAGGCGAAACGTTTTGGGTGATTTCATAGCGTTGCGATAAATTGACTTGAAACACGTCGCCATTGGCAATATAGCGCTTGATGTGTTCAACCGCCTTTAAGAATTCAGTTTTGGTCATCAAAGGCAGTGGGTGAATTTCAATCTTGCGTGGAGCAGCCTGCATGGGAAATTGTTTTTTGAGTTGGGGCGCAAGTTGCAGCACGCGCTTGAACTTGTCACTGGCTTGCACCAACGATAAACCACTGTCAGACTGCCATAAAAAATAAAGTTCCTGGGTCTGCACGTCGTAGACCCACAGCTCATCAAAACACAAAAGCGAAATTTCGGGGACACAATGCTGCTTGGCAAAACCAGGCAGCTTTTCGATGTAGCTGCACACGTCGTAGGAAAAATATCCAATGGCGCCGCCCGGAAAGAAAAACGGCAGGTCTTCGGATCGTTTTTTTTTAGCCTCGATCCATTCAAAAGCGGCGCTGACGGGGTCCTGGGTTTTAAATTTTTTAGCTTCGATACCGCCTATTTCGACATGGCCGCATTGGGCAGTAAACCATTGTGACGGCTTAAGTCCCAGGATATGGTGCCGGGCCTGGGCGCTGTCGCCGCCGCTATACAGCAACACGGCGCGATCGGCATTTTTTTGGGTGACGAATAAGGGCCAGGCGTCCATGGCCGATATTTTGCTTTTGAGCAGACCGGCTTTTTCAGAAGCGCTCATATAATAGTCGATGCTTGGCTCAAGCGTGCTCATGCAAAGCTCCCTGAGACCAGCGGCAGTGCCCACGTATCAAATGCCTCGCCTGAAAACAAGGCGCAAGCCTGCTCGGCCTGACTCTGGGTAGCGCAGAGCGTAAAAAAAGCCGATCCCGAACCGGTCAGCGCGCTTTTTCCAAAACCAGCCTGCTTCAGGCGCAGTAACCAAGGTTCAAATTCTGGGTGCAAGCTAAACACCGCATGGTAAAGCGCGTTGATAAAACTGGGGCGGACATCGGGAAGCAGCCGGGGCGGCGCATGGGCATACAGTTCGTCCCAACGTTGGTAAATGCGGCCAGTGCTGCAAGCCAGACTGGATGGTTTGATGAGGGCGACCCAACCCGCAGAAACTGCTAAAGGTTGAATGTGTTCGCCACGGCCGGTGATCCGGGCCGTACCCCCCGTTAGAAAAAAAGGAACATCACTGCCGACCTGCGATCCCAGGGTGGCCAGGGTTTCGGTGGAGAGTCCGAGCTCCAGCAATTGGTTTAAAGCCTGCAACACGCCAGCGGCGTCGGCGCTACCACCGCCCAGGCCCGCGCCTTGGGGAATGTTTTTTTTGATTACAATTTTTAAATGCGGAACAGATTTTTCATGGTATTCGGTCAGGGCAGTGATTGCTTTGGTGACGGTATTATGCGCAGGGATATTTTGAGCATGCGGGCCGTGAAATTCCACATCACGTTGCGGCGTGTGGGCGGTCTCCACATCGATCTCGTCATAAAGACCAACCGACATAAAAATGGAGTCAATCGGATGGTACCCGTTTTGAGCTGGAAAGACATATAAATCAGCATTAATCTTGGCGGCAACACGCAGTTTCACGGTTACTTATCTTACGAAAAACACAGGGGAGCCTGTCACTGGATAGTTTTTAGAAGTTCAAGATGGGTTTCAACTGTGGTTTTGTTTTTTAGGTCAGCGAGCAAGGCCTGCACTTGCTTTTCGTGTTTATTTTTTTTGAGTGCCGCACGAATTTCTTCGCGCACATCTGCAAGGTCATAAGGCTTAGCGGCCTGATAGTCTTCTAATTTAATCAGATGCCAGCCAAACTGGGTTTTGACGGGCGCTGATACCTGGCCTTTTTTTAGTTTGCGGCAGGCTTGCTCGAATTCGGGTACCATCTGACCGCTTTCGAACCAGCCCAGGTCTCCGCCCTTGATGGCGGTGGGACCAATCGAATTTTCCTGGGCCAGCGTGGCGAAGTCAGCGCCCATATTTAGACGGGCATACAGGGCTTTGGCTTCGTCGGCGGTTTTAAACAAAATATGACGGGCATGAAAACGTTCGACATCGCTATAAGTACTTTTATTTTGCTCGTAATATTTTTTAATTTCTTCGTCGTCCACGATCAGCTTGGATTCAACTTCATACTGCAAAAATAAGCCAACCAATACCTGCTGCATGGCAGATTTTATTTCGTGTTCTACGTTGGCTTGTTTAAGCCATTCGCCGTCTTTGGCGTGTTCGTAAATCAGCAGTTCCTCAACCGCCTGATCCAGCAGGCGTTTTTTTCCATCGACCGTCTGAAGCACTCCTGCGAATTCAGGCGCCAGTGTCTTGATACGATTTTTAAAATCACTCACAGTAAGTGTTTGCGTGCCCACCCTGGCCAGGATTTCATTATCTTTCACCGAAGGTTCGAACTGGAGCATGCCCAGACTTAAAAGTCCCAAACCGGCAAGGCCTAACGCGATCAGTCTGGAACGGATCTTACGCATGCCGAAATTATACAAGATACAAAATTAAAATACCGATCCCAAACCAAAGTGTAGGACGTGTCCATCACGTCCCCAGGCGCTATCGAGGCGTAAGGGTCCTACAGGTGTCATCAAACGTAGGCCGCAGCCCACGCCGCTTTGCAACTGGTCTAAGCTGTAAGTGCCTTCAAAGGCTTTGCCGGTGTCAAAAAATATCACTGCCTGAAACCGTTCTCCCAGTGGGTGACGAAGTTCTATGTTAGCAAGCATTTTGCGCGTTCCCTTTAACGGAGAAGTATCTACAATACCCCGCAGCGAACTGCCTCCGCCTACTTCAAAAGTTTCGGTTTCCAGCACCTGGGTGCCAGTGGGACGATACCAGCCGGCGTTCAGGTTGATGCCCAGTATGCTGTCGTCTGTCAAACCTAAAAATAATGTCCAGCGTCCTTCGGCGCGTAAAAAATCCAGGCCCCCCAGCTGCCACAGACCCAGGTTGCCGCCTTGTTCGCCTTGCAGCCACCACACGCTGCCCTGGTCGAGGTTGTTTTCAACTCGTGTGTCGTCATAACGCGCCACCAGCTTGATGCTGTTGCTTTGGTAGGGCAACAAGCCCACCTGGGTCTGGGTTTCGGAGCTTCGCACCGAGGCATAAAGCGCCGAAAACTGCATCTCGTCAGACAGCGGAAAATCCAGACCGCTTTCCCAACCATCGCGCAAAACTTTGATGGTCTGCGACAAAAGGGTATCACTGTTGATATCTGAAAAACGTGTGAATTTAAAGCCCACATGCAGGTTGCGCAGTATCCACGGGTTATAGTAACGGAAACGGAAACTTTGAATCTGACCCACTTGGCCTTTGAGCGAAAAACTTTCGCCGCTGCCCAGCAGATTGGCCAGCGTCATGTTTCCAAAAAACACCAAATCGTTTTCGTCTTGTTCCACGCCAAAGCCCAGCAGGTTGGTTTTTTGTTCCGTGACTTCAAACGTGATCTTGAGCCGGTCAGATTGACTGCTTTCATGCAGTTGCGGAGGGCTGATGGCCGAAAAGTATCCCAGGCGCAGGATGCGGTTGCGATCTTTACGCAGCAAGGGTTCGTTATAGACCATGCCTGGTTTAAACTGCATTTCGCGTAACACCACAGAGGCCTGTACGCGCTGATTGCCGACGATGTTGACCTGTTCCACCACCGGTTCGCGCAGCTGCAGGTTGAGTGTTTGGTTCTGTCGATCCAGGCGCAGCCAGGACACCTGGCACAGGGTATAGCCGCGGTCGGCATAGGCTTGGTTAATGGACTGAATGCCAGCCTGGACTTGTTTTAGGTTTAGCACCGTGTTTTCGGGTTGCGGTATCAAGCGTCGTAACTCCTCGTGTGAAAAGATTTGGCTCTTAGGCAGAATCAGCGCTTTAATGACCGGGTTTTCCTCCACTTCAAAAACAAGTTTGATGCCATAACGTACGGGCTCTACCCGGCCACGAACAGACTCGAACCAGCCGCTTTCGAGCAGTGCCAGTTCGTCCTGCTGCAGCAATGCCTGCGATGTGCGCGCGCCTGCTTTGGAAAACAAGGTCACCTGTTCCCACAAAAGTTTTTCGGGTAGCGTGAGGCCCACCAGTTCAATATGGTCAACCGTGCGCTGAAATAGTGTTGCGTCGACAGGGGATGGGGCTGCATAAGCTGTGGCTGCCAGGCTTAAACATAAAAGCGTTTGTAAGGTTTTAAAAAGCAAGACTGGCCTCCAATGACAGCACGCCATGCAAGGGCGCTTGCGGGTCGAATTGCTTGTTGTTGTAGTTGAGTTTGAGCCAGGATGTCATCAGATAAGTGACGGTGTATTTTGAAAGTTGTATTGAGGTATTATCCTTTTCCTGCTGACGTTGGATTTCGGTTTTAAGCGTGATAAACAAACGATCCGAAATAATATTTTGGGCCACATCAATCCCTAATAATGTATGGGTGCTTTCGCTACTGGTCTCGCTGTTATCCTGGGCAATGCCCAAGGCCCCGTTTACGTCGCGGCCAAGGTTATAGTCTAATTTAATATCATATAAACCGATGTTTCGTGCCAGATCCCGTTCAACCGGCCTCAAGACGCTTCTAAATAACTTGTTGACCGAAGACTCGGTCAATTCAGCAATATGCGGACGCGAGCTTTGAAAGAGTTCCTTAAAAAATTCTGTGTAATAAACTCCTGGGTTCAGCAGGGTGAAAAGCGGGGTTAACTTTTTCTGGTCTTCCTTAACTTGCAGAGCCATAGGTTCTCCCAGAGGTTCTGGTTTTTGGTCGATTAATTGGTATTGTTCAAACACAATGCCAGACGTATCTAACGGAGAGCCCTCGAGTTTAACCAACACGGCCCGGTCGTAGACGGTGACTCTTTCGGGATTGCCAAGGTTTTGACTGACGGTCTGCGCGTCGATGACTGTTTTAGCAACCAATTTAAAATACGGCACAATACTCGAGAATAATGTCTCGTCGGTGAGCAAGGGTGTGTGTGACTCCTCAAAGCCCACTTTGTTGGCGAGTACCCGATTAAGGTCACCGCCAAAGTACAGGCGCTGTTCGTCTGGATCCAGTACTTCAAAGGTGTGGTTCAGCATCGACAGTGAGCCGGCATGGATGCTTAAGGTGCCCGCCAGTTTGGGCCGGTACCAGGTACCCCGGATGTATAAGGGATCGCTTTGGGGTTCTATCTCAAGATCCACATCACTCACAAGCGTGCTGATCAGGGTTGTGCCGCCCAAAAATTGACCCACCACCCGCAGGTCGTTTTTAAGGTACATGGCCAGATTTAAATGCAGGGGAATGCGTTTGAGCCTTTGGGGAGGCAGGGTCCAGGTTCCGCCCAGCATCTCTACCCTGCCAGCAAGCAGAGGACTGCTTTCGGTGCCTTGTTCACGCAACTGATTCCATTCGGAGCGCCGTTTGGCAGTGAGCGGAATGACAAAAGCGTTGCTTATCTGCAGGTCATGCAGACCCAATTTGCCATTAAAACGGTGGGGCAGGTCAATGTCCCAGGTGACGTCGAGCATTGCAAGCGCGACATTGACCGTAAGGGCGTCTGGTTTTTGCAATGAGGGCAGCTCGATCTGCGCACGGCCCGACATGTTTACACGATTGATATGCCCGTTGGTTTCGGGACCCTGCCATAACAGTAACAAGCGATCAATCTGCACTTGATTATCTTTGATCGATAGTTCCAGCTTGGGAATTTGCAGGGGACTTAAAATTTTGGATGATTTGCCCATTTGCAGTGAAAGTTGGTTGAATTCGGCCTTGTTCAAAAAGAGTGTTGGTTTTTCTAAGGTGCCTTGGAGTTGCAGCGATACCATGCCTTGGTTGTGGATGGATTCTACCGAGGGCGCCAGCAGTGCCAGCACTCCCAACGAGTGGTCGGGCAGTTGCAGATGCAGTTGGATGGGACTGGTGGGCGGTAAGGATCCCCACAGGCCTGCCAGCGGAAAATTGCCGTAAATGACGTCATTGTAAACGTGACTGGCAATGGTCAGCTGTGCATTGTAAAAGCTTAGCCAGCCGTTGGGTTGGTATCCAACGGAGAAACTTAATTTTTCAAATGAAGAAGCACCGGCTTGCAGCTGGTACATGGCGGTTTTAATGATGGCCGGTTGTTTGGGTTGTGATTCCAAGTCTACGTCGATACGTTGTGAACTTAAAGGCCCCAGGCGGAAATTTTTCATACTCAAATGTCCCGTAAGCGCGGCACCGGACTGCAGACGCATGCGGCCCTCTAGCGTTCCTTCAGTAAAGGCGTCAAACTGCAGACCCTGCGGTTTACGCAGTTCGCGTAGCAGGTTTTGTACGTCACCATATTGTCCAAGGGCAGTGTGGTGCGGGTCGACCGGATTGTAAATGACTTCAGGCCAAGTGGATTGAACCCGTGCAGGGGTTTCTTCGTTGCTTGACTGTGACGGGTTTTGTCCGAGCGCCGCCAAAATCAGGGGGTGTTGTATCAGGTTTGCGTGCTTAAGTTGGGCACTGATGCTTTCTGCCAAGGCACGCAGGCGCGCCGCATCGGCCTGGGTGATGTCCATATCAAGGTCATACACGTTGGGCAGTTGCCGTTGATCCTTGGTCTGCCACAGTGATTGACAATCGATCCAACCGTGGCAGCGCAAAAGGTCATCTTCGCCAAGGCTTATTTCCAGTGGTGCAAGATAGGCCATGTGGTCTTCGTAGCGCAGCGCCGCACGGAGGGTTTGTAAACGGATATCTTGCCAACTCAAACGCGCAAATTGCGCATCGAGCTGACCATCGACATGGTCTAAGTCTCCCTGCACGTGACCACCCAGGCTCCCAAACCCCTGGATGTCTCCCAAGGGTTTGGTAAAGGTGATAAAGTCTGAAAAATCAATCCGTGAATCGGGCAACAGCGTTAAGTCATACTGACCTGTTAAGTTCAGCGACCCAAAAAGCGCCAGTTGTGAAGCCCGGGTCTTAATTTTAAACCGGTTGAATGTAAGTTTGCCGTGCTGGTAACCGTATTGCAGTTCCAACCGATCCAGGGCCTGGTCGGCAAGCAATGCGTCCTCTAGCAAGACACTACCCGTGGCTTGATAGGGCAAGCAAGCTTTGTAAGCCTGTAGTTTAGGGGCGACTATCACCGGATTATCCAAGGGTAGTTGCGCCAGATAACTTTCACCTGAAAGTATGCCTTGAATGTGCTGCAGAGGTTTAGGCAATAAGTCTTGGAATGGGGTGAGAACCGATAAGTTAAATTGATGGGCCGAAAACCACATTTGTTCAATGCCTTCGGGTTCGACATAACCCCACAAACGTATGTTTTCGGTGGCATGCTGTAGTTCGAAGCGGTGGATTTCAAGCGTCTTGGGTTTAAGAGTTAAGTCCACGTAACCATGTTCGTACTGCAAAGTATCGACCCCAAAGTGCGAAAGTTCGGCTTGTATTCCAAGCTGCCGTTGCCAGGTTTTCTGCGAAGCTATTTTTTCAAACGCCAACAGCATGCGACCGGCGGCCAAGAGATCGACCTTAGGGCCTTGTTTGGGCGTGTAAGACAGATAAAGGGTCTGTGAGTCTAATGTCAGCTGTGGACCCTTGCCTTTGGGCCATTCCAGCACCAGGTCGGCGGGATTTCCATTGAGTATGATTTGGCCAGAACCGTTCCAGGCGTTCGACCGGAATTCCAAATAGGCATTCACCGATGTGACTAACTGCTGATAAATCTCAAGTGGGGCAGTAGAGGTGCTTAACAGTGCATTGATACTGATGACCCCGGGCACCGCATTTAATGCGGCTTTAATATCGTAAGGTTCTTGCACGGGTGCCGTACTGACAAAAGGCATTTGTGTGGCATTGACCAGCGCCATGTTTCCATGGATATGGCGATCCGCGTCTTTGCCCCGGCTCTCAAAATGACTGTCAAACGCACCTCCCAGCATCAAGGCCTGGCAATCGAGATCCCAAATTTTTGAACGGCCCTGGTAACTAAAGTGTGCAGAGGTGTTTTGTAAGCTTAAACCCTGCCAATCGACTGCCCTGGCAAAAGCCGATCCGACCACATGCAGATTATCGAGCGGTCCTTCGAGGTCTACCATGAAACTGCCCTTTCCCTGAAAGTCTGCTACATTCACCGAAGGCCAGCTCTGAATCAAATTGGCCAGGTTGCCATCGGCAAGCTTCAGTTTGGCGTTCAGGTTGCCTTGGCGCAGCGGGCTTAAACGGCCCGAAAATTCAAAGGCTTGGCCGGCATAGACACCCTCAATACGCCCCAGGTCTAAACCCTCTTCGGTCCTGCGCAAATGACCCTGAACTTTTTCAAGGGGTTGCAGCAACGGAGCAATCGTCAACTTGGCTTGCACGATGTTGGCTTCGATGACTGTTTTTACTTTGACACCAAGGTCGGGAACATCACGGCTTAAGTGCACCATGCCATCGGCCACGCCATCGCTAAAGATCAGGGTTTTAGAAGGCATCAAATAATTTTGCCATTCAGCCAGCGGCAGAGCGAAAACCTCTAAGTCTGCGCTAAGCATAACCGAAGAAAACGGTTGTGCGCCGTGTAACCGCGCCGTGACCACCGAACCGTGATGTTGCAGTTTTCCATTTAATTGGTAAGTCCACTGGGTGGCCCGCGAGTAGTCAATTTGTCCGCGCAGATCACGGGCGTTCACCAGAAAAGGTTGTTCGGGTTTTATTGCGCCAAAACCGTAATAATCGATCCAGTTGACCTCGGCTTGCACAAGGTCAATGACACCGCGAAATGCCGGCCGTACCGGATTGGCACTGGGCTCACGGTCTTCAAAAATTTTCAGCTTGCCGCTGGGCAGCCGGATCAGATCAAGCTGGGGATGTACCACGGTCATGTGATAAATAAAGGGCACCAGGTTGCCGCGGTTTAAGAGGGTTTTGCTTAAGTTAAATTGGATATCAATGCGGTCAGCCCGCATCATGACGCCGTCTTTGGCAAACGAAAGTCCGTGCGCCACGACCACATCCTGAAGGGAGACTTCACCCAGCAAACTGCCTTCGACGCTGCCGATGGAAACTTCACGGCGGAATACTTCGGTCAGGGTCTTTTGAGCGTAGTTTTTAATGTAGGTATGGGTGATGAATGTGTCAGCCTGTGCCGATCCCCAAAGACATAGGCAACCCAGGATCCAGCCCCCCAGCGGTTTCAATACGCGCATGCCGTTCTATCGTAGGACCAAATGCAAGCGGTGTGTAGAGGCGGGCTAAATTTTAAATCCGATAGACAGCGTGTGTTCCAGACTGTCGGTCAGATTGGCGTCGGTATCAATCCGCAGGCTGTAGTCTAAACTAAAGTCTCCGTTGTCGAGCGAAGTTCCCAAACTGTAACGGGCTGCCTGCCCCAGGGGCCATTGCAAACCGCCCCGCACCCACAACGAGGGATTCAATTTGTATTCTGCGCCGCAGGCTCCGGTGCCGTTAAGGTTGTATGCCAGGGCAATCAAATGGTCTCCCAAGTGCCCTGCCAGGCCTAATTCGATGCTGCTGCTTACGGCATCCTTGGGATTATTGGAGGTGCCTGACCATTGCATACCCGTGGCCAGTAAGTTTTTACCTTGGAGACCCAGTGACCAACCCCGTACAAAGTGAAACAGTATTCCGCCATCCAAGGCTGCTCCCAGTGCGCTGGCAGAAGCAAGCTGCCGATACAGCACTTTGGCAGTGGCTCCGACCATCAGACCCTGACGCAGAGTGCTTCCATAGGCCAGGTAAGTGGTCATGGCCAGGTCGCTTAAACTGCCGGTGCTGCTCGGACGCTCGCGTTCGTTATTGGGCGTGGGTACCTGCAACAGCATGCCATTTTGATTGCTGGTAAAACCCAGGCCAAATTTGCCCATGGGGCTGCTGATGCCAGCACACATGTAAATGTTGGTGTAGTTAAAGATATCGTTTTGATAACTAAATTTGAGACGGCTAAAATGCTGGGTGGCTAAACCAGCCGGATTCCAGAACACGGCTGTGGGGTCGTCTGCCACAGCCACAAAGGCGCTGCCCATGCCGACTGCGCGTGCACCCATGGGGTTGTCGAGATAAGCCAAGGTATTGTCAGCCCACGCCAAGGCAGGTAGGCAACACAAGCAGACAAAGACCCACATCATTTTATGCATTTTATTATCTGACTCTTTTCCCGGTTGATGTTTTTTATACCCATGAATCTTTTAGATATTTTATTATGCAGACTTTCTTAGACATACTAAAAAAATGCGTAGCCATGTATAAAAAATCGCCGATAATCTTTTGATATGAGCAGTGTGACTGCCAGCCCGGTTAAACCTGTTGACCAGTTTCCACATGATCCACGTGATTCCTATCACCGTTATACCCGTCCGATAGGACATGATCCATTATTGCCACCCGTGTCACCGGCTGCGATGGCGCAAGCCAGCATGGCTGCATCGACACTTTATGGCCAACCGATTTCACGGGCAGAAATTAAACAAGTTCCGCCCGACAAAGTGGAATGGAAGCAACTGATCGACGGATATAAAGTGGCTTACGGCAAGTTAAGTACTGATGAGCAGCTTTACCACGCGTTGTCCGTGATGGATCTTAAAGACAAGGGCGATGCGCCGCAGCTTTCGCGTGCGATTAAGGCCTTTGATAACAGCAAGGCCGTGCAAGGATTGCGGAGTTTTGCGGACCAGCTTATCCGCGACACCTTTACGGTGAATGACGGGCAGGTCGTGGTCGATACGCCCAAAGCATTGCTCTTGAGTCAGTTTTGGCAAGAGGTCGATGCGGCCGGAATTTACGATCGCCGCCTAACGGTGTTGCGTAGCATGACCGATCCAAATCTGGATGCGTCAGACGTGGTTTTACTGGCCAAGTATTTTAAAGCTTCACATGATAAAGAAAAACAAAGTCTGCGGGGACAACTTGGAGAACGTTTGCGTGCATTAACGGTGGCGTACCTGGATCGTTTTGACGGTGTGGTGGATGTATCTTTATCCACCGAGGGACGCCGTTTTTATGCCTTTGTGCAGGCGGTGTCAAATTTACTGGATGCCGATTCTGGATTGGATGCGGATGCCTTTATTGGGCAAGCTCTGCAAACGGCCACCTTTAAATACGTTCAAGACGCCGAGTTTCAAAAACTTTGGCTGGGGTACCAGACACTTTCGGCCTTGACGGCAGGGGGTGCAAACGCCACCCAGGCGGCGCAGCTTGAGCTGCTTAAAGGACAGTTGCAGCAACAGGTAGCCAAGTGCGAAATGCGCTATGACTCTCTGACCTGGGATCAAAAAGACAAACGCAAGGCGGTGTTCCAGGAGTTATGGGCCATGCGTTTTGGCCTTTTGGCAGCAGGCATCGAAGTCTACGATGTCACGCTTAGCGCCTACGAAGTTTTAAGGGGATTAACCAAACTGGACGGAGCCGTATTGGAATATGAAAAAATGTTCGATGATGTTTACGATGTTTTTTATGCCATTGCTCAAAGTCCCGAAGGCGCCGACAACCAGCTGGTCAAAACGTATTACCTTAACTATCTCAACGCGCTTGCGGATCGTGCTGCCCAGCTTTCCGTCCCGGAAAAACTCAAGTTGGCGTTTGTGTTGCATGTTTACCTGTCTTTTGCTCCTGACTTTGGACTAAGCTCTGCTGAAATTGAAAGTTTAACCGACAAACTGCGGCCGCCTAAACGTGAGCAGCGCTTGACGGTCGACGAGCTTTATCAGCGTCCTTTTGGAAATAATCTGCTCGAAGTGCGTGTTGAAGACATTCCGCCAGAACTAGAAGTCTTGCTTAAAGCAGGTGGCGGTTGGGAACAAGTGCAGGACATCAAATCAGTGGTGTTTACGCGCGGAACGATTACCTACGGCCTGGGGGGATTGCCTGTGCCTGGTGCGGTAGGGCTTTATATGGACAGTGGTATGTGTGTCATTCGAACTCACGAGTTCATTTCTGAAAACCCGTTGCCCGTGGTGGCGCACGTGATGGTGCACGAAGTTGGTGGGCACCACGAGTGGTACCAAAATTTCTACACCGAGCCTGAAAAACAACGTTCAACGCCGGGCGAACGCAATGCCTATGCGCTCGAGTTTCAATTCATTCAAAAATTGGTGGCCACGCTGCCCATGACCGATAACGAGTTGCGGGCTTTGTCGCAATCAGCCTGGAACAGCGCCTATATGGTGCGCCAGGCTAACCGACTGATGGGTTATGCCCAAGACGATTTTGCGACTCATCGGGAACATATGAATGATCAACAGAAGTCCCAAGAAATGGGTTTTTATCCCAGTCAGATTACCAGTGATGCGGGATACATGGAACTTCAAGATATGCGGCAGGTCTTTTTTAATAACGACCGTGCTTTTGAGCCTGCCTTACTGGACGGTATTTTTTTAAACGACTATTACCTGGGATTGTCTTTAAAGCCCGAACGTGATGAAGACCAGCAGATGGTCAGGGACGATGACGGCAATGTGGTGTTGCTCGATTACCGCAGGGAACTCATCAAAGTTTCTGCCCGTCCGCATACGCCCTTAACGGATGCTGTGCTGGGCAATGGCTTGGCGCCACTGTGGTTTTATTTTGAGAGCCAGGGGATATCTACGCCTTCTGCCGCTGCCCAGCAGCTTTTACTTTTTGATCTGGCAGACAGCGATGATTCTCCGTACACCAACCAGGATGAGTTGGTGCTGAACCAATTCTCGGAAAGCGATCTGCGCATCATTGTGGCCAATGCAGATTTCGGCACCAAGATCCAAGCTGAAATGGAAGCGATTTACCAGGAATTTGTACGTGTTCAGGCGGGGCTTAAAGTGGGTCATTAACCCGCAGTATCTCCATCAAAAAAGAGATAGACGGTGGTGCCCTTGCCCAGCTGGCTGTCTACCGAGATGCGGCCGTGGTGGAACTCCATAATTTTTTTGACCAGGTAAAGCCCCACGCCGGTGCCATCGGTTTGGAGTGCGTTGGGGGCGCGGTAAAACATGTCAAAAATCTTGTCCTGGTGTTCCACAGAAATTCCAATGCCATTGTCACGAACGTACATGCCTTTGCCTTTGGCAAGGGTGCCAATTTCAATAACCGGTTGCTTGTTGTCGTTGTATTTTAAGGCGTTGAGGATAAGATTTTTAAACACTTCGCGCATCCATGCTTCATTGGCGGGTAGGTAAGGCAAGGGTCTTATATCCAGGGTGGCTTGATGCAGGCTTAATTCATGTTGCAATTCTTGAACAGTTTGTTGCACCAGGTCAGAAAATTTCACCGGTTGCAGCGTGACTTCTTCTTTAGAAAGTTTGGCCAGCAAAAATAACTCGTTAATCGTACGATGCATGATTTCGGAGCTTTTTTGGATCAGCTCCAGTTCCTCTGTATCTGGGGAGTTTGCGATTTCAAGCAGGGTTGCGGACATGACCGAGATGGTGGTCAACGGGTTTTTGAGCTGGTGCGAGATTAAGTAATTAAAATGTTCCAGGTTTGTGTTTTTAAAATTCAGTTCTTTGTTGCGGGTTTCGAGTTCTTCGGACAAGTGTTCAATATATTTTTTTTCGTCAGTAATTTTCTTGGTCAGGTAAAACACCAGATAAATTGAAAACAAGGCCGCCAGCACAAAGGTGGTCTGGGTGCTGATCCAATGGCCATAATTCTGGACGATGGGTTGATAGGTGTAGGCAGGCAGGGCTAACATGTCATGTACGAGGGGATAATGGAACAAGGCCAGCAGCGTGACGCAAAAAATAATCAGAATGCTGTGCATCAGAATCCAGTTGATCGGTAGCACAAAGATGGCGGTTAATACATTGGCGAGCAACAAGAAAACGCCGCCGCTGTATAAACCTCCGGTCATACCGCTTAACAGGGTGATAAAAAACAAGTTAAGGATCTGTCGGCACGTAAAGTAAGGCATTGGGTTTGTGCGGTGGCGGATTAAAACGTGAAAAATATAGTTGTAGGCCACAAAGCCTGCGTACATCCACAGCAGCCGCTCGATGGGGTAGCTGTTCTGGTAAAAAAAATCGGCCAACCAGACGGTCAGCATCCAGCCCCCCATCAGCAAGTGGGTGGTGACATGCACCATTTTTTCCTTTTGCTGCAACCACGCCGATAGTTCCAGGTTTGTTGAGGAGGTCATAAGGCTTTTGACGTCATTCCCGTGTTTCACCCAAACTCAAACTTGAGTACCCGATAGCGCATACGGTGTACCGCGCACCCAGTAACGCGTACCATATAAGGGCATATGACGCTGTTTCAGGACGAGATTAAACGCCGCCGCACCTTTGCCATCATCAGCCACCCCGATGCGGGCAAAACCACCATGACGGAAAAGCTGCTCTTGTATTCGGGCCAGATTCACATGGCGGGGTCGGTCAAAGCGCGGCGCGCAAAAAAGCATGCCATTTCGGACTGGATGGAACTTGAAAAAGAAAAAGGCATTTCCATCACATCATCGGTCTTGCAGTTTGAATATGCCGGTCTGGTGCTCAACCTGCTCGATACTCCGGGCCATGCCGATTTTTCTGAAGACACTTATCGGGTGCTGACAGCCGTGGACAGTGCACTGATGCTGATCGACCATAGCAAGGGCGTGGAACCGCAGACCAGAAAACTGTTTGCCGTCTGTCGCAGCCGCCGTATTCCCATCTTTACGTTTATGAACAAGCTCGACCGTGCAGGACAGGATCCTTATGACCTGATGCATGAAATTGAAAGTATTTTTGGCGTTGAGTGCGTGCCCATTAATTTTCCGGTGGGCCGTGGTGGGCGTGATTTTAAGGGCGTATGCGATCTGCGCACCCGCATGGCCACTTTGCTCAAAGATACCCAGCACGGCACACGCGAAGGAGAAATGCTGCGTATTTCAATTGACGATCCTCAATTTCTAACGCAGGTGGGTGCCGAAATACGGGATCAGCTTTTAGAGGATCTTGAGATGCTCAACTCGGCGGGCAATGTGGCCGATCCTGCCAAACTGGCTACAGGCGATCAAACGGCGGTATTTTGGGGGAGTGCCATGACTAATTTTGGCGTGCAGCCTTTTTTAGAAACTTTTGTGCATCTGGCCCCAGCGCCGCACGCGCGCCAGACCAAACAGCGCAACGTTAATCCAGAAGAGGAGGATTTTTCTGGTTTTATCTTTAAAATTCAGGCCAACCTTGACCCCAGGCACCGCGACCGCATTGCATTTATGCGCATTTGCTCGGGACTTTATAAAAGCGGAATGCGGGCGGTGATTACGCGTACCGGCAAAGACATTAAAGCCACACCGCCCCAGCAGTTTCTGGCCCAGGAACGCAAGCAAATTGAACAAGCCTACCCAGGCGACATTGTGGGTGTATACGATCCGGGGATCTTTCATATTGGTGACACGATCACCACTGCCAAGGACGTGGAATTTGATGATGTGCCGGTTTTTTCTCCGGAAATGTTTGGCAAGGTGATCCTGACGAACCCTTTAAAACGCAAGCAACTTCAGACCGGCTTGCGGCAGCTGACCGAAGAAGGCGCCATTCAGCTTTTTCAGCGTTGGAGCGCGGACGACCTTGAACCGATCCTGGGGGCGGTGGGCGAACTGCAGTTTGTGGTCATGGAATATCGCCTTAAGGCCGAGTATGGCGCCGAGATCTGTTTTGAAATGATGCCATACCGTTTTGCGCGCTGGTTAAGCGGTCCAGAAGCGGCTTTGCAAAGTTGTATTGATAAAAACAAAAAGCAGATTTTGCGTGATCGCTGGGACAATCCTGTGCTGCTCTTTGAAAGCGAGTGGCAGATTTCTTTTCAGAAAGACAAAAACCCAGACTTAACTTTTCATGACACACATCGCAAAAAAATAGCAGCAAGCCCTTACCCCCAGCACTGAACAGGAGTTTAGCCCAGATTAGTGCGGTGCGGGAGCTGCCGATGGACGTTCTTCGACAAAACCGTGCTGGTGCCAAACCTGATTTTGCGGATCCGACAGGTGTGAAGCCGCGTTCACCGATTCAGACACATGCGTGGCAAATGATTTGTTGATCTCGGTCTGTACCATGGCGGTGCTGACTGATTTGGGTCGCAGAATGGGTGTCATAAGGGCGCGATTTAAAATGGTTTGCGCCAGCATCCCCAGGGCGCGGCTGACACTAAACAGTACGGTGTAATAATCAAATTGCTTTAGGCCATAGTGCCATAGGATCACGCCGCTGCCAGCATCTACATTGGGGTAGGGGCTCTTGACCTTGCCTTGCTCGAGCAAAATTTCTGGCACCAGCCGGTAGCAACGGGCCATCAGGTCGAACAAGGGGTCTTTGGCAAAACGTTTGCTGCCAAAATCATACAAGGCAACAAAACGCGGATCAGTGCTGCGCAGTACCGCGTGGCCATAACCGGGAATCACGCGCTTGGCGTTTAAAAGATCCCACACATATTTGCGTACGGCGTCATCACTGGGACGTTCGCCTACTTCACGTTGCATCTCAAGCAAAAAGCGCAGGCTTTCCTGGTTTGCAAGGCCATGCAGCGGTCCGGCCAGGCCATTTAGACCGGCTGATACTGAATAGTACGGATCCGCCAGAGCCGATGCAGCCACCTGGCAGGTAAAGGCGCTGACGTTGCCGCCTTCATGGTCGGCATGCAGGGTCATGTACAAGCGCATCATCTTTTCAAATTCTTCGGTTTTCGAAATCTGAAGCATGCGCGCAAAGCTGCCGGCCCAGTCGCTGGACTGATCGGGTTGCCAGGGACTGCCCTTGCGGTATTTACGATGGTATACATAAGCCGCAATGCTGGTGATGCCAGCGATCAGATTCAGGCTATCTTCAAGCACGGCTTGCCAGTGGTCGGTTTTTGAAAGACCTTCCATGTAAGCCTTGGCAAATTTACTTTCGCGTTGCATACCCAAAATGGCTGTGTTGAGCAGGGTCATCGGATGGGTGTCGTCCGGGAGCTCGTCGATCAGTTTAAAGACATAGGCCGGTACGCTAGTCCGGTTTTTGAGATCGGTTTGAAGGTCTTTAAGCTCATCTGCGCTGGGCAACTTGCCCGTGAGCATCAACCACAGAATTTCTTCGGGCAGACGGTCTTGCAATTTGGCAATGGGGATGCCGCGGATAATCACGCCGTCGTCAGGTTCCACCACAGAGGTGTCGCACACCACGCTTTTAATGCCGCGCATGCCGCCAAAGAGCTGCTCTACGGTGACTTCTCCAACCACATGCTCGCCCCACTTGTCGATAATGTCTTTGCGTTCCTGCCGAAGTTGCGGAATCTGCTTGGCGAGCGTTTCTTTTAATTTGGACACGGGCCACCCCTTTTGAGTTAGTACTTGAACTAGTTGTGGTTGTTCCCGTTTATGGGGTGTTTTAAACTTGCTTATTTGCTAAGTGGCAAGGGATAGTCGGCTGGGTCTATCTGTGGAAAGTACGGCGATGCATAAAAGCCCTCCATGTTAGGAAGCGTTAAAAGGGTTTGTAAATGGTCGGCCACTTGATGAGAAAACAGTTCTGCGCCACGTTTGTTGAGGTGATTCTCGTCCTGGTAGTAGGTGGGATCACGGTATTCCGGGTAGGCAGCCTCGCTGATTTCAATTAAAGGTACGGTCAGCAGTTTGCAAAGCTGGCGTATGCAGCGCAAGTAATACCATTCGCTTTGCCACAACACAAAATTTGAATCCCAGCGGTACATGGGGCCCACGCAAACGACCACGCGAATGCCCTTGCTCTGGCTCTGTCTTACAAAGTCGATAAATTGCATCACCTTAACCTCGTCGATGGTACCTGTCAGACCGCTACGATGGGTTGGAAGCGCTTGATGGGCCAGGGTACCTGAAAGCGGTATAAATTCATGAGGGTATTTTTGCTTTTGACCTAAAAGCTGCATCAAGATAGGCAAGGAGTGTCGGGTAAATCGATAAGTTTTTATGTTCAGCAAGTAAGGTAACTGTGGGTGCATGGCATGACGCTCCACTTGGAGAAGTTGTTCAAAAGCATGGGAGCTTTGCTGACGATAGGGGGCAAATGATGTGAGCGCAGCGAAGTATTGCTTGGGTTGAATATCAAAGGTATAGGTGCTTAGTTCTACAAGGTATAACTTGGGCTGGTGGAACTGTTCAAGCACATCGGTGCCCATACGAAAGAAGAAGACGTCCTGGCCGTCAGTGCCGGCGTTAAAAAAGCTTAGATCGGTTTTAAGCTGTAATAGCTTAGGGTCGTAATGGTATTTGGCACGCGAATTACCCAGGATGTAAGCGTCGGTTTTAGCAAGGATGGCCTGGTTAAATACATTTCCCATTGTGTCATCGCTGATTATTGTTTTTGAAAACTGCCGTGTAAGCCACAGCCCCAATCCGCGGTCGCAGGCCAGCAGGCCGACTAAAAAAATGCTGGCGGTCAGCAAGGAAGCCTTGAATTTAAATAGCGGAGCACTGGCCTTTGCCGGAGGTGACGGAATGGTTTTTCGGATTTGGGAAACAAGCGGCTTCTTTTTTATAACCATACTTTAAAATAAGAACGTGGGAAAAACAAAAAAACGTCGGGTGGCGGCAGCGCCTCGCGTCCCGGAGTCCGCTACAAGAGAATATGAATAGTGCGGGTTATTTGCTAAGTGGCAAGGGATAGTCGGCTGGGTCTATCTGCGGAAAGTACGGCGATGCATAAAAGGCCTCCATGTTAGGAAGCGTTAAAATAGTTCGTAAATGGTCGGCCACTTGATGAGAAAACAGTTCTGCGCCACGTTTGTTGAGGTGATTCTGATCCATGTAGTAGGTGGGATCACGGTATTCCGGGTAGGCGGCCTCGCTGATTTCAATTAAAGGGACTGCCAGTAGCTTGCAAAGCTGGCGTATGCAGCGCAAGTAATACCATTCGCTTTGCCACAGCACAAAATTTGAATCCCAGCGGTACATGGGGCCCACGCAAACGACTACGCGAATGCCCTTGCTCTGGCTCTGTTTCACAAAGTCGATAAATTGCATCACCTTAACCTCGTCGAGGATACCCGCAAGGCCGTTACGATGGAGCGGAAGCTTGCGAGGGTCGAGGGTCTCTGACTTAGCTTCAAATCCATCAGGGTGTGCGGGTTTCTGGCCGACAAGCTGCCTCAGGATCGGAAACAAATGCGATCTAAAGGAGTAGCTTTTTATTTTTAACAAATAAGGCAACCTTGGATGGTTGGCATGTTTCTCGATTTCAAGAAGCTGTTCAAAGGTGTGGGTACGGTGGCGATAGGGGGCAAATGTAGTGAGTGCGCCGAGGTATTGATTGGGTTGAATATCAAAAACATAAGTGCTCAATTCCACCAGATAAAGCTTGGGCTGGTGGAACTGTTCAAGCACATCGGTGCCCATACGAAAGCAGAAAACATCCTGGGCCACCACGCCAGCATTAAAAAAGCTTAGACCGGTTTTAAGCTGCAGTGGCCTGGGGTTGTAATGGTATTTGGCACGTGAATCGCCTAGGATGTAAGCGTCAGTGTTAGCATGGATGGCTTGGTTAAACACATTTCCCATTGTGTCATCGCTGATCATTGTTTTTGAAAACTGCTGTGTGAGCCACAGTCCCAATCCACGGTCGCAGGCCAGCAGGCCGACTAAAAAAATGCTGGCGGTCAGCAAGGAAGTCTTGAATTTAAATAGCGGAGTACTGGCCTTTGCCGGGGGCGACGGAATGGTTTTGCGAGTTTGGGAAACAAACGGCTTCTTTTTTATAGCCATACTTTAAAATAAGAACGTGGGAAAAACAAAAAAACTTCGGGGGGCTGCCACGTCTCACGCTTCGGAGCCTACAAAAGCGTGGTTAAATTTACCCCCATTGGGATGGCAGGCATTATTTGGGGTCTTATTTATGATTCTGGCCTTTGGTTTTGACCGTGTGCTTGCCTTTGGACTGGAACGCTGGTTTTCGCAAGTGGTGATTGGCAAGTTAGAGGGTGGCAAAATCAACCAGGCCGTCAAGGCGCGGGCGCAGGCCTATGTTTTTGGCGATTCCCGGGCCGAACATCACTATGATCCCGAGATTTTGCAGTCCAAGCTGGGCATGACTTTTTTTAATGCCGGTGCCGACGGTCAGGATGTCCTGTATTTCCGCATGCTGGCCGATCTCATTGAACAGGAACATCGTCCGCGCCTGTATCTGGTCAATATCGATCCCGAAGATTTATATCCGCTGAACTACCGCATGCAGCGGCTGACCGTTTTTGCGCCCTATCTTGGCCGCAGTGCGGCGGTAGATGGCATCATGTTGGTGCGTTCGATTCAATTGAGTCGTTTCACGCAAAAAGCTTGGCTTTTCTGCCACAGTTACCGTTACAACGGAAAAGGATCGCTGCTGTTGCGTCAGGTTTTTGGCGAACAGCCCGAAAGCGTCAATGGCTTTGTGCCCTTGCATCAAGCTTACCGTGATGAAAAGCGCACCTGGAGCCTGCAAGAAAAATACGACGGTTATATTGTGGAACAACTGGGAAATTTTGCCACCCAATCGGTGAGCAAGGGTATCCGAGTGGTGTTTTGCACGGGCCCAGCCTTTTACCGGGCGCAATTTGGTTTTAACCTGCGCACCGACGAGTGGTACTTGATGAAATGTATTTTTCAAATGTCGCAGATGCTTAAGATTCCGCTGATTCAGATTTTAGACCGCAGCCGACCCGAGTATCAGGACAGCGCGTTTTATTCAGACTTGGATCACTTGAATGCCCAGGGGGCAGCCGTGTTCAGCGACGATGTGGTGGGCCACCTTGTCCGTGTTTTGCAGCTTAAAACCATGGATGAATTTGTCCATTCGCCGTATTACCCGCCGTTTGATCCGTCTGATTATCCGATCACCATGCGCAGTCAGCGCTAGTACAACTTCCAGGGACTTCAAGTTTTGACAGGGCAAAGTCAGGGAATAATGACGTTGTGCACAAAGCCTCCAATGACCTCATACCCCAAGGCCGGCACTATCCTCCCAAGGTCTATCTTTCCGGCCCCTCCCGTTTTGTTGCGTTAGGACTTACGATTCCGTCACCCGCTATTCCGATCCCCTTGAATCCGGCATCTCAAGCAGAGAAAGAATTTTCAGTTGTCTTGAGCAATCCGGGCCGATATTTTGTCTGCAGGCCGGACAATGCGGAGCTTGTCAGGCGAATGAAGTATGCGATTTCGGATGAAGTCATCAAAATCCTGCTGGATACAGGGGACAAGTTGAATAGCTTAACCAGGCAGCAGCTCCAGGAAATTCTAAGGTCGCTGGCGACTCCTTCCAATAAACCCATTGTTGAACAGATCTTGGAACGCATTGTTGAATCGGAAAATACTTTAAACCAAACTGATTCTGGTGCCCTGCCAGTGATCGAGGGATTCATTTTTCAAGGTGAATTCATTCCCTGGGATCAAAGGGAACTGCTGGCTCCAAAAGCCGCTGAATTGTTTTCTATGTTTGAAGTCCTTTGCCCGGCGGCCAAGGGCGCTTATCTGTACCGGGCGGTGACCCATAGCGAGTGGAACCAGATTGTGCGGGATGGGGGCTATTACTGCGTTTACGATCAAACCAATTTCGAAACGGATATCGAATCTCAAGTTCAGCATTACAGTCAAGCAGACGATTATGCCGGAAAGATTGTTCGCATCAGGGTATCTGGCCCCTATTTTCGGGCTGCTGGAACGTCAGTGCCGCGCGTGACCAGCACCATGCCGCATTACGCGCGGGTAGAGGTGTTGCAAGGGGATCAATGGGTCAGCGCCGTTTAACTTCCTAAATTCTTCCTTTCATTTTATTCTTGTCTGCACAGGATCATTCTATGACCAAAAAACTATCTGTTGATAAGACTAAATTTCATAAGCCCAATATTCTTATTTACCGTACTGAAGATGGCATCGCCAGGCTCGAGGTGCGGTTTCAGGGAGATACGGTGTGGCTTTCGTTAAATGAGATGGCGGCACTGTTTCAGCGCGATAAATCTGTTATTTCTCGGCATTTAGCTTCTGTTTATCGTGAGGGAGAATTGCGTCGAGATGCAACTGTTGCAAAAAATGCAACAGTTCAAGTGGAGGGTAAACGCCGAATTATTCGGAGTGTCGAATACTATAATTTGGATGCCATCATTTCGGTGGGGTATCGAGTCAATTCAAAACGTGGAACCCAATTTCGCATCTGGGCCACTAAGGTTTTGCATGACCATTTGATCCAAGGCTATTCCGTCAATGCCAAGCGCTTAAAGGCTCTTCAGAAAACACTAAAAGTTGCGGCTGATATAAGCAAGCAAAGGCAACTGTCCGGTGAAGAAGCATCGGCGTTGGTGCAGACCATTTCTGACTATGCTTATGCGCTCGATTTGATCGACGACTATGATCATCAGCGGGTGAATCTGCAACGTTTGGCGCGGCGCAGAGCCAAGCCGATTGCCTATGATGAAGCAAAATGCGTGATCGAAACCATGCGTAAGAAATTCAATACCTCAAATTTGTTTGGCCGGGAAAAAGACCAGAGTCTAAACAGTTCATTGGCAGCGGTCATGCAAAGTTTTGATAGCCAGGATCTGTATCCTTCTCTGGAAGAAAAGGCGGCTCATCTGCTTTATTTTTTGGTCAAGAACCACAGCTTTGTAGATGGGAACAAGCGTATTGCTGCTGCATTGTTTCTTTGTTTCCTCGAAAAGAACCGTATGCTTCATCATAGCGATGGCACGCGGCGGATTGCCGATAACGCTTTGGTGGCGATGACGCTGATGATTGCCGAAAGCCGACCTGCAGAAAAGAATGTGATTGCCAGCATGGTGGCCAATTTGATTAACGGAAAGAATTAATGCATCACCGGCCGGTTTTCCACAAAACCGTGCTGGTGCCACACCTGGTTGTTCGGATCCTGCAGGTGCGAAATGGGATTCATCGTGTCTTTTAACTGTGCCGGAAAAGACTTGGCCAAAAATTCCTCCACGCCTTCGGTACTCACCGACTTGGGCCGGACGAGCGGGGTGCCTTCGGCGCGGTTTAAAATGTTCTGCGCCAAAAGGCCCATGGCGCTCACGTTGCCGCCCTCATGGTCCGAGTGCAGCACCATATAGAGGTGCATCATGTCGGGCGAATTCATGGCTGTCGTCCTGCAGACCAAGCATGCGCGCAAAATTGCCGGCCCAGTCTCACCTGGGGGCCAATGTTTAAAAAAATTGCCGAGTGGGAAGCATTCATGACATGAAAATTCTCGTGGTAGAAGATGATCGTGATCATGCCGAGCTTGGGACTGCTGAAAAAGTCATCCAAACTTTCCTTTTGAAACTGTTTCAGATTTTTGACAGTGTTTTTGCGTTTAAAAGCCCAGATGCCGTGGCCTCGGAACCGCCATTTTCTGGCTTAAAG